>NZ_NKUG01000037.1 GCF_014845095.1 Methylobacterium bullatum | reverse complement strand
AGGACGCGGCCCTCCTCCCCCTTGTGGGGAGGAGTTGGAGGTGGGGGTGATTGGGTGACCCGCTGCGGAGTCCGGCGGAACCACCCCCACCCTCGATCCCTCCCCACAAGGGGTAGGGAGGTGCGTCGCGACATTCTTCAGACTTCGGCACGCGAGGCCCATCATGCCAAACGATCGCTACGACCCTTACGATTTCGCCAATCGCCGCCATATCGGCCCGACCACCGCCGAGATCGCGGCGATGCTGGAGGTGATCGGCGCACCGAGCCTGCACGGCCTCGTGGACGAGACCCTGCCGCCGGACATCCGCCAGGAAGAGCGCATCGATTTCGGCACGTCGCTCACCGAGCGCCGGGTGCTCGAACATATGCGCGGCATCGCCGATAAGAACCGGCTTCTCGTCTCGCTCATCGGCCAGGGCTACCACGGCACCACGATGCCGCCGGTGATCCAGCGCAACATCTTCGAGAACCCGGCCTGGTACACGGCCTATTCGCCCTACCAGCCGGAGATCAGCCAGGGCCGGCTCGAGGCGCTGCTGAACTTCCAGACCCTGGTCTGCGACCTCACCGGTCTCGACATCGCCAATGCCTCGCTCCTCGACGAGGCCACGGCGGCGGCGGAGGCCATGGGCATGGCCTCGCGCATCGCCCGCAACGGCAAGACCGCCTTCTTCGTCGACGGCGAATGCCTGCCCCAGACCATCGCCGTGCTGAAGACCCGCGCCGCGCCGCTGGGCTGGACCATCGTCGCCGGCGACCCGTCGACCGATCTCGACCCGGCGGAGGTCTTCGGCGCCATCTTTCAGTATCCCGGCGTCTGCGGCGCCATCCGCGATTTCTCGGAGGTCATCGCCCGCCTGCACGAGGCCGGAGCCGTGGCGGTGATGGCCGCCGATCCCCTGGCGCTGACCCTGCTGAAGCCGCCGGGCGAGATGGGCGCCGACATCGCCATCGGCTCCATGCAGCGCTACGGCGTGCCCATGGGCTATGGCGGGCCGCATGCCGCATACCTGTCGACGCGCGACGCGCATAAGCGCACCCTGCCGGGCCGGCTCGTGGGCGTCTCCGTCGATGCGAGGGGAAACCGGGCCTACCGCCTCGCCCTGCAGACCCGCGAGCAGCATATCCGCCGCGAGAAGGCGACGTCGAACATCTGCACCGCGCAGGTGCTGCTGGCGGTGATCGCCGGCATGTACGCGGTGTTCCACGGCCCACGCGGATTGAAGGCCATCGCCGCGCGGGTCCATCGCGACGCGGTGCGTCTCGCCGAAGGCCTGGAGAGTCTCGGCTTCACCGTGGAGCCGAAGGGCTTCTTCGACACGATCACCGTCGAGGTCGGCGCCTTCCAGGGGCTGATCCTGCAGAACGCGGTGAAGAACGGCGTCAACCTGCGGACAGTGGGCTCGGACCGCATCGGCATCACCGTCGACGAGCGCACCCGGCCCGACATCGTCCAGGCGGTGTGGCGCGCCTTCGGCGGCGAGCATCTCACCTACGACGAGGCCTGGCCCAACCAGCGCCTGCCGGAGGCGAATTTGCGCACCTCCGCCTATCTCACCCACCCGATCTTCCACATGAACCGGGCCGAGAGCGAGATGACGCGCTACATGCGCCGCCTCGCGGACCGCGACCTGGCGCTGGACCGGGCGATGATCCCGCTCGGCTCCTGCACGATGAAGCTCAACGCCACCGCCGAGATGCTGCCGATCTCCTGGCCGGAATTCTCGGAGATCCACCCCTTCGTCCCGGCGGATCAGGCGGAGGGCTACCGGGAACTCCTGCGCGACTTCTCCGACAAGCTCTGCGCGATCACCGGCTACGACGCGATCTCGATGCAGCCGAATTCCGGCGCGCAGGGGGAATATGCGGGGCTGCTCGCCATCCGGGCCTACCACCTCTCGCGCGGGGAGGGGCACCGCAAGGTCTGCCTCATCCCCTCCTCGGCGCACGGCACCAACCCGGCCTCGGCGCAGATGTGCGGCATGAGCGTCGTGGTGGTCGGCGCCGACCAGCACGGCAACATCGACGTGGAGGACTTTTCGCGGAAGGCCGAGTTGCACGGCGAAAACCTCGCGGCCTGCATGATCACCTATCCGTCGACCCATGGGGTGTTCGAGGTTCGGGTCCGCGAGATCTGCGACATCGTCCATGCCCATGGCGGCCAGGTCTATCTCGACGGGGCCAACCTCAACGCCATGGTGGGCCTCGCGCGCCCCGGCGATATCGGCGCCGATGTCAGCCACCTCAACCTGCACAAGACCTTCTGCATCCCCCATGGCGGCGGCGGCCCCGGCATGGGGCCGATCGGCGTCAAGGCGCATCTCATCCCGTTCCTGCCCTCCGACCCGCGCAGCGGTGAGGAGGGTGCGGTCTCTGCCGCCCCCTACGGCTCGGCCTCGATCCTGCCGATCTCGTGGAGCTACTGCCTGCTCATGGGCGGGCGCGGCCTCACCCAGGCCACCCGCGTGGCGATCCTCAACGCCAATTACATCGCGAGCCGCCTGAAGGGTGCCTACCCGGTGCTCTATGCCGGGGCGCAGGGCCGCGTGGCGCATGAATGCATCATCGACGTGCGGCCGTTCCAGAAATCGGCCGGGATCGGCGTCGAGGACATCGCCAAGCGCCTGATCGATTGCGGCTTCCACCCGCCGACCATGAGCTGGCCGGTGGCCGGCACCCTGATGATCGAACCGACCGAATCCGAGACCAAGGGCGAGATCGACCGGTTCTGCGACGCCATGCTGGCGATCCGGGAAGAGATCCGTGCCATCGAGGAGGGGCGGATGGACAAGGCAAACAACCCGCTGAAACACGCGCCGCACACGGTGGCGGACCTGATCGGCCCGTGGGAGCGGCCCTATTCCCGCGAGGCGGCGTGCTTCCCGTCGGGGAGCCTGCGGATGGACAAGTACTGGCCGCCGATCAACCGCGTCGACAACGCCTATGGCGACCGCAACCTCGTCTGCTCCTGCCCACCGGTGGACGCCTATAGCGAGGCGGCGGAGTAGGGCGGGTCTTCCACCTCCTAGCCTACTGGTTTCACCCATCTGCTCGTGCAGGCAGAGCGCGTCCCTCTCCCCCTTGTGGGGAGAGGTTAGGAGTGGGGGTGGCTCCGCCGGCCTCCGCAAGCTGAGGGTCACCCAACCACCCCCACCTCCAACTCCTCCCCACAAGCTCGACGGATCTCGGGCAGGCCCGAGATCCGCTGGGGAGGAGGGCCGCTTCCCTCCGTGTAGGATGGCGGACACCTGCGGGGGCGGTCTCCCGAGGCGCGCACCCACCGGCCCGAGACGATCCGCCATGCCCGACACCCGCTACACGTTCCTCGACACGCCCATCGGCGCGCTGCTTCTCGCGGGAGCGGACGAGCGCCTGCGTTGCATCGGTTTTCCCACCGGCAAGGGCGCGGTGACACCCCGGGCGGACTGGCACCGGGACGACGCGGCCTTCGCCGAGGCCCGGCGGCAATTGAGCGCCTATTTCGAAGGCCGACTCACCCGGTTCGACCTCGACCTCGATCCGCGCGGCACGCCGTTCCAGCGCGCCGTGTGGGAGGAACTCACCTGCATCCCGCCGGGGGAGACGATCAGTTACGGCGCGCTGGCCAGGCGGATCGGCCGTCCGAGCGCCAGCCGGGCCGTGGGTGCCGCCAACGGTGCCAACCCCCTGCCCATCGTGGTTCCCTGCCATCGCGTCATCGGCGCGGCGGGCAGCCTCACGGGGTTCGCCGGCGGCCTCGATACGAAGAAGTGGCTGCTCGCCCTGGAGCGCGGGGCGACCTCTCGTGTCTCGGAGCAGCTCAGCCTGCTCTGAGCGACTGTTTAAGATGTCCGTCCAAGGCTTGACCTCATCCTGAGGTGCCGCGGAGCGGCCTCGAAGGAGGCCTCCAGAACTAACCGAGCGAACTGGAGGGCTCCTTCGAGGCCTCCGCTACGCTCCGGCACCTCAGGATGAGGAGGTCGGCTCGGATGATCGTGTCTGGCGGGTGATCGACTCTGAGTCCGGCGCGAAGCGGCGCTTTGATCATTCTCCACATCCTCACCGCGACGACAAGCCGGCCTCGCCGCAGACACGCCCTGCGTGTTTCGAATTTCGGCGCATCCCGTTCCTGACGTATCCGCCTGCCCAGCGGCCAGCGACAGGGCCGAGCCGGAGGGATGAATGGCGGGACCGGACAATCGTCTGAGCGGGCTCGGCAAGGACGCGATGCGCCTGCTGCGCCCGATCTGGCCGCTCGTGGCCGCCTCCTCGGCGATCGGCGCCTTGAGCGGCCTCGCCACGGCGACGGTGCTGGCCAAGGTCAACACGGCCATCCATGCGGAAGGCGGTCTTTCCGAGACTTTCATTCCCGTCTTCCTCGGCCTCGTCCTCCTCGGCGTGGGCGGGTCCCTCCTGTCCGGGCTCGGCAGCGCCCTGGCGAGCGGGCGCATCAGCGCCGGCCTCAGCCGCGATCTCGCCGACATGATCCTCACGGCGCCCATCGACCGCATCGAGCAGATCGGCCGCCACAAGGTCCTCGCTTCGCTCAACACCGATGCCGCCACGCTGTCGACGACGGTCTCGATGCTGTCGGGACTGATCATCCATAGCGGCGTCACCGCCGGCTGCCTCGTCTATATGCTCACCCTGTCAGCCCCGCTCTTCGCCATCACCCTGCTGATCTTCGGCCTCGGCAGCTATGTGGAGAACATCCTGCGCCGCCGGGCCATGGTCGGCTACCGCACGCGCCGCGCCCTGGCGGACACGATGCAGAAGCATTTCCAGAGCCTGACCGACGGCAGCAGGGAATTGCGGCTCAACCGGGAGCGCCGGATGCGGCTGAGGGACGGGGCCCTTGCCTCCTCCATCGAGGAGCTCCGCCGCAACGGGTTCAGGACCAACACGCTCGTCGAATTCTCCTACCTGACTAAGAAGCTGGCCCTGTTCGCCACGATCGCGGCCATCGTGACCTGCAAGGCGACATTCGGGATCGACAACGCCGTCCTCTCCGGCTTTGTCCTGGTGCTGCTCTATATCGAGCTGCCGGTCACCTACATCCTCGCCATCCTGCCCGAGATCGGCCGGGCGCGGATAGCCTACCAGCGCATCGCCGAATTCTCGGCCGGACGCACCGTCTCGGAGCCGAACCTGCTCGCATCGGTGGAAGCACGGACGCCCCATGCGATCAGTGACATCGCGCTTCGCGGCGTCAGTCACGCTTTCCCGGCCGCCGAGGGCAAGCCGGGCTTCACCCTCGGCCCCATCGACCTCACCGTACGGCGGGGGGAGATCCTGTTCATCGTCGGCGAGAACGGCTCGGGCAAGACCACCCTCATCAAGCTGATCCTCGGCCTGTATCCGCCACAGACCGGCACCCTGTTCCTCGACGGAGCGCCGGTGACGGACGAGACGCGGGACGCCTACCGCCAGCATTTCTCGGCGGTGTTCTTCGACTATTACCTGTTCGACGATCTCGTCCTGCCCGCCGGGGCGGATCCGGCGGCGGCGGATGCCTATCTCGAGACCCTCGATCTTGCCCACAAGGTGACGATCCGGGACGGGGCCTTCTCCACCGTCGATCTCTCGGCCGGGCAGAGGAAGCGCCTCGCCCTGGTCCAGGCCAATCTCGAAGGACGGCCGGTCCTCGTCCTCGACGAGTGGGCGGCGGAGCAGGACCCCACCTTCCGCCGCCTGTTCTACACACGGCTCCTGCCGGACCTGAAGCGTGAGGGCCGGACCCTGATCGTCATCAGCCACGACGACCGCTACTTCGATGCGGCCGACCGGGTGATCCACCTGAACAACGGCGCGATCGTGGAAGCCTCACCGCCGGCCTGAGCGGCGATCCGCCTATTTCGGCAGGGCGTAGATGTTCACGTCGAGCTTCTCGTCCGCCTTGTCGTTCAGGTCGGTGACGTATTCCTCGATGAACCGGTCCTGGACCACCACGTCCTTGGCGTCGAGATAGGCGGTGAGGGTCTCGTAGGTGCCGTCGATCTCGTCGTAGGAGCCCTTGTGCGGGAAGCGCAGGGCCTTGCCGCTGGGGGTCGTGCCGAAGCGGAGGCCGCCGGTCTCGGCGGGCTTCGGGTTCGGCATCGAGGCGATGGGGATCATCGCCTCGAACTGGAACCCGTCATCGTCGGTCTTGGCGAAGACCGCGAGCGGCCGGCCGGCGGGGGTGATCCCGTCCTTGGCCAGCGCCTCCTCGATCTTCACGAAGGCCGCCTTCAGGGCCGGCACCGCCTCCTCCCAGCTCGCCCGCCCCGCCAGGATCGCGGCGGGTTTGGGCGGCAGGGAGACCTCGTCCACGTCGTTGGCGTCGCCGGGGGTCTCCACCAGGGTCGGGCGCGAGGGACCCGGCGTGAGTGCCGGCGCGGCGGGGAGGGCCTGGGTCGGCACCGGACGGGACGGCGCGTCGGGATTGACCGGATCGGGCGCCGTCGTGGTCGGCAGCGGAGAGGAGGTCGCGGGCGAGGCCGGCTGCTGCGCGAGCGCGGAGGAGACGGCCAAAGCGGCGGCGAGGCTGACGAGCGGCAATAGACGATGACGGGTCAAGGCAACGCTCCGGAGATCGCACGCCGCGACGAATCGTACGGCTGAATCGCGAAGCCCTAAAATAGGGAGGAAGCCGCCCTCCTGCGAGGCACCAACCCGCATCGGGCGCAGGAACGTGACGGGCGCGTCCCTTGTGCAACGCTCCCCCGAGCGGACCCCGCGTGCGCGGCCCGGCGCTTTGTCCTATATGCGGGGGCCGCGCATGCGGGATGCCCCGTTCGGACAACGAAACCAAAGAAGCTCATGACGAGGCTCGAGAACCGTCGGTTCCTGAAGATGCACGGGGCGGGCAACGCCATCGTGGTGCTGGACCTGCGCGGCACGGAGCTGGTCGTGCGCGCCGAGGAGGCCCGCGCCATCGCCGGCCACCCGCGCTCCGGCTTCGACCAGCTCATGGTCATCCACGATCCGCGCAAGCCCGGCACGGATGCTTATCTGCGGATCTACAATACCGACGGGTCGGAATCCGGCGCCTGCGGCAACGGCACCCGTTGCGTCGCCTTCGCCATGCTGGACGACCCCGCCATGGCGCGCCCCGCCGAGAGCGGCCGCCTCACCCTGGAGACCAAGGCCGGGCTCGTCGGCGTGAAGCGCGAGGCGCAGGCCTCCTTCACCGTCGACATGGGCCGCCCCCGCCTGAAGTGGGACGAGATCCCGCTGGCCGAGCCGTTCCCCGACACGCGGCGGATCGAACTGCAGATCGGTCCCATCGACGCGCCCGTCCTGCATTCGCCGGGGGCGGTGAACATGGGCAACCCCCATGCGGTGTTCTTCATCGAAAGCGATCCCGACGGCTACGACCTCGGCCGCTTCGGCCCGATGCTGGAGAACCACCCGATCTTTCCCGAGCGCGCCAACATCTCCCTGGCGCAGGTGACGGGACCGGAGACGATCAAGCTCCGGGTCTGGGAGCGCGGCGCCGGGTTGACGCTGGCCTGTGGCACCGCCGCCTGCGCCACGCTGGTGGCGGCCTCGCGCCTGCGCATGCTCGGCCGCCACGCCACGGTGAGCCTCCCCGGCGGCGACCTCGTCATCGAGTGGCGCGCCGACGACCACGTGCTGATGACCGGCCCCGTGGCCCTCGAATGGGAGGGGTTCCTGTCCCCCGAGCTCTTCGCGCGGGTGGACTGAGTGGCGGTGGAGACCCTGACCTTCGGCTGCCGCCTTAACACGGTGGAATCCGAGGTGATGCGCCGCCACGCCGAGGCGGCGGGGACGGGCGGCGACCTCGTCCTCGTCAATACCTGCGCCGTCACGGCGGAGGCCGGGCGCCAGGCCCGCAAGGCGATCCGCAAGCTCGCCCGTGAGCGGCCGGGGGCCGAGATCGTCGTCACCGGCTGCGGCGCTCAGGTGGAGACGGACGCCTATTCGGCGATGCCGGAAGTGGCGCGGATCGTCGGCAACGACGCCAAGACCAGGGCCGAGACCTGGCTGCCCGCAACGCATGTCAGACCGCGCCTCGCCATCGACGACATCATGGCCGCGCGCGACGCCGCTCCGACGCGGATCGCCTCTGTGGCCGGGCATACCCGCGCCTTCGTTCCGGTCCAGAACGGCTGCGATCATCGCTGCACCTTCTGCATCATCCCCTTCGGCCGGGGGAATTCCCGCTCCGTCACGCTGGCGGACGCGGTCGATCAGGTCCGCCGAATCGTCGACCATGGCGGGCGCGAGGTCGTGCTCACCGGGGTCGACCTCACCGCCTACGGCCGGGATTGTTCGGAGCCGTCGAGCCTCGGCCGATTGGTCCAGGCGATCCTGCGCCACGTGCCGGATCTCGCGCGCCTGCGCCTGTCCTCCATCGATTCCATCGAGGCCGACGCGGCTCTCTGGGAGGCGATTGCCGGCGAGAACCGGCTGATGCCGCATTTCCACCTCTCGCTGCAGGCCGGCGACGACCTGATCCTCAAGCGCATGAAGCGCCGGCACGGCCGCGACGACGCGATCCGGTTCTGCGAGGCCGTGCGCCGTCTTCGCTCGGGCGCCGTCTTCGGGGCCGACCTCATCGCCGGCTTTCCCACCGAGACCGAGGCGCAATTCACCCGCTCCCTCGATCTCGTGGCCGAATGCGGGCTGACGCATCTCCACGTGTTTCCCTATTCACCGCGCCCCGACACGCCGGCCGCGCGCATGCCTCCCGTCGCCGGAGACGTGATCCGCGAGCGCGCCGCCCGCCTTCGTGACGCGGGAGCGGCAGCCTTGACGGCGCATCTCGCGGGAGAGGTCGGCCGGACCCACCGCGTGCTCACCGAGCGCGGCGGGATGGGACGCACGGAAGGGTTCACGCCGGTGCGGCTAGCAGCCGACACGCCTCCGGGCGAGCTCCGCGACGTGACGATCGCCGGACATGACGGCCGGGTGCTGATCGCGGCAGAGTGATCCGAGCGCAACGGCTCTACCGGCTTCACACATCCGAACTTGTCGGCAGAGCGCGTCCCTCTCCCCCTTGTGGGGAGAGGTTAGGAGTGGGGGTGGTTCCGCTTGCCTCCGCAAGCTGAGGGTCACCCAACCACCCCCACCTCCAACTCCTCCCCACAAGGGGGAGGAGGGACTCGCGCCTTACTCGTCGGCCTCGTACCCACACATCTCCATCCGCTCCCGCATATGCCCCGGCGCAGGCGCCTCGACCACGATCGGCGGCTTCTTGGGGTAGAGCGGCAGGGTCAGCGCGCGGGCGTGGAGCTGGAGCCCCGGCCCGCCCGAGCGAGGGGCGGTGCCGTAGATCGTGTCCCCGAGGATGGGCCAGCCCATGGCGGCGCAATGGACGCGCAGCTGATGCGTGCGGCCGGTGACCGGGCTGAGGGCGAGCCAGGCGAGGCTCCGGTCCGGCGAGCGGCCGAGAACGCGCCATGTGGTCAGCGACGGGTCACCGGCGGGGTCCGTCTTCATCCACCACGAGCGCGGGTCGTCCGAGCGGCGGGCGAGGGGCAGGTCGATGCGGCCCTCGTCTTCCGAGGGATCGCCCTCCACGATGGCCCAGTAGGTCTTCCCCACCGTGCCGCTCGCGGCGAACAGCTTGTTGAGGCGAGCGAGAGCCTTGGCGTGACGGCCGAGAGCCAGGCAGCCGGACGTGTCGCGGTCGAGCCGATGAGCGGCCTCCGGACGACGCGGCAGGCCGAAGCGCAGGGCATCGAGATGATCGGTCAGGGTCTCCCCGCCCTTGGGGCCGGGATGGACGGGCAAGCCAGCCGGCTTGTCGATGACGAGGACAAGGGCATCGCGGTAGAGGAGGCGCGCGCCTATGTCTGTTATGCGGTGTTCCACTGGGGCATCGGCTGACGGCATCGCCCTGCGCTACTCATGCGGGGTCGAGGGAGCAAGTGGGAATGAGCGAAGACAAGAGGCCGGGCTGGTTGCTGCGGCGGATGTTCGGGAAGAAGGAGGAGGCCTGGCCGCCCGAGCCGGTGCCGGTCCAGCCGCCCGATCCCAAATCCGAGTCCAAGTCCGAGCCCAAGCCCGAGCCGAAACCCGAGCCGAAACCCGAAACGCCGATCGAGCCGGCATCGCCTCCCATCGCGTCCCCCGCCTCGGCATCGGAAGGCCAGCCCGACTTCGCCACGGGTGCGGACGACATCTCGGCGATCCCGCTGCCCCCCAGCGAGCCCGCGCCCGCCGACCCGGACAAGAACACGATCGCCGACGAGATCGAGGGGGCGGACCTGCAGCCCATCGCGGGCGCCGACGAGCGCCCGCCGGCAGGCACCGCGGGAGACGATCCCGCGCGCGGAGCGGAGAAGGCCGACACCACGACGGTCGCCTTCGCACCAAAGCCCGCCCCCACGCCCGAGCCGGTCTCCGAAGCCGAACCGGCCTCCGAGAAGCGCGGCTGGTGGAGCCGCCTCACCGGGGGCATGAAGCGCACCTCGTCGGCTTTGTCCGAGCGGGTGACCGGCCTCTTCACCAAGCGCAAGCTCGACGCGGACACGCTGGAGGAGCTGGAGGACGCCCTGATCCAGGCCGATTTCGGCATCGACACCGCCATGCGGATCTCGGAGGCCGTGGGCAAGGGCCGCTACGAGAAGGGCATCTCCCCCGACGACGTCCGGGCCATCCTGGCGGCCGAGGTGGAGCGGGCGCTGACACCCGTCGCCATTCCCCTCAGCATCGACACGACGAAGAAGCCGTTCGTGATCCTGATGATCGGCGTCAACGGGGCGGGCAAGACCACCACCATCGGCAAGCTCGCCCTGAAGCTGAAGGGGGAGGGGCACAGCCTGATGCTCGCGGCGGGCGACACGTTCCGCGCCGCGGCCATCGAGCAGCTCAAGGTCTGGGGCACGCGCACCGGGGTTCCGGTGGTGGCGGGCGCGCAAGGAGCGGATGCCGCCGGCCTCGCCTTCGAGGCCTTCCAGCGGGCCAGAACCGAGGGCACCGACGTGCTCCTGATCGATACGGCCGGCCGGCTCCAGAACAAGACCGGGCTGATGGCGGAGCTGGAGAAGATCCTGCGCGTCATCCGCAAGATCGACGCCGAGGCGCCCCATGCCGTCCTCCTCGTCCTCGACGCCACCGTGGGCCAGAACGCGCTGAGCCAGGTCGAGCTGTTCTCGAAGGCGGCCAACGTCACCGGCCTCGTCATGACCAAGCTCGACGGCACCGCGCGGGGCGGCATCCTCGTGGCGCTGGCCGCGAAGTTCGGCCTGCCGGTGCATTTCATCGGCGTCGGAGAAGGCGTCGAGGATCTCGAACCCTTCGCCGCGCGGGATTTCGCACGGGCCATCGCGGGGTTGGACAAGGACTAGATTCATGGACGGGCGCTCCGGCGACCTGCGCGAAAAGGGCTCGCGCTAGGAAAGCCGGGGCGACTGTCCTACATCCGGCGTCCCGCCCGGCGCCGCTCTGCGTCCGGGCGTGCCGAACCACGAGCCGCTCACGATATGACCCTGCCCATCGAATCCGTGCCGCCGCGCCGCCATCTCGATCCGGTGCCGAAGCTCGCCCTGGAAATGGGGCCGCTGGTGCTGTTCTTCCTGCTGAACTCGTTCGGCACGCGGTTCGGCCTGAGCGAGGACAGCAGCACCTTCCTGGCCATCGGGGTGTTCGTGGTGGCGACGGTGGTGGCCTTGGCCATCCACTTCGCGTTGCTGCGACGGCTGCCGATCATGCCGCTGGTCTCCGGCATCGTGGTGCTGGTCTTCGGCGGCATGGCGCTGGCACTGCACGACAAGACGTTCTTCGTGATCAAGCCGACGATCGTGAACGCCCTGTTCGGCACCATCCTCCTCGGCGGCCTGCTGTTCGGGAAGTCCCTGCTGTCGGTGGTGCTCGATTCGGTCTTCGACCTGACGGAGGAGGGCTGGCGCAAGCTCACCTTCCGCTGGGGATTGTTCTTCCTGGCGCTCGCCGCCATCAACGAGGTGGTCTGGCGGACGCAGACCTACGCCTTCTGGGCCAATTTCAAGGTGGTCGGCATCATGCCCCTGACCATCCTGTTCGCCCTGTCGCAGACCCCGCTCCTCATGCGCTACGACCGCAAGGCCGAGGCGAAGCCCGACGTCTAGTCAGGCGCGTCGGCGAATCAGGGCTTCGCGGCCGTCATCGTCTCCGCCGCCCGGATCTTCTGCAGCACAGCGGCATAGTTCTCCGCCGTGACGATCCCCACGAGCTTGTCGCGGATCACGCCGTCGGGCCCGATGATGAAGGTCTCCGGCACGCCGTAGACGCCGAAATCGATGCCGGTGCGGCCGGTGGAATCCATGCCCACCGCCCGGAACGGAACGCCGCTACGCGACAGGAAACGCCGGCCATTCTCGGGCGCGTCCTTGTAGTCGATGCCGACGAGGTTCACGCCCGGCTCGCGCGCCAGCCGCATCAGTTGCGGATGCTCGATCTGGCACGGGGCGCACCACGACGCCCAGAAATTGACCACCGTCACGCGGCCCTTGAGGTCGGCGCTGGACAGGCCGGGAATGGCCTGGCCTTCGCCGCCGACTAGGTTAGGCAATGGTCCCAGGGCGAAGGCCGGCACCGGCCGCCCGATCAGCGCCGAGGGGATCGCGGCCGGGTCGGCGCCGGACCGAAGGCGGATGAAGAACACCAGGGCCAGCGCCGCGAAGATCACCAGCGGCGCGATGACGAGGAGCGACCGGCGCACCGGTGCCGACGAGGATGCGGCGCTCACGCCCGCTCTCCCGCATCGCCCTGGAGGGCCGCGAGCGCCTGTTTCTGCGCCCGGTGATCGCTGAGCGAGCGCCAGATCAGGGCGCCGATGACGAGGGCGGTGAAGGCGTAGGCGCCGAGGATGAAGCCGGCATGCGGCCCGAGGGAAGCCATCGGTCAGACTCCCCGGATCGCCTGGCCGAGGGGCCGGGCCGGACGGGGATCGGCATCGAGACGCTCGGCCTCGCGGATGGTGAGCGCCCGGACCCGGCGGCGCAGGATCTCCGTGCGCATGGCGTAGAGATGCAGCGTGATCCCCAGCAGGGTGAAGGCGAGGATCATCTCGAGCAGGGGGTAGAGCATCGAGGGATCGATGCTGGAGCCGCCCATCCGCATGATCGAGGCCGGCTGATGCAGCGTCGACCACCAGTTCACCGAGAACTTGATGATCGGCAGGTTCACGGCCCCCACCAGGGTCAGGATCGCGATGGCGCGCGCCGCCCGGTTCGGATCCTCGATGGTGCGCCACAGGGCGATGATGCCGCAATAGATCAGGAACAGGATCAGCATCGAGGTCAGCCGCGCGTCCCAGACCCAGTAGGTGCCCCACATCGGCTTGCCCCAGAGCGAGCCGGTGACGAGGCAGATCAGGGTGAAGGCCGCCCCGATCGGCGCGGCGGCGCGCTGCGCCACGTCCGCGAGGGGGTGGCGCCAGACCAGGGTGCCGATGGCGGAGAGCGCCATCGACCCGTAGAAGAACACGCCGAGCCAGGCCGCCGGCACGTGGATGTACATGATCCGCACGGTCTCGCCCTGCTGGTAGTCGGGCGGGACCACGAACCAGGTGAGATACAGGCCGATTGCGAGCAGCACGGCCGACAGCCCCGCGAGCCAGGGCATCACGGGGCCGGTCCAGCGCAGGAAGTGACCGGGATGGGCAAGACGTGTCCACATGGTCCGTGGACCTAGCCCAAGGTGCGGTGCAGCATCAATGCGGGCGT
This sequence comes from Methylobacterium bullatum, assembly GCF_014845095.1. Taxonomy (GTDB): domain Bacteria; phylum Pseudomonadota; class Alphaproteobacteria; order Rhizobiales; family Beijerinckiaceae; genus Methylobacterium; species Methylobacterium bullatum. The sequence goes on along the minus strand of NZ_NKUG01000037.1, from coordinate 20,700 downwards.
TACGCGCAGTCCAGCCGCGTCGATCATTTCTTCGCGCACGTCCTCACGTCTTTACCGTCCGGCCGGCCTCGATCTCGGCTATTCCGATGCCGCCCATTTCACCCGCGCGTTCCGTGGCTGGACCGGCCCGCCGCCGACGGAATGGCGGCGACTGGCGGCGAGCCTGGAAACAGGGCCGCCGATGGGGCGTTGACGCCGCGCCATGCTCGACAAAGCCCTCTACTACGCCCTGACCTTCGCGGAATCGGTCCTGTCCGTGGTCGGCATCCGTGCCACCTACGAGCAGCCGCGCTACGAGGTGGTCGAGCAACTGCCCCGCAACGTCGAAATCCGCCGCTACGAACCGCGTGTCGCGGTCGAGACCGACATGGCGGGGCCGGGCGATACGGAAGCGTTTCGGCGGCTGTTCCGGTACATCACCGGGGCCAATGATGGAGGCGACCGCATCGCGATGACGGTGCCGGTGGAACAGGGCACCCTCATTGCCATGACCGTGCCGGTGGAGCAGGGCGGCGATCTGCGCGTCATGCGCTTCTTCCTGCCCGCCGCCATCGCGAAGGCCGGACCGCCGGTCCCGACCGACCCGGCGGTCCGCATCGCCCGGCTGCCCGCCGCGACCTACGCGGCGCTCCGCTTCTCCGGCACACTCGACGCCAGGGCGCGCGAACAACGCGAGGCGGTTCTCCGGCAGGTCCTGGCGAAGATGGCCCGCGAGACGACGGGTCCGTCGAGCGTGCTGAGCTACGATCCCCCTTTCGCGATCCCTTTCCTGCGGCGCAACGAGATCGTCGTCCCCGTCGCCGAGGGGCGTTGATCAGTCCGACCAGCGCAGGGCCGCGGCCGCCGCGAAGGTGCCGATCACCGCCGCGATCAGGCTGAGGGCCGACAGGATCAGCAGGGGCGTCGTGAAGGGCACCGTGCCGCCGGAGGCCGCCTCGGTCGCCGAGACGCCGAAGATCAGCGTCGGGATCATCAGCGGCAACACCAGGACGGCGAGGATCAGGCCGCCCCGGCGGATCGATGCGGTGAGCGCCGCACCGACCGCGCCGATGAAGGTCAGGGCCGGCGTGCCCACCAGCAGGGTGAGGGCGGTGGCGCCCATGGCGGTGCCGTCGAGGGCGACGAGCAGCCCGAAGAGCGGCGAGGCCAGTGCCAGCGGCAGGCCGGTGGTGAGCCAATGGGCGATCACCTTGGCGAGCACCACCATCTCCATAGGCGCGGGAGCACCGGTCATCAGGTCGAGGGAGCCGTCCTCCTCGTCGGCCTGGAACAGGCGGTCGAGGCCGATCAGGGTGGCGAGCACCGCCGCGAGCCAGAGGATGGCCGGACCGATCCGCGAGAGCAGGTTGAGGTCGGGTCCGAGCGCGAATGGCACCAGGGCGACGATCATCAGGAAGAACACCAGCGACAGGGCGCCAGAGCCGCCGACACGGGCCGCGAGTTGCAGGTCGCGGGCGATGAGGGCGCGCATCACGCCGATCACCACCACACCTCCGAATCGGCCGCATTCGCGCCGGCCGAGGCGGATGCCGGTTTCAACGCCTCGTCGATGCGCAATTCGCGGGCATCCTCCAGGCCGAGGGACTGGTGGGTGGCCGCCACGATGAGGCCGCCCTCGGCCCGGTGGCGCGCCATCAATCCGGCGAGCACGGCCTGAGAGGCGGTGTCGAGGGCCGCGGTCGGCTCGTCGAGCAGCCAGAGCGGACGCCGGCAGACGAGAAGCCGGGCGAGGGCGACGCGGCGGCGCTGGCCGGCGGAGAGGTAGGCCACCGGCAGCCGCAGGGCATGGCCGAGGCCGAGTTCGTTCAGCGCTTCGGCCGGGCTCGCGGTGGGCGCGCCGAGGAGGTCGCGGGCGAAGGTGAGGTTCTCCTCCGCCGTCAGCGGGCTCTTCAACCCGTCGCGATGGCCGACCACGTGAAGGCTTTCGGCCAGCGTCGCCTCGCCCACATCGGCGACCGCGATGGTGCCGGCATCCGGCTTCAACCGTCCGGCGAGCAGGCTGAGCAGGGTGGATTTTCCCGCGCCGTTGCGCCCCGTCACCATCAAGGCCTCGCCGGGACCGAGCGCGAAGGACAGTCCCGAGAAGATGCGGCGGCCGGAGCGGCGGGCGGCGAGGTTCGTGGCGGTCAGCCGCACGGATAAGTCCATCCGTCGGCAGGGCCTTGGTTCAGGCCCCCGTCGTGAGACGAGTTGGGTCTTTTCACCATGCCCCTACCGATAGACCTCGCGACGATTGCCAATCCTGACCACGAGGATGCGGACGGCACTGTCTTCGATCGACGCGATCACGCGATAATCGCCGACCCGATACTTCCAGAATTCGCCGAGTTTTGAGCCCTTCAGGGCTTCGCCGATCATTCGAGGGTCGTCCAGAGACGAGACTCTGTGGCGCAGGAAGGTCAGAATACGCTTGGCTGCACTATCATCGAGCTTGGCGAGATCCTTTTCTGCAGTCCGCGTGAAATCAATGGTCCACGCCATAACGCGTCATCAGGTCGTACAGCGGGATCGTTTCGCTCTCGCCACGACGATGCTCTTCGAGGCGTCGCTCGGCCAATTCGAGATCCTCGAGGTTCTCGAGATGATCCAAGATCGCATCGCTCGCATGGTCGTGTGCGCTGCGGCCAGTACGGCGGGCGAGTGCCTCCAGGCGCTCCTCTATATCCGGGGGTAGGCGAAGGGCGATCATGGCGGTCTCCGGCTCTTCGATCTGCTTAACCCGCATGTGCCCCGCCGTCCACGCGAGGCCCGACACTCCCGCGCTCGTGTCACGGCAGGGCGTAGCGGCCAGTTTCGAAGTGTTCTATACGGGGCCCAGGCTGCGCCGCGCGAGTCCCGAGCGTCCAAATCGCTCGTCGCGCAACATCCTGTCCGGGCACCCCCGGAGCGGCGCGCGCTTTTTTTTAGAAGCGCTCCAGCCGAACACGACTTCGTGGCGCGGGTCATGCCTGCGCGTGTTCGACAACCGCTCGTGAGGAAGAAACAAGCCGTGGCATCACTCGACAGCTTTCACTCCCGCCAGACCCTCACCGTCGGCGACAAATCCTACACCTACTACTCCATCCCCCATGCCGAGCAGGCCGGCCTCGCCGATGCGACGGCGCTGCCCTTCTCGATGAAGGTCATCCTCGAGAACCTCCTGCGGTTCGAGGACGACCGCTCGGTGAAGAAGGACGACATCTCCGCCACCGTCGCGTGGCTCGGCAACCTCGGCAAGGTCGAGACCGAGATCGCCTTCCGTCCCTCGCGCGTGCTGATGCAGGATTTCACCGGTGTGCCCGCCGTGGTGGATCTCGCGGCCATGCGCGACGCCATGGTGGCGCTGGGCGGCGATCCCCAGAAGATTAACCCGCTGGTGCCCGTCGACCTCGTCATCGACCACTCGGTCATCGTCGACGAGTTCGGCACCCCGAAGGCCCTGGCCGACAACGTGGCGCTGGAATACGAGCGCAACGGCGAGCGCTACACCTTCCTGAAATGGGGCCAGTCGGCCTTCGACAACTTCTCCGTCGTCCCCCCCGGCACCGGCATCTGCCACCAGGTGAACCTCGAGTTCCTGTCGCAGACGGTGTGGACCAAGACCGAAGACGGTACCGAGCTCGCCTATCCCGACAGCCTCGTCGGCACCGATTCGCACACCACCATGGTCAACGGTCTGGCCGTGCTCGGCTGGGGCGTGGGTGGCATCGAGGCCGAAGCTGCCATGCTCGGCCAGCCGCTCTCCATGCTGATCCCGGAAGTCGTCGGCTTCAAACTGTCGGGCAAGCTGCCCGAGGGCACCACCGCCACCGATCTCGTGCTCACCGTGACCCAGATGCTGCGCAAGAAGGGCGTGGTCGGCAAGTTCGTGGAATTCTACGGCCCCGGCCTCGACGACATGGCGGTGGCCGACCGCGCCACGATCTCCAACATGGCCCCCGAATACGGCGCCACCTGCGGCTTCTTCCCCATCGACCAGAAGACCATCGACTTCCTCAAGGTGACCGGCCGCGCCGACGACCGGATCGCGCTGGTGGAGGCCTATGCCAAGGCCCAGGGCATGTGGCGCGACGCGCAGACCCCGGACCCCGTCTTCACCGATTCCCTCGCCCTCGACATGGGTGACGTGCGCCCGTCGCTGGCCGGCCCCAAGCGACCGCAGGACCGGGTGCTGCTGGACGGCGCCAAGCCGGGCTTCGCCCAGTCCATGGAGACCGAGTTCAAGAAGGCCGCCGACATCGCCAAGCGCTACCCTGTCGAGGGGGCGAATTACGACATCGGCCACGGTGACGTGGTGATCGCGGCGATCACGAGCTGCACCAACACCTCGAACCCGAGCGTCATGATCGGCGCGGGGCTGCTCGCCCGCAACGCCGTGGCCAAGGGCCTGCGTTCCAAGCCGTGGGTGAAGACCTCCCTGGCGCCGGGCTCGCAGGTGGTCGCCGAGTATCTGGAGAGCGCGGGCCTGCAGGCTCCCCTCGACGCCCTCGGCTTCAACCTCGTCGGCTTCGGCTGCACCACCTGCATCGGCAATTCCGGCCCGCTGCCGGCGCCGATCTCGAAGGCGATCAACGACAACGACGTGGTCGCGGCGGCCGTGCTCTCCGGCAACCGCAATTTCGAAGGCCGCGTGAACCCCGACGTGCGCGCCAACTACCTGGCCTCGCCGCCGCTGGTCGTCGCCTACGCGCTCGCCGGCTCGATGCAGATCGACATCACCACCGAGCCGCTGGGCATCGGCTCAGACGGTCAGCCGGTCTATCTCGCCGACATCTGGCCCTCCACGGCGGAGGTCGCCGAGTTCATCGAGGCCAACATCACCTCGACCCTGTTCAAGTCGCGCTACGCCGACGTGTTCAGCGGCGACCATTACTGGAAGGCCGTGGAGGTCACCGAGGCCGAGACCTTCAAGTGGGATTCGACCTCCACCTACGTGCAGAACCCGCCCTATTTCGAGGGCATGACCAAGACGCCGGCGCCGATCACCGACATCGTCGAGGCCCGCATCCTCGGACTGTTTCAGGATTCCATCACCACCGACCACATCTCTCCGGCGGGCAACATCCGGGCGGCCTCGCCGGCCGGCACCTACCTGCAGGAGCATCAGGTCCGGGTGCAGGACTTCAACCAGTACGGCACCCGCCGCGGCAACCATCAGGTCATGATGCGCGGCACCTTCGCCAACATCCGCATCAAGAACCAGATGGTCCGGGACGAGAATGGCAATGTGGTCGAGGGCGGCTGGACCCTGTTCCAGCCCTCGGGCGAGCGGATGTACATCTACGACGCCGCCCAGAAATACGCCGAATCGGGCACGCCGCTCGTGGTCTTCGCCGGCAAGGAATACGGCACCGGCTCGTCGCGCGATTGGGCGGCCAAGGGCACCAAGCTCCTCGGCGTCCGCGCCGTCGTGGCGGAGAGCTTCGAGCGCATCCACCGCTCGAACCTCGTGGGCATGGGCATCGTGCCGCTGGTGTTCCAGGGCGAGACGTCCTGGGCATCGCTCGGCCTCAAGGGTGACGAGACCGTCAGCCTTCTCGGCCTCTCGGGCGACATCAAGCCGCGCCAGACCATGATCGCCGAGATCACCTCCGCCGACGGCACCAAGACGGAGGTGCCGCTCACCTGCCGGATCGATACGCTCGACGAGCTGGAATACTTCCGCAACGGCGGGATTCTTCCCTACGTCCTGCGCTCCCTGGCAGCGTAAGCCTACGATGCGAGGAAGGCCCTTCCCGGTCAGGGGAGGGCCTTTCGGCCCGGAAATTCCACCGGAATCTGAGCCGGCTTTGCAATTCCTCGAAACACCGTCCCATGGCGGTCGTTTCGGCCGTCCCATGGCGGTTGCGGGCGGCTCGAATTACGGTCCGCGCGGGCCTCGGGATGCGTCCTGCGATACGTCTCCATCGGTGAATTCCCGCCACAGCAGTACCAGCGCCGCCATCACCGCCGGGCCGAGGAAAAGCCCGAGCAGGCCGAACGTCTCGACCCCGCCGAGGATGCCGAGCAGCACCCAGAGGAAGGGCAGGCGGGTGGTGCCGCCGATCAGGACCGGCCTCACGAAATGGTCGGCGACGAAGGTGACGACGAAGCCCGCCGCCACCACCACCGCCGCCGGGATCACCGCCCCGCCGGCGAGAAGAATCAGCGCGGCGATGCCGAAGACCAGCGGCGCCCCGAAGGGGATCATCGCCGCCACCGCCGTCAGCGCGCCGAGCAGGACCGGATGCGGCACGCCCGCAAAATAGTAAACGATTCCAAGGATTACGCCTTCGCCCAGGCCGACCAGGACGAGCCCATCGACGGTGCCGTGGACGGAGGCCACCATCTGGCGCGCCACCCGCTCGCCACGCGGGCCGAACAGGCGGCCACTCGCCGTCAGCGACTGCCTGATGACAGCCCGCCCGTCGCGAAACAGGAAAAACAACGTCAGCAGGGTGAAGCCGAATAGCACAACCCGGCGAACCACTTGAGCCCCGAGGCTCTTGGTCAGGCCTATCGTCGTCGAGTTGTCGAGCTTGTGCAGGATCTCGGAGCCGGCGGATGGGTGGCTGAGATTCTCGTTCCACCAGGCACCGGCCCTGGCCGCGCCGTAGGGCAGATGGGACAGGAATTCGGGGGCTGGAATCCCGCTCTGCTCCACCGACTTCACCCAGGCCATCGCATCATGGGCCTCCCGCGCCGCCTGCACCCCGAGGACCACCAGGGGCGCCAGGAAGACCAGCGCTACCGCCAGGGTGAACAGGCTCGGCAGCAGGATGTTGTGCCCCCCGGGCGGCCACCGCCGCTCGGCCTTCGCGTAGAGCGGCCAGAGCGCGATGGCGAGGATCACGGCCCAGGCCAGGGCCGGAAGGAACGGGTGGAGCACCCACAGGCCGAGGGCGGACAGCGCCAGGACCAGGGCGATGCGTGCCCCACCTTGGGCGCGGCTGCGATGGTCCGTCGGCGGCTCCGCCGCATCGACAGAAATAGATTGTTCCATTCTCGTCACCTCTGCCGCCCCGTGGCACGCCTCACGCTCAACGAATTTCGGGCAAGGAGCCGGATGGACCCACGTCGAACAGGCCCGCGTCCGCATGTAGGTCAAGGCATCGCAGGGCGGAATGGTCCGGCGAGGCCCGCAGCCGCACGAAGACGCGAGCCTGGCCTGAGCTTCTGCCAAGGTTGCCCGCCACCACCCCCTCGTGTAAGGGACCGCCTTCGATCGGAAGCGGCGCGACGCCGCTTCGGGGGCATGCTGCGCGACCCGGGGGGCGCCGGGATCACGCGCCAGCCTCGGACCGGCCGCGCCCGCCACGAGATCCGATACCGGATCCGCCACGGCGCGCCATAGAGAAGAAAACGGCGAGAACGCATGTCTGACCAGCCGACCACCGCTACGTTCGACCGCGTCGCGGACATCATCGCCGACACCGCCGACATCCCGCGCGACACTATCTCGCCCGAGAGCCACGCCATCGAGGATCTCGGCATCGATTCGCTCGCTTTCCTCGACATCGCCTTCGCGGTGGATAAGGCATTCGGAATCAAGCTGCCGCTGGAGCGTTGGACCCAGGAGGTCAACGAGGGCAAGGTGCCGGCCGAGGAGTATTTCGTACTGAAGAACCTCTGCGCCCGCATCGACGCGCTGGTGGCCGAGAAGGCCGCCAAGGCCTGAAGGGCAAGCCCGGCCGGGCCGAGCCTTTGAGTGTCCAGCGGAGCCTCTAGTCCCCAGCGGAGCCTTTGACGCCATGCGCCTCGAGTATTTCGAGATGATCGACACGGTGACGAGTCTCGACAAGGCCGCCGGCCGGATCGAGGCGCTGGCTCACGTGCCGATGGAGAGCCCGGTCTTCGAGGGTCACTTTCCCGGCCATCCCCTGGTGCCCGGGGTGCTGCTCACCGAGACCATGGCGCAGGCGTCCGGTTACCTGCTCCTCGCCCATCTCGATTTCGTGCAGATGCCGTTCCTGATGGCGGTGGACAAGGCGCGGTTCCGCTCCTTCGTCGGCCCCGGCGCGACGCTCGTCGTGCAGGCGAGCCTGGAGCATGATGGTTCCGGCTACGCGGTGACAAAGGCCTCGATCCGCCACGAGGGCAAGCCGTTGGCCGATGCGGAGCTGCGGTTCCGGACGATGCCGTTTCCCGAAGGGCTCGATGCTCCCATGCGCGAGCGCGCCCGGCGGATCGGCCTGATGGATCGCGCCATTGCATCGGGGGCGCCCCCCGGCGGGGCGGTTCCGGCATGAGCAAGATCAGCATGAGTCAGCGCGACGTCGTCGTCACTGGTATCGGCCTCGTCTCCTGCGCCGGCGAGGGGATCGCCGCTCACCTCGAAGCCTTCGCGGCGGGCAGTCCAAAGGCCACGGATACGGAGCGCTTTGCGCCCTATCCGGTCCATCCCGCCCCGGCGCTGGTCCTCGACGGACAGATCCCCAAGAAGTCGGACCAGCGGCAGATGGAGGCGTGGCAGCGCCTGGGCGTCTACGCGGCCGGGCTTGCCCTCGACTCGGCCGGGGTGAAACAGGACGCGGCCTTCAAGGCAGCAATGCACCTCGTCGTCGCCTGCGGCGGCGGCGAGCGCGATACGGCGGTGGACGGTGCTATCCTGACCGGCCTGCGCGACGCGGCCGATCCGGGCGCCTATCTCAACGAGCACCTGCAGAACGACCTGCGCCCGACCCTCTTCCTGGCACAGCTCTCGAACCTGCTCGCCGGCAACATCGCCATCGTCCATGGGGTCACGGGCGCCTCGCGCACGTTCATGGGTGAGGAGGCTTCGGGCGTCGACGCCTTGCGCAACGCTCAGAGCCGTATCGCTTCAGGCCAGATCGACACGATGCTGGTGGGCGGTTCCTACAGCGCGGAACGTCCCGACGTCCTGGTCGTCCACGAGCTGGGCAGATATCTGCGGAAAGGCAACTTCCGGCCGGTCTTCGAGCGTCAGGGTGAAGGCGGGGCCGGCTTCATCCTTGGGAGTACCGCCGCCTTCCTAGTGCTGGAAGCCGCCGAAACCGCCGCCGCGCGCAAGGCGACGATCTTTGCCCGCCTGCTTCCGGTGGGGAGCGATCGTCCCAGGCGCGAGACCGGCAGCGTAGAACTCAGCCTCTCCGCCTTGTGGAAAAAGGCCGGCGCCAAGCCGGACATGCTAATTTCGGGCGCTACCGGCGTCGAGGGAATCACAGCTGAGGAGAGCACGGCACTGGGCGAACTTGCGCCTGGTGTGCCCGTCACGGCCCTCGGGGACATCACCGGCCACTCGCTCGAAGTCACGGCGCCGTTGGGGGCCGCACTCGCCGCCGCGCTCATCTCGGAGGGCAGGGCGCGCGAGGTCGCGATCACCACCGTTGGCCATCGCCGCGGTGAGGGCTTGGTCCGCTTGAGCGCGATGTCGTGACCCGCGGGGATACGGCTGTCAGCTCACCGAAATTCCGCTAAGACGGGTTCAACCGTGATCGATCGGCCCGAATGTTCGGGGCGGGGCATCTTCAAGGCCGTTCGGTCGGAACGATAGCAAGACGGCGCTATGACGAACTCCTCTCCCCGCGATTCACGAAGCTTCCGGGACAGCCATGGCCGGCCATTGGTCGCGGTGACAGGCCTCGGCATCGTCACGTCCCTCGGGCAGGGACAGGCCGACAATTGGGCTGCGCTCACCGCCGGCCGGTCCGGCATCCACAGCATCGCCCGTTTTTCCACCGATGGCCTGCGCACCCGTATCGCCGGGACGGTGGATTTCCTCGACACCGACCCACTCGTGGCGCCCGCATTGTCGCAGCGCTTCGCCGAGGAAGCGGCCGAGGAAGCGATCACCCAGTCCGGCATTGGTGCGAAGGGTGATTTCCCCGGTGCACTGTTCATCGCAGTACCGCCGGTGGAGATGGAATGGCCCCAGCGCCAGTCCCTGGCACAGGCGTCCGGCCAGAACGGCGACATCACCTATTCCGACCTCCAGCGGGCGGCATCGAGTGGACGGTTCGACGCCTGGCACGACCTCTTCATCTTCGCCACCGTAGCCGACAACATCGCCGACCGGTTCGGCACCAAGGGGTCGCCGATCTCGCTCTCCACCGCCTGTTCCTCCGGCGCCACCGCGATCCAGCTCGGTGTCGAGGCGATCCGGCGGGGCGAGATGCAGGCGGCTCTCTGCATCGGCACCGACGGTTCGGTAAACCCGGAATCACTGATCCGATTCTCGCTGCTCTCTGCTCTTTCGACCCAGAACGATCCACCGGAGGGGGCTTCAAAGCCGTTCTCCAAGAATCGCGACGGTTTCGTCATGGGGGAGGGGGCCGCCGCCCTGGTCCTAGAGAATGCCGAGTCCGCACGGGCGCGGGGCGCGACGATCCTCGGCTATGTCCTGGGCTGCGGCGAAAAGGGCGACGGCTTCCATCGCACCCGGTCGAGCCCAGACGGTGCGCCCGGCATCGCCGCCATCCGCGCTGCCCTGGACGATGCCGGCACCGAGCCAGATTCCATCGATACGATCAATGCACACGGCACATCGACGCCGGAGAACGACAAGATGGAGGCGTTGGGCTGCGCCGCTGTGTTCGGTGAGCGGATCCGCACCCTGCCGATCTCGTCGAACAAGTCGATGATCGGCCATACGCTGACCGCCGCGGGGGCCATCGAGGCGGTGATCTCGCTCCTCACCATCGCCCATGGCCGCATCCCGCCGACGATCAACTATGCGGTGCCGGACCCAGCCCTCTCCCTCGACGTGGTGACCACGGCCCGCGACGCCCGGGTCAGCCGCGTTCTGTCCAATTCCTTCGGCTTTGGCGGGCAGAACACCTGCCTCGTCCTTGGGGACGAGCCCGTATGACGACGGAAACCACCCGGCGCGTTCTCGTCACCGGGGGTGCCTCCGGCCTCGGCTCGGCCATCGTGCGGGCGCTGGTATATGCCGGCTACGACATCGCCTTCACCTATCGCTCCTCGGGCGATGCGGCGGAGCGCCTCGTGGCCGAACTCAGCCAGGCCAATCCCGGACGGGCGATCACCGCCCACCCTCTCGACCTCGCCGACCGCGATGCCTTGGAGGTTTTCTGCGAGGCCCAGGAAGGGGAAGCGTTCTACGGCCTCGTCCATAATGCCGGCCAATCCTACGACGTGCTGGCCGCGATGATGGCTCAGGACAAGGCCGAGGCGGCGATGCAAGTGAACTTCTGGTCGCTGACCCGGATCACGAAGGCACTGGTGCGCGGCATGATCCGAGGACGTTCCGGCCGCATCGTCGCCATCGGTTCGGTGGCAGCCCTACAGGCCAACCCGGGCAATGCTGCCTATGCGGCGACGAAGGGTGCGCTGATCTCCTATTGCCGGACGTTGGCGATCGAATCGGCCAAGCGCGGGGTGACGGTCAACGTCATTGCGCCGGGCTTCATCGACACCGAGATGATGGCTCCCTACGCCGCGCATCGTGACGGTATGGAGAAACAGATTCCCTTGGGACGCTTCGCCAAGCCTGAGGAAATAGCGGCGCTCGTGGCCTTCCTTATGGGAGATGCCGCGGCCTACATTACCGGCGCGGTTCTGCCGGTCGATGGCGGGCTGACGGCGATGATGGGTGTTCACCGGACCTGAGGCGGATGATCCTATGCGCTTCCGCCTCATCCTCGCGCTGGCTCTGGCAGCGGTTCCCGCCTTCGCCGAGACCGGCGCTTTCCGCGTCGACGGGCTTCCGCGCGGTGACGGGTTGAGCATCCGCGAGACCCCGGACGCCTCGGCGCCCGTGCTTGGCCAAGCGCCGGAAGGGGCGCGCCTGCGCGGCTTCGGCTGTACCAACGAGACGCCGAGCGGCCTCACATGGTGCCGGGTCAAGGCTGGCCCGATCCTCGGCTGGGCGCGGCGGCGCTACCTTGCGCCGGATTGAGCCAGGACGGCTTTCAGTCGATAAAGCCGCCTATCCATTCCAATCCCTCTTCCCCGAGGTGCGGAGTTATTGCGGAGGCCTCCAAGGAGGGCTCCAGATGGCACATGGGCCCTGGAGCCCCCCTTCGAGGCCTGCTGATGCGGGCGCCTCAGGACGAGGTGGTGCGAAGGAGGCTCGGGATCCGAAGCGCCTGACGAGAGACGAGACCGATGCAAGCCCTCCAACTCTTCGGTGACCGTGACCTTCGCCTCGGCGAGGTCGATCCGCCTTCCGCTCCCGGCCCGGGCGAGGTTCAGATCCGCGTGCGCGCCGTGGGATTGAACTTCATCGATGTCTGGGGCTTTCGCGGCATGGCCTTCGCCAAGCGCAAGATGCCTCTGACGGTGGGGGCCGAAGCCTCGGGCGAGATCGTCTGCGTCGGCGAGGGCGTGACGGATCTCCGCGAGGGCGACCGCGTGGTGATGTACGGCGCGCAGACCTGCGGCCGCTGCAAGGCCTGCCGGGAAGGTCGCGACAACCTGTGTGAGGACGTCTCCGGCGTCATGGGCTTCCATATCGACGGGTTCGCGCGCGAGCGCGTCACCATGCAGGCCCGTCTCGTGGTAAAGGTGCCCGATGGGGTAAGCTTCACCGATGCAGCCTGTGCGCCGATCGCCTTCGGCACCGTTCAGCACATGCTGTTCGACAATGCCAAGCTCGAACCCGGCGAGAGCATCCTCGTCCATGCCGGTGGCTCGGGCATCGGCACCGCCGCGATCAAGATGGCCAAGGCTATCGGCTGCACCGTGTTCACGACGGTAGGCGACGACAGGAAAGGCGAGATGGCAAAAGCCCTCGGCGCCGATCACGTGATCAATTATCGGAACGAACGCTTCGAGGGTGAGGTTCGCCGCCTGACTAAGCGAAAGGGCGTCGATGTGGTGTTCGAGCATGTCGGTCCTGACACTTGGAACGGCTCGCTCCTTTGCCTCAAGCGAGGCGGCCGCCTCGTTACCTGCGGCTCCACCTCCGGCGTCTCCACCACTATGAACCTGATGCAGTTGTTCCAGCAGCAGTACCGCATCACCGGCTCCTTCGGGTGCTCCATGGCCAACATCCGCCAGTCCCTGGCGAAGATGGCGGACGGGATCACGCCGGTGGTCGACACGGTCCTCCCCCTCGGGGACTTTTCACAGGGGCTGGAACGCCTGGAGTCGCGTAAGGTGTTCGGTAAGATCCTGGTGGCGATCGACTGACCTATCGTTGGGGCAAGCATGACTCGCATTCACCTCAGGCTGCCACTTCTCCAAAAAATGTTCTACACGAGCATGATAGCCACTTCCGGATAGTCTCGTGCTGCGTCTTGCCCTCGTCCTGAACCGCCATCTGCCCCGGATGGCGGGGATTGCCATGATTCCGCTCGTCCGCTGCCTGTTCTGGTTAGCGCGGATGCTGGGGACCGAGCGGGCGAGCCGGACCGGCGGGGCGATTGCGCGAAGGGTGGGGCAGTTCCTGCCGGCGAACCGTATCGCATTGGCGAATCTGCGTGCTGCTTACCCCGAGAAGGATGAGGCCGCGATCAGGGCGCTCGCGGCCCAGGCTTGGGACAATCTCGGCCGGACGGGGGCAGAATACGCGCATCTTGCCACCCTGTTCGATATCAACCCCAACGATCCGGCGAGTCAGCGGATGACCGTTGCCGGCGCCGAACATTTCGAGGCCTTGCGCGACGACGGCAAGCCGGGGCTCATCTTCGCTGCCCACCTCGCAAATTGGGAATTGCCAGCGATCTGCGCCGCTCGCTACGGGCTTGAGGCTACTGCGATCTTTCGCCCCCCCAACGACATCGCCTCAGCCCGCCTCGTCGCCGAGGTGCGCCGCGAGACCATGGGCGGGTTGGCGGCAGCGGGGCAAGGCGCCGTATTTTCGATGCAGGGCGTCGTGGAACGCGGCGGCCATCTCGGCCAGCTCATCGATCAGCATTTCACCCGCGGTGTGGTGGTGGAGTTCTTCGGCCGACCCGTTCTGGTGAACCCTTTGCTCGCCAAGCTCGCCAAGCATTACGAATGTCCCGTTCACGGGGTCCGCGTGGTGCGCAAGGACAATGCCCGCTTTCATCTCGAACTCACCCCACCCCTCGATCTGCCCCGTGATGCCAAAGGCGAGATCGACGTCCAGGGCGCGATGCAGGCGATGACCCGCGTGGTGGAGCAATGGGTCCGAGACAATCCCGGCCAGTGGCTCTGGATGCACAGGCGCTGGCGCCCGAACATGCTGCCAAAACCCAAGGTTGCCCCGCCGACACAGTCGGACTCATCCACGGCCCATCGAGACAACGTGTCTTCCGTTCCAGGCTGAGGCGCTGTCACATAGGTATATGGGCCGATCCGCTTCACGCATGCGCCGCTCCGCGCCAAGCCTCCTCGCGCTGACCATTGTCCTGACGCACATGGTGGGTCCGGCTCGCGCCGAGCCGCCCCGCGCGGTGATCGAACTCTTCACTAGCCAAGGTTGCGGCGCCTGCCAGCAGGCCTCCCGGATGATGGGAGAGTACGCTCAGCAGCCCGACGTTATCGCCCTGACACTGCCGGTCACCTACTGGGATTATCTCGGCTGGAAGGACGAGTTCGCGATTCCGGCGTTCACCGAGCGCCAGCGCGCCTATGCTCTCAGCCACGGTGAGCGCCAGCTCTTTACGCCCCAGGCCATCGTCAACGGCGAGCCGTCCCCGGTCCGGTCGGACCGGGCATTCCTGGACCGCAGCCTTCGTGCGGCACGACAATCGAGCGGCCTCATCGTATCGGTGAAGGCAACGGACCAGGGGGACCGTATCGCCATCGATATCGGCGCCGGACGCGGCACCGGCGAGGTCTGGCTGCTGCCAATCCTGCGCAGGCACCGGACAGCCGTCGCGCACGGCGAGAACAAGGGGCAGGTGGTGGATTACGTCAACGTGGTGCGCGGGATGCATCGGGTCGGAGCCTGGACGGGCCAAGCCACGCATTTCGAACTCCCGCGCACCCTCGTTCGTTCGGGCAATGCCGACGGTTACGTGGTCGTACTCCAGAGCGGGACGCTGGCCCATCCCGCTCGGATTCTCGGTGCCACGAAGGGTCCCGGCTTCTGAGCCACGGCCACTTCCCGCCTTCTGTGCCTCAGCCGATCCATTCCCCCGCGCGCATCACCGGTACCGCGCGCCCTTCGGCAGTAAGTCCGTCGACATCAATGTCGGCAGAGCCGATCATCCAGTCGATATGGATCAGGCTACGGTTTGCGCCACGTGCCGCGAGGTCGTCCTCACTGAAGCCTTCTCCACCATTGAGGAAACATTTGCTGTACGCCTGCCCCAGAGCAATGTGGCTTGCGGCGTTCTCGTCGTACAGGGTGTTGTAGAACAGCAGTCCGGAAGCCGAAATGGCGGACGAGGCCGGCACCAGGGCGACCTCGCCGAGACGGCGGGAACCCTCGTCCGTGTCGAGCACCCGCGCGAGGACGTCGCTTCCCGTGCGAGCCGTCGCCTCGACGATACGCCCCTCTTCAAACCGAACCCGGATACCGTCGATCAACGTGCCCTGGTATGACAGGGGCTTGGTGCTTGCCACATAGCCGTCCACCCGCAACTTGTGCGGCGTGGTGAACACCTCCTCGGTGGGAATATTGGCATTGCACAGGATGCCGCTGCGCGAGACGGATGCACCGCCGCACCATTCGTGATCGTCAGCGAGACCGACGGTGAGGTCGGTATCCGGCCCTTGAAACCGCACAGCCGCGAAGCGATGCTGATTGAGGATTTTAGTGCGGGCGTGGAGAGCATCGTTATGCGCCTTCCACTGGCCCACCGGATCGTCTCCGTCGACCCGGGACGCGGCGAAAATCGCGTCCCACAGGCGTGCCAGCGCCTCGTCCTCCGGGCAATCCGGGAAGACGGTCCGCGCCCACGGGCGGGTCGCCGCCGAGACGATCGTCCAGTTGGTGGCGAAGTTGGCGATAAGCTCAAGGGCCGGCACATAGGCCTTCGAGCGCGAGCGATTGGCGCGGGCGACCTTCTGCGAATCCTGGCCGGCCAGCAAGGATGGATCATCTCCGGCGATCGCCAGCCTCGCGGCCCCGTTGCGGAAGGCTTCGGCCATACCGCCGTAAAGCCAGCCCGCCGCAGTATCGAACGCGTCGTCAGGCGCGTGAGCGAAACGAGCCAGGGTTGCGGCATCGTCGGAATAAAAGGTTGTCACCAGGGACGCGCCGGCCTTGTAGGCTTCGGTGGTAATCGCGCGGGCGAGGGGCGCGGCTTCGAGCGGCGCGGTTATCACCAATTCCTGGCTATGCTTCAGCCCGAGCCCAATTCGGACCGCCACCTCGGCGAGGCGGCCGATCCGCTCGTCGAAGGGGAGGGCGATCGTGTCAGCCCCAGTGCTCGTCGTCATCACCCTGTCTCCTCAGCCCCACCCCGCATAGGCTGCGGGGACGACGCTCAGCAAGATCGGAATTCGTGGCGGGGTTTCAAGCGCGGGGCGGTCAGGCCGCGCGCGACCAGGTGATTTCGCCGAGATTCTCGCGGAAGGCAAAACGCATGAGGTGGTCGGCCACCACGTTTTCGAGACGGGTCAGACCGGCCGGGTCGGGGGTCGCCACACGCATCAGCAGGGCATCGGCTTCTGCCTGGAACGTGCAAATGCGATCCTCGCCGAACGGCACCGTACCGGCCGCATCCGTGGCCTCCACGGGGAACTTATGACTCCAATGGCGGCAAAGCTGCTTCAGGTAGCGGCTTGCCTCGGCAGTAGGAACTCTCGCCTGCGAGGTCGGCATCGTCTGGTCTCCTTCGGTCCCTGTAATTCAAGAGCACAGCCGGCAAATGGTTGTCGCCAGGCTGGGCAGGCCGTCATTGAGGGTGCGATCCGCCTCTCATGAAGGGGCCTAGATCGTTAACGCCCCCATAAGACGCTGCAGCGCACTCAAGCAGCACTCTCACCGCGACAACGCTTTAGATCGGAATTCGAACCCGATTTATGGCGCGTCGCGAGACGGATTGTGATCCTTTCTTGTGCGCCGCACAATGGGCTTGTGCAAAACGCGGATGAGCGTTCGGTTCGCTCCCGAAAGGCAAGGTCATGGCCCCGAATCCTATTCGGGAGGAAGCGCCGGAGGTGGATTTGCCGACATTGCTACGATCTTCCCAGGGTTTAGGAGATCGTGCGGATCGAGGGCGAGCTTGAACCGACGCATCAGGTCCAGGCCCACTGGATCGCCGTAAAGGCCCAGTTCGTCGCGCTTGATCAGGCCGATGCCATGCTCGGCGGCGATGGACCCGCCCATATCATGCACAATGTCGTGAACGATCCTATTGAAGCGAGCCCAATGCTTGAGGAAAGCGGCCTTCTCCATGCCGAGAGGCTGGCTGAGGTTGAAGTGGATGTTACCGTCGCCGAAATGCCCGAACGCGCAGACGCGCAGGCCCGGCATTTCGGCTTCGCAGGCTGCAATCGCCGTATCCAGGAAGTCGGCCAGACGCGAGAGCGGTACCGAGACGTCGTGCTTGATCGAACCGCCTTCGAGTGACTGAACGTCGGACAGGTTTTCGCGAAGCGCCCATAAGTTCGCGTTCTGCGTCTCGCTCAATCCGATGACTGCATCTTCAACGAGACCATCCTCAATCGAAGCGGCGAGGGCCTTCTCGAGGCCGCCCAAAGCCTCCGGCCCGGCGCGCGTCGTGGACATCTCGACGAGCGCGTAGGCAGCATGGTCGCCGGTGAGGGGGCGCAGAAATCCAGGCCTATGTTTCAGCACGATGTCGAGGCCGAAGCGCGGAATGAACTCGAATGCCGTGAGATCGCGTCCGACCGTCCGCTTCAACTTGTCGAAAAGGGTCAGAGCCGCGTGTGGGGACGACAAGCCAGCGAAACCCACCGCCCGCGACGAGGGCTTGGGATAGAGCTTCAGCACCGCCGCGGTGATGATTCCCAGCGTCCCTTCCGATCCGACGAACAGGTGTTTCAGGTCGTAGCCCGCATTGTCCTTACGCAGTGCGCTCAGACCGTTCCAGACTCGGCCATCAGCCAGCACCACTTCGAGGCCGAGCACGAGATCGCGCGTGTTGCCGTAGGCGAGGACTCCGGTCCCGCCGGCATTGGTGGCGAGGTTCCCGCCGATCGTGCACGACCCTTCCGAAGGCAGTGAAAGGGGAAACAGCATTTCCTCCACGTCGGCCGCCGCCTGAACCTCGGCGAGCAGGGCGCCGGCTTCGACGGTAATGCTGGCGCTCAGGCGGTCGATGGCGCGAATGCGGGAGAGACGACACAGGGACAGGACGATCCCGCCCTGTGGCACGCCGCCCCCCACCAGTCCGGTATTGCCGCCCTGGGCAACGATTGCGATTCCAGCTTCGGCGCAGGCCGCGACGACGAAGGCGACCTCGCCGGTATCGGCCGGACGGACGACGGCGATTGCGCTCCCCCGGAAGAGGCCGCGCCATTCCACGAGATGAGGTGCGATGTCAGCGGGCGCCGTGAGGACATGCTCCTCCCCCAACCGATCGGCGAGACGAGAAAGGAATTCGGCGGAAGCGATCACGGAAAGCTCGGGGCAGGAGATGAAGGGGCAACACGAGGGGTCAGGGCAGGACCGGCACGATGGCGGCGGGCGGCTCTCCTCATATAATAATGATAGTGACCCCTCTTTGCAGGGCGCAGGGCTGCCCCGCAACCGATCCGAGCAAACCCATCAGGAGGCGCCAGACCGATGCTGTCCGTGATCCCGAACCCACCCCGCATTGCCCTGCCTATCGTCGGCAGCGAAGACTTCTTCCCCGTGCGCCGCGTCTATTGTGTGGGGCGCAACTACGCCGCTCATGCCCGCGAAATGGGAAAGGATCCTGAGCGCGAGCCGCCGTTCTTTTTCATGAAGCCGGCGGACGCGCTTCAGATCGTCCCGGGCTCGGAGGCGGTGGATCATCCCTATCCGCCGCGTACCGCTAATTACCATTTCGAGGTGGAACTCGTGGCCGCTCTCGGACGCGGCGGGCGGGACATTCCCGCGACTGAGGCACTGGATCACGTCTACGGCTACGCCGTCGGCCTCGATATGACCCGCCGCGATGTTCAGGACGAAGCAAAGCGCCTTGCCCGCCCGTGGGACCTCGCCAAGTCAGCCGATGCCTCGGCCCCCATCGGACCGCTCCACCGGGTAGAAGGTCGCGGGCATCCGATGCGCGGCGCCATCGTGCTCTCAGTGGACGACATTTCCCGTCAAGCCGGCGACCTATCGGAGATGATCTGGTCCATCGCCGACCAGATCGCGCTCTTGTCCACCTATTTCGAGCTCCATCCCGGCGACCTGATCTTCACGGGCACGCCTTCGGGCGTCGGCGCGGTCGAGCGCGGACAGGCAATGGAGGCGGCCATCGAAGGCTTCGGCGCCATCCGCCTCATCGTCGTATGATCAGAACCCTCCTCGACCGACCGCTCTTCCAGTGGCTGTTCCAGTTCGGCGCCCTCGCGTCCCGGGGGATGACCCTCGGCGTGCGTGGCGTCGCCCTCGACGCGCGGGGCCGCGTCTGCCTCGTGCGCCATACCTATGTGGCGGGATGGCACTTGCCCGGCGGTGGCGTCGAAATCGGCGAGAACGCCGTCGACGCCATGGTCAGGGAGTTACGGGAGGAGGCCGAGATCGTGGTGGAGGAAGCGGACACGATGCGCCTGCACGGATTTTTCCGCAGCACCGCTGCCACGGGCCGCGACCACATCGTCGTCTACGTCGTCCCAGCCTTCACGCTCCTCGGACCAAAGCTTCCCGACCGGGAGATCGCACAATGCGACTTCTTCGCGCTCGACGCCCTGCCCGAAGGGACCACGCGGGCCACGCGCGAGCGCCTCGGCGAGATCGCCCATGGGCGATCCCCGGCGGCCGCGTGGTGAGGAAGCGAGAAAGTTGCCCGCCGGCAAAAGAACCACAAAACAGCCCTTGCCACGCCCGCCATAATGTTGTTTAGAGACGCCGTCCGGGGCCGCCGGCGGGTCTTCTCCTTCAGCGGCACGGCATAGTGAGCGGGTGTAGCTCAGGGGTAGAGCACAACCTTGCCAAGGTTGGGGTCGAGGGTTCGAATCCCTTCGCCCGCTCCAATTCATCCAACCGACTTATAGTACTGCGACAGGCCGCCTTCGGGCGGCCTTCGTCGTTTTCGCCTTGTAACGCATCTCCTGGCAGACGGTTATGATGCGTCGGCTTCCCGCACATCGCTTCATCCGGTGGCGACCTTCCAGACCTGTCGATGAACCAATGCGGCCCTCTGCATGTTGAGTGAACGACAGCAAGGGAAAAAACGTATGACATCAACGTGGATGACCCTCGAGGAACTCGCCTTGAACCGCCGGATTACGGTGGATGAGGCTCTCCGCATCGTGAACGATGCCCATTGCCCCAAGGTGTTTCGCGCGTCGGCGACTCTCTATCTGGTTTGAGGGTCATACGGGCATGTTTGGGTTTCGTTAACGATTGTTGCCTTCTATGCCCGTCCCGGCCCTGAACCACTGACTCCAGACCGAAGGAATACGACGCGATGAAATCATTCCGGATTGCCGCCCTCACGGCATTCGTAGCCTGCGCCGGCTTCGCCTCAGCATCCCAGGCTGCCCCCATATCGCTCGGCAAGGTGGATATCGCTCCGTCGGGCGCCGTGGAACATGTGCAGTATGGCTACGGCTATGGCTATGGTCACAGCGCCCGCTATTTGCGTCGCAAAGCCATCCGGCAGGAAATCCGTCGCGAGCGTCGTTGGGACGCCCGCCGCCGTGCTTGGCGCTACGGTTATTGAGCGTTACGCCATCGTCATGATTTGAATGAATTTAACGAAACAGCTCGGCGCCATCACTGTCTCTTTTACACATTTGAGC
>NZ_NKUG01000036.1 GCF_014845095.1 Methylobacterium bullatum | reverse complement strand
CCCTCCCCTTGTGGGGAGGGATCGAGGGTAAGGGTGGCTCCGCCAGCCTGCGCAGGCCGAGGGCCACCCAATCACCCCCACCTCCAACTCCTCCCCACAAGGGGGAGGAGGGGGCCTCGTGGAGAGGCCGAGGCCTACTTGATCACGTAGGGGAGGAAGCCGAGGAAGCGGGCGCGCTTGATCGCCTGGGCGAGTTCACGCTGCTTCTTGGCCGACACCGCCGTGATGCGCGACGGCACGATCTTGCCGCGCTCGGAGACGTAGCGCGACAGGAGCTTGACGTCCTTGTAGTCGATCTTGGGAGCGTTCGCGCCCGAGAACGGGCAGGTCTTGCGACGACGGAAGAAGGGACGACGTCCGCCGCCCGCACCACCACCAGCGGCAGGAGCCGCACCAGGTCCAGCACCGAAACCCATGGCTTAGTTCTCCCCGCCGAAGCTGCGCTCGGGACGGTCGCCGCGATCACCGCGGTCGCCACGATCCCGGTCGCCACCGAATCCACCACCACCGAAGCCTTCGTCGTCACGACGACGGCCGCGCTCACGATCCTTGCGGTCGTCGCGGTCGCGCTTCTGCATCATCGCCGACGGCTCGGACTCGAGCTCTTCGACGCGGACGGTCATGAAGCGCAGGACGTCCTCGGAGATCTGCATCTGGCGCTCCATCTCGGCGAGAGCCGCCGGGGGGGCGTCGACGTTGAGGAGCGTGAAATGCGCCTTGCGGTTCTTCTTGATGCGGTAGGCGAGGGACTTCACGCCCCACATCTCGATCTTCTCGACCTTGCCGCCATTGGCTTCGATGACGCCCTTGTAGGTCTCGACCATGGTCTCGACCTGCTGGGCCGTCACGTCCTGGCGCGCCAGGAAGACGTGTTCATAAAGAGGCATAACGGGCCCTTCATAGCAAAAGGGGCCCGACGGCACGGATGTGCGGGTGTCGATCGTCGGGCCGGTTCAACGCGTTTCGCCCGGCGCCAAGCCCTTCGAGCCGTTTGAAGGCCCGAGCGGTTGATCGAAGGCGGAGACACGGGACGATGGAGCGAACTCCGCATGCCGGACAAGCCGGCACCGTCCGTTCAGCCCCCAGCCGGAGCGAACACGAATTGCGGCGCATAGACGAGTTCGGACGGGATGGCAAGGATGGCGACACGGATGATCGCTCCGATCCCGGCGACAAGGAGGCCCGCGAATCGATCCGCATCCGGTGATAGAGGAGCCGCCGGAACGCGCACGCCACGTTGGAGGATCGCCGATGTCAGCTATGAAACGAGCCGTGGCCCTCCTGCTCTGTCTCATTGCGTCCGGCCCGGCCAACGCCGACGAGCCGGTGCTGCAGACGATCGATTACGCCAATACGCGCTATTCGAAGCTCGACCAGATCGACGCCGGCAACGTGAAGCAGCTGCAGGTGGCCTGGACGTTCTCGACGGGCGTCCTGCGCGGCCACGAGGGTTCGCCTCTCGTCGTCGGCAACATGATGTACGTCCACACCCCCTTCCCGAACATCGTCTACGCACTGGACCTCGACAAGGACGGCGTGATCGTCTGGAAGTACGAGCCCAAGCAGGACCCGTCGGTCATCCCGGTGATGTGCTGTGACACTGTCAACCGTGGTCTGGCCTATGCCGACGGCGCCATCATCCTGCACCAGGCCGACACCACCCTGGTTTCCCTCAATGCCAGGACCGGCCGGGTGAACTGGTCCGTGAAGAACGGCGATCCGGCGGTCGGCGAGACCAACACCGCCACCGTGATGCCGGTGAAGGACAAGATCATCGTCGGCATCTCTGGCGCCGAGTACGGCGCGCGCGGCCATATCACCGCCTACGATGCCAAGACCGGGACACGGCTCTGGCGCGGCTACTCGACGGGGCCGGACGCGGACATGATCGTCGATCCGCAGAAGACCACCTCGCTCGGCCGGCCCATCGGCGAGAATTCGTCCCTCGCGAGTTGGGAGGGCGACCAGTGGAAGACCGGCGGCGGGGCGACCTGGGGCTGGTACTCCTACGACCCCGAGCTCGACCTCATCTATTACGGCACCGCCAACCCCTCGACCTGGAATCCGACGCAGCGTCCCGGCGACAACAGGTGGACGACGGCAATCGTCGCCCGCAACCCGGATACCGGCATGATGCGATGGGTCTACCAGATGACGCCCCACGACGAGTGGGACTACGACGGCGTCAACGAGATGATCCTCACGGATCAGACGATCGACGGCCGGACGCGTCCGCTTCTCACCCATTTCGACCGCAACGGGTTCGGCTACACGTTGGACCGGAGCACCGGCGAACTCTTGGTGGCGAAAAAATTCGATCCGGCGGTGAACTGGGCCACCGGGATCGACATGGACGAGGGCTCGGGCCGTTACGGGCGCCCCCTGGTCGATCCGCGCCGCTCACCCGATAAAACGGGAGAGGACGAGACCACCACGGGCATCTGCCCCGGCGCCATCGGCGCCAAGAACGAGCAACCGGCGGCGTATTCGCCGATTACCCGGCTCTTCTACGTGCCGACCAACCACATCTGCATGAGTTACGAGCCGTTCCACGTCACCTATACGCCCGGCATCCCCTACGTCGGCGCCACGGTGACCCTGCAGCCGACCGAGGATGGTCCCGAGACGGGCCGGTTCATCGCCTGGGACGGCGTCGCCGGAAAGGTCGTCTGGTCGAACACCGAGCCGTTCTCGGTCTGGTCCGGCGCCCTCGCCACGGCCGGCGGCGTCGTCTTCTACGGAACGCTGGAAGGCTATCTGAAGGCCGTCGATGCGCGCACGGGCCGCGAACTCTACCGCTTCAAGACGCCCTCGGGCATCATCGGCAACGTGACGACCTACCTCCATCGCGGCCGGCAATACGTCGCCGTGCTCTCGGGCGTCGGCGGCTGGGCGGGGATCGGGCTTGCGGCCGGTCTCACCGACCCGGCGGACGGGGCCGGGGCGGTGGGCGGCTATGCCGGCCTGTCGCGCTACACGGCGCTGGGCGGGCAGCTCACGGTCTTCGCCCTCCCCGAATCGCGGGACTGACGCTTCAGGAGACGCTCGTCACGCCGTCGTGCGCTCGGAGCATTTCACCCATGCCGTCACGAGACATCCCCGCAACGTGTTGGACTCATCGCCGGCACCCCTCGAGCCAAACATCCCAAAAGCCCGTCGGTGCGCATTCCCCCGCCACGAGACGCTGGATTCGCGCAGCGCGGTCGTCCAGTTTCGCATCGGCATGAGAGAGGTCGTATGACGCCGGCGCGATCAAGACGGCCGCAAGCCGAATGAATTCGGCATCCGTCAACTCGGCTGGACCTCGCCCGTAAATTGTGGAACTGGCCGAATGAAAGCCAATCATCCATCCATTCGGACCGCTTCCCATTTCCAGGGTATCCAGCCACAGGGCAAGTATTTGCTCCTTGGAAAGTCGGCTCTCCAGCCCAAGCGCATAGCCAGTCTGGCGTACCTTGCCGATACCGGGGCGGAATTCCCGAAAGGCGAGCCGCTTGGCTGCCGATTGGCTGATTGTGGTCAAGCCAGCGCCCGGGGTCGAGACATCGACGCCGGCATGCTTTGAAAAATTAGGGTCTTCGACAGCAAGCAGGATAGACAGATGGCCTACCCCCAAGGAACCGCCACCACGCCCTTGAGCGATCAGCCCATCGGCCCGAGTACGCAAGCCGTCGGCGTCTTCTAACGCGTCCCAATATCCCTTGGCGCCATATCCCACTACACCTATAAACAGGAGGGCGGTTACCAGAAGTGCATATTTCAATACTCGTTTCATCTTAACCGACCTCCCTGGATAGATTCACTAAAATCTAATAGGAAGAAAATAAAATTAGTCCTCTATGCTGGGCCTATGCCTTGTTATTCTGTATTCAGGGGTTGATGCCAAAATTATGACGGACAGGGATTGCCGCGGTGAGACGCTATGCCAACAGCGCCTCGAACGCTGCGATGCCGTGCGGCCACGATCTTGGCGTAGCTCTCCTCCGGGATGTGCACGTAGGACATGCCGGCCGTATCGATGCCATCTTCCGCCGTTGGCTGTGCCAGGAACCGTACGAAGCAAGACGCGAAGAAGTCGGACATTGCCCGCTGGAGGACGCCCTCGGGCATCATCGCTACCGTGAACACCCAGAGCTATCGCGCAGGCAAGAGGTGACTGCGTTCTTAGCCGTCTCCGGCTATGCCGGCCTGTCGCGCTACACGGCGCTGGGCGGGCAGCTCACGGTCTTCGCCCTTCCCGAAATGCGGGACTGACGCCTCAGGAGACGCTCGTCACGCCGTCGCGGGCTCGGAGGGCGGCCACGATCTCGTCGAAGCTCTTCTCCGGTATGTGAACGTAAGACACGTCGATCGTGTCGATGCCGTCCTCCGCCGTCGGCTGGGCGACGAACTGGAGGAGGCGGGAGGCATAGGAACCGGACAGGCCGCGCAGGACCTCAATGGTGATCGTGCCGCGCCTGGCCGTGATGGTGAGGGTGCGGGTCTGCGCCCGCTCGCGATAGCGCGCCTCCAAAGGTTTCATCCCCGCCAGAATCAGGAGGACGATGGCGGTGGTCGCGATCGCCGCCACATAGAGGCCTGTTCCCGCAGCCAGGCCGATGGCGGCCACGGCCCACAACCCCGCCGCCGTGGTGAGGCCCTTCACCATTTCTCCGCGCAGCATGATCGTGCCGGCACCGAGAAAGCCGATGCCGGACACCACCTGCGCCGCCATGCGCGACGGATCCAGAGAGACGTTCGGCGTACCGAGAATGTCCGAAAAGCCGAAAGCCGAGACGATGACGATCAGGCAGGAGCCGACGCAGACGAGCATGTGCGTCCGCATCCCCGCCGCCCAGACGAGGCGCTCACGCTCGAAACCCACGGCGCTGCCGAGCAGCGCCGCGAGGAGAAGACGGCCCAGGATCTCGAAATTGCCGATCACGCGCAGTCCATCCGCTCAGAGCCCGTCGGTCGCTCCTAAACAGAGACGAGGACGGCGACAATCCTGCCGCCGTCCCTGTTCACCCGTCGATGGGCCTATTTGTCGGGCTTCTCGGAAATGATGGCGCCGGTCTTCGGATCGGCGTGGAACTCCATCTTCACGCCGTTCTTCATGCCCTCGCCCTCCCAATGGCCGTCATCCGCTTCGAACTCGGTGATGTCGGTGTAACCGGCGGCCATCAGCTTCTGCTTGACCTGCTCGGCCGGCATCCAGTCCGCACCGGGCTTGTCGGCGAGAGCGATGCCGGCGGACCCGGCGGTGAGGAGCAGGGCGAGGAGCGCGGGTTTCAGGACACTCATGGGGTTCCTCCAAGATTTAGTTTGCCGTCTAAACGCAAACATCTGCCCTGGTTTTCCGGTTCCGGAGACGAATCACCTGAGGGAGGCGGCGATCGCCTGCTGGATGCCGAGGATGTCGGCGCCGCGCTTGAGCGTCTTCCTGATCGGCTCCGGCCGGCCGGAGACCCAGATCGCCAGTTCCGAATCGAAGTCGAAACCGCCCGCCGTCTCCACCGAGAAGCAGGTGATCGCCCGATAGGGCACGGTCATGTAGGCGACCTTACGCCCGGTCATGCCCTGCTTGTCCACGAGGATCAGCCGCCGGTCGGTGAAGACGATGAGGTCGCGGATCACCCGGAAGGCGACCTGCACCGTCTCGCCCTGGGTGAGGATTCCCGCGAGGCTGTCGTTCACCTCCTGCGGAGAGAGGTCGCTGCCATGGCCGAACAGGCCGTCGAGAATTCCCATTGCGCCGCCTATCCCGAAAATGCCGCCTCGCCCCTATCTAGGGACGAGCCGGCCCGGCACATCCTCTGCCGGTCGTCCTTTTTCTCGGGACCCGCCTGCCGTCCGGAGCCGCATGATGTCCGCTACAACCCCCGTTCCCCTGCGCCTCGGGGTGAATATCGACCACGTCGCCACCGTGCGTAACGCTCGCGGCGGCATCCATCCCGATCCCGTCGCCGCCGCCCTGCTCGCGGTGGAAGCCGGGGCGGACGGCATCACCGCGCATCTGCGCGAGGACCGCCGGCATATCCGCGACGCCGATATCGAGGCGCTGATGGGGCGGCTCTCGGTGCCGCTCAATTTCGAGATGGCGGCCACCGACGAGATGGTGGGGATCGCCACCCGCCTGCGGCCGCACGCCTCCTGCCTCGTTCCCGAGAAGCGCGAGGAGCGCACCACCGAGGGCGGCCTCGACATCGTCGGCCAGGCGGCGCACCTCGCCCCCCGGATCGCCGCCCTGTCGGTCGCCGGCATCCGCGTTTCGCTCTTCGTCGAGCCCGACGAGGCGGTGATGGACGCGGCACTCCGTCTCGAAGCACCCGTGGTCGAACTGCATACGGGGAGCTACTGCGAAGCGGTCGCCGAGGGCGACGGCGCGCGGGTGGCGCATGAACTCGCCCGCATCGCGCGGGCCGCCGATTACGGCTCGCGGATCGGCCTCGAAGTCCATGCCGGGCACGGTCTCGCCCTCGACAGCGTCGGGCCGGTGGCGGCCCTGCCGCAGCTCGCCGAGCTCAATATCGGCCACTCGCTCATCGGCGAGGCCATCTTCTGGGGGCTCGGCCAGGCGATCCGCGACATGCGCGCCGCGATGGACCGGGCGCGGGCGGGGATCGCGGCATGATCGTCGGCATCGGCTCGGACCTCTGCGACATCCGCCGGATCGAGCGGTCCCTCGCACGCTACGGCGAGCGGTTCACCCACCGGATCTATACCGATGGCGAGCGCGCGAAGTCGGAGGGCCGCGCCGCCCGCGCCCCGTCCTATGCGAGGCGCTTCGCCGCCAAGGAGGCCTGTGCCAAGGCCCTTGGCACAGGCATGAGCCACGGTGTTTTCTGGCGCGACATGGAGGTGGTGAGCCTGCCGGGCGGGGCACCGACCCTGCGTCTCACCGGGGGCGCCGCGGAGCGACTGCGGGCGATGATTCCCGCCGGGCATGCCGCGAAGATCCACGTGACGCTCACCGACGATCCGCCCATGGCGCAAGCATTCGTGATCATCGAAGCCTTGCCCCTTCCGGCCGCGCATGCTGAGCCGGCGACCGCTCGCGTTGCGGCCCCCGACCGCATGGTCTAGACCGCCGGTCTTCACCGACAGTCGATCGGGTTCGCGCGTCGAGCCGGAGATTGCAGACAGATGGAACGAGCGCGCGTGGATCACCAGACGAAGCGAGACCTGAGGGCGGCCGACACCGGCGCCTGGGCGAGCATCAAGGAGACGGTCAAGGTCGGCGTCCAGGCGCTGCTGATCGCCCTCGTGGTGCGCACGCTGCTCTTCCAGCCGTTCAACATCCCCTCGGGGTCGCTGGTGCCGACGCTTCTCGTGGGCGACTACCTGTTCGTGTCCAAGTACTCCTACGGATATTCGAAGTACTCTCTCCCCCTGAGCGAGTACCTGCCGTTCAAGGCCGATGGCCGGATCTGGGCGGCCGAGCCCAAGCGCGGCGACATCGCGGTGTTCAAGCTGCCGAAGGACAATGCCACCGACTACATCAAGCGCGTCATCGGCCTGCCGGGCGACAAGATCCAGATGAAGGCCGGCATCCTCTACATCAACGACGTGGCGGTGAAGCGTGAGCGCATCGCCCCCTACGAGACCACCGGTCCGTACGGCGAGGAAACGAAGGTCGAGCAATATACCGAGACCCTGCCCAACGGCGTGGTGCATCAGGTGATCGAGCGCGAGGGCGACAACGGCTACTGGGACAATACCGAGCCCTATCTGGTGCCGCCGGGCCGTTACTTCATGATGGGCGACAACCGCGACAATTCCACGGATTCGCGCGATCTCGCCAATGTCGGCTTCGTCCCGTTCGAGAATTTCGTCGGCCGCGCCGAAATGATCTTCTTCTCCATCGACGAGGGCACGCCCGCCTGGCAGATTTGGCAATGGCCGACGAAGGTGCGGTGGGGCCGCATCTTCAGCAGCATCCATTAGGATGATCGATCGTGGGTGAGGAGGCGCGTCCTTCCAGCCGGGCGCGGCGCGCACCGCGACCCAAGCCCGGCCTGAACGTGCTCGAAGAGCGGATCGGCCATGTCTTTGCCGACCGCAGCCTGCTGTCCCTGGCCCTGACCCATGTCAGCAAGGCCGGTGGCGGCGGACGGGTGGGAAGCTATCAGCGCCTCGAGTTCCTCGGAGACCGGGTGCTCGGCCTCGCCATCGCGGACCTCCTCTACGAAGCGTTTCCCCAGGCGGATGAGGGTGACCTGTCGCGGCGTCTCGCCGGGCTCGTGCGCCGGGAGACCTGCGCCGCCGTGGCGACGGCCTGGGATGTCGGGCCGCATCTCGCCCTCGGCCCGGGCGAGATCCAGAGCGGCGGCCGCCGCAACCAGACGATCCTGGCCGATGCCTGCGAATCGATCCTCGGCGCGGTCTTCCTCGATGCCGGATACGAGGCGGCCAAAGCCATCGTCCTGGCGGCCTTCGCGCCCGGCACCGACACGGCGGCGCCGCGCGGACGCGACGCGAAATCCGCCCTTCAGGAATGGGCGATGGGGCGCGCCCTGCCGATCCCGGTCTACGACGTCGTGGAGCGGTCCGGCCCGGACCATGCCCCCGTCTTCCGGATCGCCGCGCGTGTCGAGGGCCTGGAGCCCGGATACGGCACCGGCCCTTCGAAACGCCTCGCCGAGCAGGAGGCCGCCCGCCTCGTCCTCGACCGCGAGGTCCAGGGTGTGAGCCAGCAACCTGGCGCGCGCCCCCTCAACGGAATGGAGACGTCGGCGGACGTCGGTGAAGAAAGCGACTCCGATGCCTGACGACCACAACGATTTCGACGACGAGGACGACCTGCCTCCTCAGGCCCCGATGCCCGAGATCAAGCCGCTGCCGGTAATCCCGGCGGATTCGAGCGCGGGCTTCGTCGCCCTGATCGGCGTGCCCAATGCCGGCAAGTCGACCCTGCTCAACAGCCTCGTGGGCACGAAGGTCTCCATCGTCTCCCGCAAGGTCCAGACGACGCGGGCGCTGGTGCGCGGTATCGTCATGGAGGGCAGCGCCCAGATCATCCTGGTGGACACGCCCGGCATCTTCGCGCCGAAGCGCCGCCTCGACCGGGCGATGGTGCATTCCGCCTGGAGCGGGGCCGCCGATGCCGACGCGATCTGCCTGCTGGTCGATGCCCGCAAGGGCGTCACCGAGGAGGTCGAGGCGATCCTCGCCCGTCTGCCCGAGGTGCGCCGCCCCAAGGCACTGATCCTCAACAAGATCGACCTGATCCCGCGCGACCGGCTGCTGGCGCTGGCCGCCTCGCTCAACGAGCGCATCGCCTTCGCCCACACCTTCATGATCTCCGCGCTCAACGGCGACGGCATCGATACGCTGCGCAAGACCCTGGCCGGGATGATGCAGCCTGGCCCCTGGCTCTACCCGGAGGACCAGGTCTCCGACGCTCCGCTCCGCATGCTCGCCGCGGAGATCACCCGCGAGAAGCTCTACGACAGGCTTCACGAGGAACTGCCCTACCGCTCCACCGTCGAGACCGACCAATGGGTGGCCAAGACCGATGGCTCTGTCCGGATCGAGCAGACGATCTTCGTGGAGCGCGAGAGCCAGCGCTCCATCGTGCTCGGCAAGGGCGGACAGACCATCAAGGCGATCGGGCAGGCGGCGCGGCGCGAGATCGCCGAGGCGGCGGATCAGCCCGTCCACCTGTTCCTGCACGTCAAGGTGCGCGAGAACTGGGCCGACGACCCGGCGCGCTATCGCGAAATGGGACTCGAATTCCCGCGCGGCTAAAGAAAGGCCCTATGTCGCACGACATGATTCGAGGTATCGGATACTCGTTTCATGCTGCGCCGCCGCATAAACCACAGTATCGTTTCGCGGAAGGTTGGGGTTCTCAAGGCGGAGTTGCAATTGAAAGGCCTGCTTTGAATGATTCCGTACAGAACAGCTTGGCAATGACTTGACAGGCTGTTGCCAACCGATTCGCTCGATTTTGCGAATTTGGCGGATGCCGCGAAGATAACCTTTCCAACGAGGCCATCGCCGGCTACCAATCACGAAGCCGCACCCGATTCCGAGTCGCGGACCTCTCTATCCTCCTCTCAACGCCCAACTCTCGAGGCGCGCGTGCTGTCGCGCCGGATCCATCAATGATGCCTTCTCCCACCGTCCCGGATGCCGTCTATGGTTCACCTCCCGCCGAACTCGCCGACGTGTCCGCAGGAGCGGCCCAACTCTCGCCGCTGATCCCCGGATCGGTCCGGCTCGAGGACATCGCCGAGGGCAGCCTCGAGAGCGTGACCATGCTGGCCCCGGCGGGGACGATCGAGCGGCGCTACGCACTCTCCCTGTCGTTGCGCGCCCTGCGTCCGGGCGGTCGTCTGCGTGCCCTGGCGCCGAAGGACAAGGGCGGCGCCCGCCTCGGCCGAGAGCTGAAGGAGTTCGGCTGCGAGCCGGCCGAGACCGCCAAGCGGCATCACCGGATCTGCGAGGTCGCCCGGCCCGCCGCGATCATCGACCTCGACGAGGTGATCCAGGAAGGCGCCCCCCGCCATATCGACAACCTCGCCCTGTGCACGCAGCCCGGCGTCTTCTCCTGGGACCGGCTCGATCCGGGCACGGCGCTGCTTCTGGCCAACCTGCCGGCCCTGTCCGGCCGGGGTGCCGATTTCGGCTGCGGTATCGGCGTCCTCGCCCGTGCCGTCCTCGCCTCCCAGGGGGTCACCGCGCTGACCCTGATCGACATCGACCGGCGCGCCGTGGAGATGGCCCGCCGCAACGTGGGCGATCCCCGCGCCGACATCCGCTGGGCCGACATCCGCTCCACCGACGTCACCCTGGAGCGTCTCGACTTTGTGGTGATGAACCCGCCCTTCCACGATGGCGGGATCGAGGACCGTTTCCTCGGCGAGGTCTTCATCCGTCGCGCCGCCGAGACGTTGAGGCCAGGCGGCACGCTCTGGCTCACGGCCAATGCGCACCTGCCCTACGAGGCACCCCTGAAGGCCGCCTTCAAGGCCGTCACGCTGAGGGCCTCGGCCGGCGGCTACAAGATCTACGAAGCGCGCAAGTGAGCGTGCCTTCGTGAGTAAGAGCCCGAGCCTCAGGCTCGATCGCCTGCTGGCGAATCTCGGTTACGGCTCGCGCCGGGAGATCGGCCTTCTCGCCAAGGCCGGCCTCGTCGTGCTCGACGGCGCGCCTTTACGGGACGCGAGCCAGCGCATCGCCGCGACGCCGGATCTGTCGGAGCGCATGGTCGTCGATGGCGATCCCCTGGATCCGCCGCCCGGCCTCGCCTTGATGATGAACAAGCCGCTGGGCGTCACCTGCTCTCACAAGGAGGCCGGTCCCCTGGTCTACGGGCTCCTTCCAGAGCGCTGGCGAAGGCGCGACCCGGCCCTCTCCACCATCGGCCGCCTCGACAAGGAAACCTCCGGTCTCCTGCTCCTCACCGATGACGGGCCTTTCCTGCACAAGGTGATTTCGCCGAAATCGAAAGTCGCCAAGCGCTACCGTGTCGCCCTCGACCGTCCGCTCAAGGGCGACGAGGTCATGGTGCTGGGCAGCGGCTCGATGCTGCTCGAAGGAGAGGACAAGCCGCTCCTGCCGGTGGAGATGGAAGTCGAGGACGAGACCCATGTGGTCGTGACCCTGCATGAGGGCCGCTATCATCAGGTCCGCCGCATGTTCGCGGCGCTCGGCAACCACGTCACCGCCCTGCATCGCGACCGCATCGGCGGCCTGACCCTGCCGGCCGACCTGGAAGCCGGCGCCTACCGCATCCTCACCAAGGGGGATGTCGCCGCCTTGTTCGGCGAGGCACCAGCTGCCTGATTCGCTGCCTGCGATGTCCTTCGCATAGCCTTGCCTCGGCAGATATCCTCTGCTAAGGCCCCGCCCATTCCACACGCGGAGCCGGCCTCATGCCTGAATGAGGCGTTTCCGGTGATCGTTCCTTTCGAGGGGCGGTCGCTTCCTCCGCGGCGGCATCAACCGGAAGAGAACAAGATCATGGCCGTTGATTTCACGATGCGTCAGCTCCTCGAAGCGGGCGCCCATTTCGGACACCAGTCCCACCGCTGGAACCCGAAGATGCAGACCTACATCTTCGGTACCCGCAACAACATCCACATCATCGATCTGGCCCAGACCGTGCCGGCTCTTCACCAGGCCCTCCAGGCCGTGAGCGACACCGTGGCCAAGGGCGGCCGCGTGCTGTTCGTCGGTACCAAGCGTCAGGCCGCCGACACGATCGCGGAAGCCGCCAAGCGTTCGGCCCAGTACTACGTCAACTCCCGCTGGCTCGGCGGCATGCTGACCAACTGGAAGACCATCTCGGGCTCGATCGCCCGTCTGCGCAAGGTCGACGAGACCCTCGAAGGTGGTGGCCAGGGCCTCACCAAGAAGGAGCGCCTGATGCTGTCCCGTGAGAAGGACAAGCTCGAGAAGGCTCTCGGCGGCATCAAGGACATGGGCGGCGTGCCCGACCTGCTGTTCGTGATCGACACCAACAAGGAGCAGCTCGCGATCAAGGAGGCCCAGCGCCTCGGGATCCCGGTGGCGGCCATCGTCGACACCAACTGCAACCCCGACGGCATCACCTACGTCGTCCCGGCGAACGACGATGCCGGCCGCGCGATCTCGCTCTATTGCGACCTCATCGCCCGCGCCGCCATCGACGGCATCTCGCGTGGCCAGGGCTCCAGCGGCATCGATCTCGGCGCCTCCGAGGCTCCCGTCGCCGAGGAACTCCCGCAGGAAGAGGCTGCCATCTCGGTGGAATCCGGTGCTCTCGACCCGGCCGACGTGGCCGCACTCGTCGAGTCCACCGAGCATTTCGAACTGCTCTCCGCTCCCCGCGGCGCTCCGGACGACCTGTCCAAGCTCCACGGTGCCGGCCCGCAGATCGTGCAGAAGCTCAACGATGCCGGCGTCTACCATTACTGGCAGATCGCCGCGATGACCGACGCGGAAGTCGCGAAGGTCGATGCCGACCTGAAGCTCAACGGCCGTATCAGCCGCGACGGCTGGGTCGATCAGGCCCGTGGCTTCGCCGAGGCCGCTGCCGCCGTTTGATCGCACAGGCATCCCGGTGACGGGACGCCGCCGCTGACGTCGAAACCATCCCCGAAGCCCGGCGCTGACCCTAGCGTCGGGCTCCTTTATCATTTGAGACAGACCCGAAGAGAGGACTCGCCATGGCCAACATCACCGCCGCATTGGTGAAAGAGCTCCGCGAAAAGACCGGCGCGGGCATGATGGACTGCAAGGGCGCACTCAACGAGACGGACGGCGACATCGAAGCCGCCGTCGACTGGCTGCGTAAGAAGGGCCTCGCCAAGGCCGCCAAGAAGGCCGGCCGCGTCGCCGCCGAGGGCCTCGTGGCCGTCGAATCGTCGGGCCATCACGCCGCCATCGTCGAGGTGAATTCCGAGACCGACTTCGTGGCCCGCAACGACAGCTTCCAGGGCTTCGCCCGCGAGGCCGCCAAGCTCGCCCTCGACACCGACGGCACCCTCGAAGGCCTCGAGGCCGCGCACTTCCCCGGCGGCTCCACGACGATCAAGGAGACGCTCTCCAGCCTCATCGCCACCATCGGCGAGAACATGACCCTGCGCCGCGTCGCCAAGCTCGACGTGACCAAGGGCGTGATCGCGTCCTACGTCCATGCCCAGGTCGCCGACGGCCTCGGCAAGATCGGCGTGCTGGTGGCTCTCGAATCGGAGGGCGATGTGGAGGTTCTCTCCACTCTCGGCCGTCAGATCGCCATGCACGTCGCGGCCACCAACCCGGTGGCCCTCGACGCAGCGGGCGTCGATCAGGCCGTGCTGGAGCGTGAGAGCAACATCCTGCGCGAGAAGAACGCCGGCAAGCCGGACCACGTGCTCGCCAAGATCGTCGAGAGCGGCCTGAAGAGCTACTACAAGGAGGTCACCCTCCTGGAGCAGCCCTTCGTCCATGACGGCTCCAAGACGATCACGCAGGTGCTGAAGGAAGCCGAGGGCAAGGCCGGCGCGCCGGTCAAGCTCACGGCCTTCGTGCGCTACGCCCTCGGCGAGGGCATCGAGAAGGAAGAAGCCCCCGATTTCGCCACCGAAGTCGCCGCCGCCGCCCGCGGCTGATACGGCCTTCGATCCGAGACGGGTCTCCCTGTGACACGGGCGGCGGCAGCGATGCCGCCGCCCGTTTCGCGTTTCCGGTCCCCCGGCCTCGTCGCGTCTCTCCACAGGTTTGGGAGCGTGATGGGGGATGACGCGCTAACGGCGTCCTGGCCCTCGACCTGCGCGACCGCCTTGCGATAGACAGCGGACACTTCCGATTGGATCGTTCGGCCTTGCGCCGGTGCTCGAGGGGACTGGCGCCATGTCGAAGACCAAACCGTTTCGCCGCGTGCTCGTGAAACTGTCGGGCGAGGCCCTGGCCGCCCCGGACGGGTATTGGCTGCATCCCCCGCTTCTCGCGGCCCTGGCGGACGATATCGCCAGGACCCTGGAGGCCGGCTTCCAGGTCGCTCTCGTGGTCGGGGGCGGCAACATGATCCGGGGCGCGCGCATCTCGTCGGCGGGGTGGATCGACCGGGCCACCGGCGACTCGCTGGGCATGATCGCCACGGTGATGAACTCCCTCGCCCTGGAGACGGCGCTCAATGCCGCCGGCGTGCCCGCCCGCACCATGTCCGCCGTGTCGATGCCGACCATCTGCGAGACCTATGCGCGCCAGCCGGCCCTTCACCATCTCGACAAGGGCCAGGTGGTCGTCCTCGCCGGCGGCACCGGCAACCCGTATTTCACCACCGACACCGCCGCCGTCCTGCGCGCGGCCGAACTGCGCTGCGGAGCCGTGCTCAAGGCGACCCAGGTGGACGGTGTCTATTCGGCCGATCCGAAGAAGGACCCGTCGGCGGTGCGGTTCGATCGCCTGACCCATGACGATGCCATCGCCCGCGATCTCAAGATCATGGATACCGCCGCCTTCGCTCTCGCCCGCGAGAGCCGCATCTCCATCGTCGTCGGCTCGGTCCACGCGCCGAGTTCGGTGACCGCGATCCTCACCGGGAACGCCCCTTCGACGCATGTCGTGCCCTGACGGCACCCTGTCTCAAGTATCGGATTGGCCGTGCCGAGTTGATGCGCGGCGGTCTGTCAGTCGATCGATGCTTCTGCACTCAGGGTTTCTTGAGGATTTTAGGTCGTCCTGGGCAAGGGAACGCTTGCCGCACGCCCGAAGCGGCTACCGAGCATAGTCGATGCCCTTGTCGCAGATCGTTTTCTATAGCCGGAATCTCGTCAAGCTGACGGGTGGTTCGATGCGCGACATGGTCCGGGACATCCTGGCCTCCTGCAGCCGCTACGATCGCGCGTCCGGCATGACCGGGGCCCTTGTGTTCAACGAGGATTTCTTCCTCCAGGCCATGGAGGGCGAGGCATCGACGATCTCGGAGCAGCTCTGGACCCTAGCGGCGGACAGCCGTCACAGCGGCATGGTCCTCGTCTCGGCCGCCCCGGTGCAGCAGCGTTCGTTGGGGGGATGGACGGTGGGTTATGCCGGCCGTTCGGAGGCCCTCAACGCCCTCTATCTCCAATACGGTCCCACCGCGAAGTTCGACCCCACGGAGATGTCCGCGACGTCCATCATCGCCCTGCTCCGGGCGTTCACGGAACTCGATGCGAGCCATTTCGTGCAGCGCTCGGGCCAGCCGGGGATCGTGCCGATGAAGCCGGTCGCGCCATAGGCCGATCGCGAACCCGGCTCGCACCGGCGATTTGATCCGCCGCAGCTGCGAACGCCATTTGCGACCTGTCGGATTTTGGTTCATTGAGGCCGCACGCACGGGCCCCGGCGGCCCAACGCCCTTTCTCCCTAATTTCGTCGGGACACACAGTATGGCGACCCCAGAGTTCGACCTGAACGATATCAAGCGCCGGATGCAGGGCGCCGTGAGCGCCTTGTCGAAGGATCTCGGCTCCCTGCGCACCGGACGCGCCACTCCGAGCATCCTCGATCCGATCAACGTCGATGCCTACGGGTCGTCGATGCCGATGGCCCAGGTCGCCACGGTGAGCGTGCCCGAACCGCGCCTCCTGTCGATCTCGGTCTGGGACCGGAGCATGGTCGCTGCCGTGGAGAAGGCCATCCGCGAATCCGATCTCGGGCTGAACCCCCAGACCGAAGGCCAGACCATCCGCCTGCGCGTGCCGGAGATGAACGAGCAGCGCCGCAAGGAAATGGTCAAGGTCGCCCACAAATACACCGAGGAGGCCCGCGTCGCGGTCCGCCACGTCCGCCGCGATGCGCTCGACCATCTCAAGAAGCTCGAGAAGGACAGCGCCATCAGCGAGGACGACGAGAAGCGTCAGGCCACCGAGGTGCAGAAGGTGACCGACCAGCACATCGCCGAGATCGACGGCGTTCTCGCCTCGAAGGAAAAGGAAATCATGCAGGTCTAGGTTTCGGACAGGTATGGAATCGACGGAATCAGGGACGGGGAGAAGCGCGTTGGGTCGCTCAGAGGGCGCGCGTCAGATCGAGGTATCTGCGGCCGGGGATAGGGATGCGGCCGCTGCCACGGTCGGCCTCGCCTCGCGCGATGCCGCGCCGTCGGGGGCCGGCCCGTCTCCCGTCACCCGTCCGGCGGCACCCGCCCATGTGGCCATCATCATGGATGGCAACGGCCGCTGGGCCGCGCGCCGTGGTCTGCCGCGTGTGGAGGGGCATCGCCGCGGCGTCGAGGCCGTCCGTCGCGCGGTCCGCTCCGCGATCGAACTCGGCGTTTCCTATCTGACGATCTACAGCTTCTCCTCCGAGAACTGGCGCCGGCCACCGGCCGAGATCGCCGATCTCATGGGCCTGCTGAAGCTGTTCGTGCGCCGCGACCTCGCCGAGCTCCACGGCAACAACGTGCGCGTCAAGATCATCGGCGCCCGCGAGGGCCTGAGCACCGATATCGCCGCCCTGCTCGACGAGGCCGAGTCGCGGACCCGCGGCAATACCGGCCTCACCCTGGTGATCGCTTTCAATTACGGCGGGCGCCAGGAGATCCTCCGGGCGGTCCGGACCCTCGCCCAGGCCGTGGCCGACGGGCGGATGAGCCCCGCCGAGATCGGCCTCGAAGCCATCACCCAAGCCCTCGACACCACCGGCATTCCCGATCCCGACCTCGTCATTCGGACCTCCGGCGAGCAGCGCCTGTCGAACTTCCTGACGTGGCAGACGGCCTACGCCGAATACGTGATCGTGCCGGAATTCTGGCCGGATTTCGATCACGCCTGCTTCCATGCGGCCATCGACGAGTATCATCGCCGCGACCGCCGCTTCGGTGGCCTCAGCGGCAAGGCCGGGTGATGGTCTCGCCCGGCGACGCGGCGTCTGCGCCGAGGCGTGGCCCCCTCGGCGGCCGCGAGTTCCAGCTGCGGACCGCCTCAGCCATCGTGCTGGCGACCATCGTGCTCACCACGCTGTTCCTCGGCGGCTGGGCCTTCGCCGCCATCTGGCTCATCGCCGGCATCGTCTTCGCGGGCGAATGGATCACGATCAGCCGGATCGCGCCGCTCAGGCCTACCGTTGCGATCACGGGCCTGGGGCTGGCCGGCCTCGCCCTCTGCCTGCGCCTTGATGCGTCGCCGCCGATCTGGCTCGCGGTCACCGGCGCCGCCCTCGTGGCGCTCCTCGTCACCGTGAGGGATTCCGGCGGGCGGGGCCGCGTCCTCATCGGCTTCCTCAGCGCCGCCGTGCTGGCCCTGGTTCCCCCGGCCCTGCGCGACGACCCGGCCATCGGCATCTTCGGCCCGGCCTGGATGTTCGCCGTGGTCTGGTCCACCGACATCGTCGCCTACATCACCGGCCGGACCTTCGGCGGGCCGAAGCTGATGCCGTCCGTGAGCCCCAAGAAGACGTGGTCCGGTTCCCTCGGCGGCCTTGTGGCGGGCATCGCCGCCGGCACCCTGCTGGTGATGGCCGCGCGCTCGCAGGGGTGGAGCAGTCTGGCGAACGCCCCCCTCGTCGCGGTCGCCATCACGAGTGCCCTCGCGTCCATCCTGAGTCAGGCCGGCGATCTCGCCGAATCAGGTCTCAAGCGTCATTACGGCGTCAAGGATTCGGGCCGTTCGATCCCGGGCCATGGCGGTGTCATGGATCGGCTCGACGGCTTCTTCGCCGTGGCCGTCCTCGCCGGCCTCTATCTCATCGCCCACCGCCTGGCGGTGGTCTGAAGGAATCGATTCGTTGACCCATACCGTCACCATCCTCGGCGCCACCGGGTCCATCGGTCGTTCCACCACCGACCTCCTGGCGCAACATCCCGGGCGCTTCCGGATCGGCGCCCTCGTCGGTGGCCGCGACGCCGCCGCTTTGGCAAAGCTCGCCCGTGAGATCGGCGCAGATTTCGCCGCGCTCGCCGACGAGAGCCAGGGGGCGGCCCTGCGCGACGCGCTTTCCGGCACCGGCATCGCCAATGGGGCAGGCGATAGCGCCGTCCTCGAAGCCGTGGCCCGTGACGCCGACATCGTCGTGGCGGCGGTGAGCGGCGCGGCCGGCCTGCGGCCGACCCATGCCGCCCTGCGCCTCGGCCGCACGGTGGCGCTCGCCAACAAGGAGAGCCTCGTCTGCGCCGGCGATGCGTTCATGCGCGATGCCGCGCGGTTCAAGGCGACGCTGCTGCCCGTGGATTCCGAGCACAACGCCCTGGCGCAGGCTCTCGGAGACGGCCGTGTCTCCGACGTGACCAAGATGACCATCACCGCCTCCGGCGGCCCGTTCCGCACCTGGACGCGGGAGCGCATCGCGGCGGCCTCGCCCACCGAGGCCGCGGCTCATCCGACCTGGTCGATGGGAATGAAGATCAACATCGATTCGGCGTCGCTGATGAACAAGGGCCTCGAACTCATCGAGGCGCATCACCTGTTCGCCATCGAGGCCGAGCGCCTCGACGTGATCGTGCATCCGCAATCCATCGTGCACGGCCTCATCACCTGGCGCGACGGCGCCGTGACGGCCGGTCTCGCCATGCCTGACATGCGCGTCCCCATCGCCCATTGTCTCGGCCTCGGCGACCGCCTGACCATCGAGCGGGGACGCTCCCTCGATCTCGCCGCCGTCGGCAGCCTCACCTTCGAGGCAGCGGACGAGGCGCGCTTCCCCTGCCTGCGCATCGCCCGCGCGGCGCTCGCGGAGGGCGGTGCCGCCCCGACAGTGATGAACGCCGCCAACGAGATCGCCGTGGCCGCCTTCATCCGCGGCGAGATCGACTTCTACGGCATCGCCGAATTGGTGGAGCGAGCCTGCGAGCATTTCGCCCCGGAGTATCGCAGCGCGCCCGCCGACGTGGACGAGGCTCTGGCCATCGACGCCCATGTCCGCGCCTGGAGCGCCAAGGCGCTGCCTTCGGCCGCCTGAGGTCAGCTCAGAATAGGGCGAATCGCGGTTTCGCCGTCATCAGCCAGACGATGGCGAGAATGGCGGCGAAGGCGGGAAAACCGCAGGCGAACCAGATCCGGTACAGCCTGTGATAGCGCGGCGGCAGGGGCATTCCGGATGCCGCCGCAGCCCCGGCGAGATCGCGCAAGGTCGTCTGGATCCTGACGACCGGCAGCCAGAACAAGCCGATGACGACGTAGAGAATCAGCGACAGGGCGATCCATCCCTCGGAGAGGGGCCAGCCCACCGCGCGTGCCAGCAGCCAACCCGTCACCGGTTGGATGACCGCCGCCGTCGCCGTGAAGAGCGTGTCGGCGACGACCACCGTCCCCGCCACATGGGCGATCAGGTCGGGCCGTCCCGTGCGGTGCGCCATCGTCATGAAGAAGGCGATGCCGGCCCCGGTGCCCAGTAGGATCGTCGCGCCGATGACGTGCAGCCAGCGCAGGAGATCGACGTACTCCATCGGGGTCAGCGCTCGTCGGCCAGCGCATAGGCCACGAGGGCCAGCATCGCCCCGGGCAGGGTCTTGAGATAGGCGCCGAGGGGATCGAGCCAGAGGCCGGCGGCGATGGCCGAGCCGAAGAAGAGGTAGATCCCCGTCATCGCCGCCATGCCGAGGGCGGCGAGCGGCATGGTGCGCCTCACCAGGATCGCGGCCCCCAGCGCCAGGTCGACGAAAATCCCGGCGAGCACCGTGACCCGCGCCGTCACCGCATCGATGCCGTGGTCGGTCATCGCCGCCATGGCGGCGTCGAGATGCGTCAGGGCGATCAGGCCCGAGAGCAGCCAGAACAGCGAGAGCGTGGCGAGGATCGCCGGCTTCAGGAGCCAGAGCCGGCCGAACCAGCGTTCCTGCACCCCGGACGGCATCCGCCGAAGGCTCTCCGACAGGGAGGAGAGCGGTGAGCCCGCGACCCGCTCCCAGGCGGTCGGATCTCCGTCGATGCCGGCCTCGATCTGGCGCAGAGCCGTGATGCGGATGGGAGTCCGCCAGCCGAGTCGGCCGACAAGATCGCCCATGCGGAAACCGGCCCGGAGGAGCCAGGACGAGACCGGCAGCGCGAGCGGGGCCGGAGGGCGCCCGAGCCAGGCGCGGTAGGCCGCGACGATGTCCGGCAGGGTGTGGCCTTGATCCTCGACGAGGTCGTACTGCGCCCGTACGGCGATCCCTCCCTCCACCGCGAGGAGGACCGCCCCCGCTACGTCCTGCACATGGACGGTCTGGATCGGCCGGAGAGAGGGCATCCGCGTGAAGGCCACCGGAAGCGACGCCAACCCGCGTATCAGGCCGGTGGCGCCGTAGGAGACGGGCGCGACGACGAGGCCGGGCCTCAGGATCACCCAGTCGAGATCGAGGGCGCAAAGGGCCGCATCGGCCTCGGCCTTGCTGCGCATGAATTCGGTGGGGGCATCGGGCGAGGCTCCCACGGCCGAAACCTGGACGATTCGCCGGATGCCCATCTGCCGGCAGCAGGCGAACAGGGCGCGCATGGCGACCGCTTGGACGGCGCGCACATCGTCGCGCGGGCCGTCCCGCAAGGCGCCCGAGCAGTTCACCACGGCGTCGAACCCGGTGAGGATCGTTGTCCAATCCTCCGGCTCGGCCAGTCTCGCGATGTCGCACGCGATCCAGTCGGCATCGGGGTGACGCCATCGCGCTGACCGGACGTCCCGCCCCAGACCCGTCACCGCATGGCCGGCGGCGAGGCAGCGGGAGACCACCGCCGAGCCGATGAGGCCGTAGCCTCCGAGAACCAGGATTCGCATCTATCGGTGATCCACCGCTCCGATCGCGTCTCGGCCCACCCTTGGCAGGTTTGCCTAAATCAAGCGTGACCGTTCGCGAGGCGGAAACCCGTCAATCCTCGGGCCCGTAGGCCGCGAAGAACACGCGGATGGCCTCGCTCACGCGGGGCGCGATCTCGCCTTGCGTCACCGGACCGCCCGCCGCGAAGAGCAGGCGCGTCAGCAGCCCGGCCTGGCACAGATGCAGGAAGTGCTTGGCGGCGAGTTCCGTATCCGCGCGGCGCAAACGACCCGCCGCCACCTGGCGGTCGAGATAGGCGGTGAGCCGCGCCACCCCCTGTGCCGGGCCGGCCTCGTAGAAGGCCTGGCCGAAGCGCGGAAACTTCTCCGTCGCCCCGATCACCATCCGGATGATCGCCACGTGGTCCGGACGGATCATGTGGACGAGGTAGGTCTCGCCGAGCCGGGTGAGAACCCCGCGCACGTCCGGATCGTCGGCATCGAGCTGGAATAAAGCCTCGGCGAGGCCGCGCTTCTCCTCCAGGGTCAGCGCCTCGAACAACGCCTCCTTGCTGTCGAAATAGACGTAGAGCGTGCCCTTCGACACGCCTGCCGCCTTGGCGATCTCGCCCATGCTGGCTCCGTCGAAGCCCGAGGCCATGAAGACCGAGCGCGCGCCGTCGAGGATCTGCCGACGCTTATCGGTCTCCGCCGGGTTTCTAGCGCCCGTCCCGTTCGACGTTGGAACGTCCCCTCCGCCTGCCACCACCTCTCCCTCCGATTGACCGAACCGTTCAGTCATCCTAACTAGGTGCAATCGACGGCCTCGGTCAATCCGATGCCGAAATTGACCGAACGGTTCGGTCAATTCATTTGTTTCGGGACGGGATCATGTCTCTGCGTGACGATGATGGGCACCGCGACGCGTCCTCGGGGGCGGTTAATTCCGACGATGTCGTGGCGCCGGTGGCCTCGCCGGCGATCCCCGTCGTGGCCGGACCGCCGACCGCGCCGCCGGCCGGAGCGGTCGCATCACCTGCGAAGCGACGTCCTCTGCGCAAGGCCATCCTGGCGAGCCTCGTCGTCCTCGGCCTCGCCGGCGGCGGTTACAAGGGCTACGAATGGTGGACGGTGGGACGCTTCTTCGTCTCCACCGACGACGCCTATGTCCAGGCCGACATCTCGA
The DNA here is from genome assembly GCF_014845095.1 of Methylobacterium bullatum. Taxonomy (GTDB): domain Bacteria; phylum Pseudomonadota; class Alphaproteobacteria; order Rhizobiales; family Beijerinckiaceae; genus Methylobacterium; species Methylobacterium bullatum. The sequence goes on along the minus strand of NZ_NKUG01000036.1, from coordinate 81,933 downwards.
TCCTCGCCGCCAAGGTTCCCGGCTATCTCGCCGCCGTGCCGGTGATGAACGGGCAGGCGGTGCGGAAGGGCGACGTGATCGCCCGCCTCGACGACGGCGATTATCGCCTCGCCGCCCAAGCCGCGCATGACAAGCTCCTGACGCAGCAGGCCACCATCGCCCGCATCGGCCGGCAGGTGGAGGCCGCGCAGGCCCAGATCCTCCAGAGCGCAGCGCAGATCGATGCGGCCAAGGCCGATTCCATTCGCGCCGCCGCCGATTACGCCCGCCAGCAGCAGCTGGAGAAGGTCGATTTCGTCGCCAAATCTCGGATCGAGCAGGCTCTGGCCGACCGTAACCGCACCGAGGCCACGGTGAAGGGCGCCGAGGCGAACCTCGCCATGATGAAAGCCAATGTCGAGGTGCTGCGGGCTCAGGGCCGGGAGGCGGAAGGGCTCGCGGCCGAACTGAAGACCGCCGAGGACAGGGCCGCCCGCGACCTCTCCTTCACGGTGATCCAGGCCCCCTTCGACGGCGTCGTCGGCAACAAGGCCGTGGAGGCGGGCGCCTATGTCGCGCCGGGCTCGCGGGTCGCCGCCCTCGTTCCCCTGGAGAGCGTGCGGATCGACGCGAACTTCAAGGAGACGCAGGTCGAGCGAATGCATCCCGGTCAGCGCGTCCATATCGCGGTGGACGCCTATCCCGGTCAGGACATCGTGGGTGAGGTCGAATCCCTGTCACCGGCCTCGGGCTCGGTCTTCAGCCTGCTGCCGCCGGACAACGCTACCGGCAATTTCACTAAGATCGTGCAGCGCCTTCCGGTGCGTATCCACGTGCCGGCGGACGTCGCCCATGAGGGGCTCCTGCGTCCGGGTCTCTCCGTCACCGTGCGTGTCGATACCCGCGACGGGGGCGAGCCCGTCCGCACGGCGTGGCGGCATTAGGGGCCGATCATGGCCGCTACCGCCACCATCGCGCCGGCACCCGCCGCCGAGCCGCCCCTCGATCGCCGTCGCATGGTGGCCTTCGTCTGCATGGTGTTCGGGATGTTCATGGCCATCCTGGACATCCAGATCGTCTCGGCATCGCTGGCCGAGATCCAGGCCGGGCTCTCTGCCTCGGGCGACGAGATCCCCTGGGTCCAGACCAGCTATCTCATCGCCGAGGTCATCGCGATCCCGCTCTCCGGCTTCCTGTCGCGGGTGATCTCGACCCGCTGGATGTTCGTGGTCTCGGCCGGCGGCTTCACCCTGATGAGCCTGATGTGCGCGACCTCGACCTCGATCAACGAGATGATCCTGTGGCGGGCGCTGCAGGGCTTCATCGGCGGCGGCATGATCCCTACCGTCTTCGCCTCGGCCTTTACGATCTTCCCGCCCTCCAAGCGCCCCATCGTCTCGCCGATGATCGGCCTCGTGGCGACGCTCGCCCCCACCATCGGCCCGACCGTGGGCGGCTATCTGACGGATGCGTTCGACTGGCACTGGCTGTTTCTCATCAACGTGGTGCCGGGCATCGTCGTCACCGTCTCGACCTACCTGCTCGTCGATTTCGACGAGCCCAACCTCGACCTGTTCAAGCGCTTCGACTGGTTCGGTCTCGCCTTCATGGCCGCCTTCCTCGGTTGCCTCGAATACGTGTTGGAGGAGGGGCCGAACCACGACTGGCTTCAGGACGAGGCGGTCTTCGCCTGCGCCATCGTCTGCGTCGTGGGCGGTGTCGCCTTCTTCTGGCGCGCGCTCACGGCGGCAGAGCCCATCGTCGACCTGCGCGCCTTCTCCGACCGCAACTTCGCGGCGGGCTGCATCTTCAGCTTCGTCCTCGGCATCGGCCTCTACGGCCTGACCTATCTCTACCCGGTCTATCTCGGACGCGTGCGCGGCTACTCCGCCCTGCAGATCGGCGAGACGATGTTCGTCTCAGGCCTGTGCATGTTCGCCACCGCGCCCATCGCGGGCCGATTCTCGGGCAAGGTCGATCCGCGCATCCTGATGGGGATCGGCTTCACCGGCTTCGCCGCCGGCACGTGGATCGTCACCGGGCTGACCAAGGATTGGGATTTCTGGGAATTGCTGCTGCCGCAGGTCCTGCGCGGCTGCTCGCTGATGCTGTGCATGATCCCGATCAACAACATCGCGCTCGGCACGCTTCCGCCGGCGCGGATGAAGAACGCGTCCGGCCTCTACAACCTGACCCGCAACCTCGGCGGGGCGGTGGGCCTCGCCCTCATCAACACCGTGCTCAACGACCGCTGGGATCTGCATCTCGCCCGTCTGCACGAGCGCTTCACCTGGACGAACAATACCGTGCTGGAGCGGCTCGACATGACGCGCCGCCAGTTCGATGCGCTGGGCCTCGACGGCAACGCCATGGCCCTCAAGGCGATGATGAACACGGTGCGGATGCAGGGTCTGGTGATGGGCTTCACCGACGTCTTCCTGGTTCTGACCTTCCTGTTCCTCGCCATGGCCTGCGCGACGCCGCTGATCCGCCGGCCGCGCGCCGCCGCTCCGGCGGGCGGCGGCCATTGAGACGACTGCTCCGGCCGAGCCCTTAACCCTCCACCGAGGAATACGGGGACGGGCGAGCCGCATGCGACGATCTCGCCGGCCCCGTCCGGTTTGCGTTCGCTCGTCCGCGATCCGATCTGCTATGGACGTGTGTTGGCCCCTCGCGAGGCCCTGAGGATCGACGAATGGACTTTCTAGCTTCGATGGGGGGGACGGCCTCCGGCTTCTTCGGGTCGGTGATCCCCTTCGTCATCGTGCTCAGCATCGTGGTGTTCGTCCACGAGATGGGCCACTTCCTCGTCGGCCGCTGGTGCGGGGTCGGCGTCCATGCCTTCTCCCTTGGGTTCGGCCCCGAACTCTTCGGCTTCAACGACCGCCATGGTACCCGTTGGAAGGTCTCGGCGATCCCGCTCGGCGGCTACGTCAAGTTCCACGGCGACGCGAACGGCGCCAGCGTGGCCGATCCCGCCGCCCTCGCGCGCATGACGCCGGAGGAGCGCGCCACGAGTTTCCCGGCCCAGAGCCTGGGTAAGCGCGCGGCCATCGTCGCCGCCGGACCCATCGCCAACTTCCTCCTGGCCATCGCGCTCTTTGCCGGGGCGATCTATGTCTCCGGCCGCTACGAGCTTCCGCCGCGCATCGACGGCGTGATGCCGGGCAGTGCGGCCGAGCGGGCGGGCTTCCAGCCCGGCGACCTCGTCACGTCCATCGACGGGACGCAGGTGACCAACTTCCTCGACATGCAGCGCACCGTCTCCGGCAGCGCCGGCGCCAGCCTCGCCGTCACCGTCGACCGCGGCGGCGAGACGAAGACCCTGACCGCGATTCCCGACGCGGTGGAGGAGCGCACGCCGTTCGGCAAGCACCGCCTCGGCCGCCTCGGCATCAAGGGACCGAACGGCGCCGACGCCCAGGTTCGGCATTACGGCCTCGTCCAATCCCTCGGGCTCGGCGTGTCGGAGACCTATTTCGTGGTCGACCGGACGATGAACTACCTCGGCAAGCTGGTGACCGGGCGCGAATCCGCCGATCAGCTCTCCGGACCCATCGGGATCGCCCGCGTTTCGGGCGAGGTCGCCAAGGTCGGCGGTGTCGGCGGGCTCATCGGCCTCGTGGCGCTCCTATCCGTGTCGATCGGCCTGCTTAACCTTTTCCCGGTCCCCCTCCTCGATGGCGGGCACCTGTTGTTCTACGCGTTCGAGGCCGTTCGCGGCCGTCCCCTGAGCGAGAAGACCCAGGAGATCGGCTTCCGGATCGGGCTCGCCCTGGTGCTGTTCCTGATGCTGTTCGCCGCCTGGAACGACATCCTGAACCTCGGCGCGTCCTGGTCCGGACGGGGTTCCTGACCCGGCGCCATCGTCTCCGCGGCGGCGCGGAGCGCGTCTCTCGCAAGGCTGTGGATGTCTCCGTAACGCCTTGATCGAGCTCGATAATCGAAAAGCCCGCCCGGTCCTCGGGGCGGGCTTTTTGCTGCAAATTGACGATTGATTCACCTTATCGAGCGATGAACGGGAACCGTTAAGTGACCGGAAGGCCACGTCTCCCCAAAATCCCCCCTACAGCCCAGGTCCGAGCGTTTGCTTCGCTCGGGAAACTCGGTAGAAGCTGAGCTTGGGACCAGGTGACGGGACGGTCGGACAACGACCGCCTGTCTGCGGGTGCAAACCCGGACTGTTAATAAATAGAGACGGGCGATTACATGATGTCGATGACGGGGAAGCGCCGGCGGAAGTCGGCCGAACGGACCATCGTCCTAGTCGCTGCCGCGGCCGCAGGGCTGGTTCTGGGCGGTACGGCACAGGCGCAGCAGATCGTCGTCCAGGGTAACAAGCGCGTCGATGCCGACACGATCCGGTCCTACGTGACCGGCACGGCCTCGGGATCTCCCGAAGAGGCCCGCCGCAACCTTCTGGCGAGCGGCATGTTCTCCGACGTCAAGGTCTCGCGCAGCGGCGGCGGGACGGTGGTGACGGTGCGCGAGAACAACCTCATCAACCGCGTCGTGTTCGAGGGGAACAAGAAGGTCGAGAAGGGGACGCTCGAAGCCGAGGTCGAGGCCAAGGCCCGCGGCGGCTTCAGCGAGGGCATCGTCCAGGCCGATCTTCAGCGCATCCGCGAGATCTACCGCCGCGCCGGCCGCGGCACCGCCAAGGTGAGCTTCCGCACCGTCGATCTGCCCAACGGCCGCATCGACCTGATCTACGTGATCGAGGAAGGCGACAAGACCGGCATCAAGGCGATCAAGTTCGTCGGCAACAGCGCCTATTCCGACAGCAAGCTGCGCGAGCTGATGAGCTCGTCGGAGATGAACTTCCTCTCGTTCATCAAGACCTCGGACGTCTACGATCCCGACCGGATCACCAACGATCTCGACCTCGTGCGCCGCTACTACCTGAAGAACGGTTATGCCGATTTCCGGGTGGTGAATGCCGATGCGCGCTACGTCGAAGGCGAGGGCGATGCCGGCTGGGTCATCACCGTCACCGTGGACGAGGGTCAGCAATACACCGTCGGCGCGGTGGCCATCGATTCGCGCCTGCCGGGTGTCGACACCCAGATCCTCGACGGCGAGGTCCGCGCCGCCGTGGGCGACGTCTACAACGCCGAGGACGTGGAGAAGACCCTCTCCGGTGTGACCAACCAGGTCGCCCGCCAGGGCTTCCCCTTCGCCCAGGTCCGCCCCACCGGCCAGCGCGACCGCGCCTCCCACACCGTGGCCCTCGGCTTCGTCGTCGAGGACGGCCCGCGCGTCTATGTCGAGCGCATCAACATCCGCGGCAACACCCGCACCCGCGACTACGTCATCCGCCGCGAGCTCGATCTCACCGAGGGTGATGCCTATAACCGCGTTCTCACCGATCGCGCCGAGCGTCGCCTGAATGGTCTCGGCTTCTTCAAGAAGGTCCGTTTCTCCAACGAGCCGGGCTCGTCGGCCGACCGCGTGATCATCAACATCGACGTCGAGGATCAGCCCACGGGTTCGTTCTCGGTGGCGGGCGGCTACTCCACCCAGGACGGCATCATCGGCGAAGTCTCGGTCTCCGAGTCGAACTTCCTCGGTCGCGGCCAGTATGTCCGCGTCGCCGGCACCGGCGGCCAGTACTCCCGCGGCGTCGACTTCTCCTTCACCGAGCCGTACTTCCTCGGTTACCGCCTCGCCGCCGGCTTCGACGCCTTCTACAAGTACAGCGATCTGACCCGCTACTCGCGCTATGAGACCACCGTCTACGGTGGCCAGATCCGCGTCGGCCTGCCGATCACGGAAGAGTTCGGCGTCACCTTGCGCTACTCGCTCTACAACACCGAGTTGACGATCCCGAACAGCACCAAGCGGCCGTATAACGACTGTTCGAACCCGATCCCCGGTTTCACAACGGTGAACCCGGCGGGCACGATCGACCCCGTCTCCGGCCTCAACACGGGCGGTCTGGCGCGCTACCCGGATAATTGTGCCTTCAATGGCGAAGCCTCGATTGCTCTTAAGGGCTCGACCGGCAACACGCTCACCTCGCTTGCCGGTGTGACGCTTGCCTATTCGACGCTGGACAACCTCGCCCAGCCGCGGAACGGCCTCTATGCCGAGCTGAAACCCGAAATCGCCGGTCTCGGCGGTGACTCGAAGTTCTTCCGCGTGGCTGGCGACGTTCGCTACTACAAGGAATTTTACGAGGACGTGGTCGGCTTCGCCCGCTTCCAGGGCGGCCATATCTCGCCGCTCACCGACGAGAAGCTGCGCATCACCGATCAGTACTTCCTCGGCCCGTCGCTCGTTCGCGGCTTCGCGCCCAACGGTATCGGTCCCCGCGACGTCGGCAGCGCCGACTCCCGTTCGAATGCCGTCGGCGGTACGACTTACTTCGGCGGTACGCTCGAAGTTCAGTTCCCGATCTACGGTATTCCGCGTGATCTCGGTCTGAAGGGCGCCGTCTTCGCCGATGCCGGTACGCTGTTCGGCTACAACAGCCGCACCCAGTTCAACGTGAACGGCGACGCGATCATCAACGGCATCGCACCCGGCGGGGCCTGTGCCTACACGGCGCTGGGTGCCGGAGCGATCACCGTCGAGCCGGAATGCCTGAACGTCCGCGACAAGATGACGATCCGCTCCTCGATCGGTGCGTCCATCCTGTGGAACTCGCCGCTGGGCCCGATCCGCTTCGATTACGCCTACGCCCTGACCAAGGACGAGGGCCAGAAGATCTACAACGCCGATGGCAGCTTCCTCGGCCGCGTCGGCAAGGATCAGCTCCAGGCCTTCCGCTTCTCCGGCGGTTCGCGCTTCTGAGCCAAGACGCACGGGCTTCCTTCTCGAAGCCCGTGCGTTGTCGCATCATGTCTGATCCCATCTTCTTCGCATCCAGCACGGCCCTCAGCCTCGGCGACATCGCCGGGGCTGCCGGCATTTCGCTTCCCGAAGGCGCGGACCCTGGCGCGATGGTCGGCGGCGCGTCTCCCTTGGAGACCGCAGGCCCCGGCGACCTCGCCTATATGGACAACGCCCGCTACGGCGATGTCCTGGCGCAGACGAAGGCGCTGGCCTGCCTCGTCTCACCGCGCTTCGCGGCCAAGGTGCCACCGACGACGGTGGCCCTGGTCACGCGTGATCCGTACCGGGTCTATGCCGGCCTGCTGGCGCGCTTCCACCCGGAGGCCATGCGGCCCCACTCGCAATTCGCCACCGAGGGGGTATCTCCGGGCGCCCATGTCCATCCCAAGGCCCGCCTCGAAGACGGCGTGATCGTCGATCCCGGCGCCGTGATCGGTCCCGGTGCCGAGATCGGTTCGGGGACGGTCATCGGCCCGAACGCCGTGATCGGCCCCAATGTCCGCATCGGCCGCGATTGCTCCATCGGGGCGGGGGTGACCCTGGCCTATGCCCTCGTCGGTAACCGCGTGATCCTTCATCCCGGCGCGCGCATCGGCCAGGACGGATTCGGCTTCGCCATGGGACCGGGCGGGCATCTCAAGGTGCCCCAGACTGGCCGCGTCATCGTGCAGGACGATGTCGAGATCGGCGCCAACACCACGATCGATCGCGGCGCCGGACGCGATACCGTGATCGGGGAGGGGACCAAGATCGATAACCTCGTCCAGATCGCCCATAACGTCGTCATCGGGCGCCACTGCGTCATCGTCTCGGGTGTGGGCATTTCCGGCTCGACCACGTTGGAGGATTACGTGGTCCTCGGCGGCCAGGTCGGCGTGGTCGGGCACCTGCGGATCGGCATGGGCTCGCAGATCGCCGGGTCTTCGAACGTCAACCGGGACGTCCCGCCCGGAAGCCGCTGGGGTGGTACGCCGGCCAAGCCCGTGCGCACCTGGTTCCGCGAACTCACCGCTCTCGCCCGCCTCGCGGAAAAGTCGGGCCGCGACACGAGCGAGCCCCCCAAGGACTGAGCCGGAACCGTCCCCGGCACGGGATGACCGGCTGCACGACTCTCCGAGACTTGCATCCGTTGGCGTTTATGCCGATGACGACGTTCGGTTTTCTTCCAAGGTTCGGGGCGAGGCGTCAGGGGCGCCGGGGCGCCATGGGATTGTTCGATCGATGAGTGACATGCCGAAAGATCTGGGCTCGGCCGACATCCAGAAGATCCTGGAACTTCTGCCCCATCGCTACCCGTTCCTGATGATCGACCGCATCATCGAGATCGACGGGGATCGCTCCTGCATCGGGATCAAGAACGTCTCGTTCAACGAGCCGCAATTCACCGGGCATTTTCCGGGCCTGCCGGTGTTCCCGGGCGTCCTGCTGATCGAGGGCATGGCCCAGACCGCCGGCGCCATCTGCTGCCAGCACATCAAGACCGACGAGATGCGGGCCAAGCAGGTGTTCTTCATGACCATCGACAAGTGCAAGTTCCGCAAGCCCGTCGTGCCCGGCGACACGGTGCGGTACCACATGACGAAGATGAACCAGCGCCGGACCATGTGGTGGTTCAAGGGCCAGGCGCGGGTGGGTGACACCCTCGTGGCCGAGGCCGAGATCGGCGCCATGCTGGTGACGGAGTGAGCGCATTGGCCGAGATCCATCCGAGCTCCGTCATCGAAGACGGGGCCACGATCGGCGAAGGCGTGCGGATCGGCCCCTTCTGCCATGTCGGGCCGGAGGTCGTCCTGGGCGAGGGCTGCGAGCTCGTCAGTCACGTGGTCGTCGCCGGACGCACCGGAATCGGTCCCCGCACCAAGCTCTACCCCTTCTCGTCCATCGGTCATCCACCGCAGGATCTGAAGTTTCGCGGCGAGGCGTCGACGCTGACTATCGGGGCCGACTGCCTGATTCGCGAAGGCGTCACGATGAATCCCGGCACGGCCGGCGGCGGCCTCGAGACGGTCGTCGGCGACAAGTGCACCTTTCTTGCCAATTCCCATGTGGGGCACGATTGCCGGGTGGGCGATGGGGTCGTCTTCTCCAACAACGTCATGCTCGCCGGCCATTGCAGCGTCGGCGACTATGCGATTCTCGGTGGTGGAGCCGCCGTGATCCAGTTCGCCCGCGTCGGGGCCCATGCCTTCGTCGGCGGCCTCTCGGGGTTGGAGAACGATTGCATTCCCTACGGCATGGCGCTCGGCAACCGCGCTTATCTCTCGGGCCTCAACATCATCGGCCTGCAGCGCCGGGGTTTCGCCCGCGAGGATATCCATGCCCTGCGCCGGGCCTATCGCCTGCTCTTTGCCCAGGAGGGCACCCTGATGGAGCGTGTGGAGGACGTGGCGGCGGAGTTCGAGGCGCATCGTGCCGTGGCCGAGATCATCGCCTTCATCCGCGTGGGCGGTAAACGCTCGATCTGCACCCCGCGCGAGAATCCGGGCTCGGCTTGACCGCCTCTCTCCAGCCGACCTCTCTTGTCGATCCCCATCCGGAGGAGCGTCTGGTTCTGGTCGCCGGCGCGGGGCGGCTCCCCGAACTCGTGGCCGAATCCCTCGATAGGTCGGGACGCCCGTTCCGGGTGCTCGCCATCCGTGGTTTCGCCGAACGCCCGATGCGCGCACGCGCCGAGGCCACGGTCGATCTCCTCGACATCGCCGGTGCGTTGCAGATCCTCGAGGCCTGGGGGCCGGCCTGCGTCATACCGGTGGGCGGAGTCTCGCGGCCCAACCCCGCCGCCATCCTCAACGCGGCGGCGGCCTTGCGGAATCGCGATGCGCTCCGGGCCATTTCGGGGGGAGGGGACGACCGGCTGCTGCGGGGCGCCCTCGTCCTTCTGGAGGATAACGGCCACCGCGTCGTCGGCATCCACGACGTGGCGCCGGACCTGCTGAGTCCAGAGGGGCAGCTCGGGCGCCTCGCGCCGGATCTCGCGGCGCGGGCCTCCATCGCCACGGGTTGCGGCATCCTCGCGGCATTGGCCGCCTACGATGTCGGCCAGGCGATCGTCGTCGCGGCCCAGCGCGCGCTGGCGGTGGAGGGGCCGGAGGGCACCGACCGGATGCTCGCCCGCGCGCGTGCCCTCGGGCGCAAGCCGTTCGGATTGGGCACGGCTCAGCCCGGTACCGTGTTGGTGAAACTCGCCAAGACCGGCCAGGATCTGCGGGTCGACCTGCCGGCCATCGGTCCGCGCACGGTGAAGGCCGCCGCAGCGGCGGGCTGCGCCGGCATCGCCATCCAGGCGGGCTACACCCTCATCATCGACAGGGACGCCACGGTGGCCGAGGCCGACCGTGCGGGCCTGTTCCTCATCGGTTTGCGGATTGAGGCATGACCATGCATCCGTCCAGACGAATCTGGCTCGTTGCCGGCGAGGATTCTGGCGATCAGCTCGGCGCCAAGCTCATGCGGGCGTTGTCGGACCTCTCCGACGGGCAGGTGACGTTCGGTGGGGTCGGCGGCGAGGCCATGGCCGCGCAGGGCTTCCTCTCCCTGTTTCCCCTCGATGACGTGGCGGTGATGGGCTACCTGCCCGTGGCGGCCCGCCTGCGCACCCTTCTGCGCCGCATTCGCCAGACGGTGCGGGACATCGTCGAAGCGCGCCCGGACGTCCTCGTCATCATCGACAGTCCCGGTTTCACCCATGCGGTCGCCTCGCGGGTGCGAAAGCGCCTGCCCGATCTGCCCATCGTCGATTACGTCTCTCCCAGCGTCTGGGCGTGGAGGCCTTGGCGTGCGGCGAAGATGCGGCCGTTCATCGACCACGTCCTGGCGCTCCTGCCCTTCGAACCGGAGGCGCATCGCCGGCTCGGCGGCCCGGACTGCACCTATGTCGGGCATCCGCTCATCGAGCGTCTGGCCGAGCTGCGCCCGGATTCCGCGGAGGCGGCGGCGCGGGAGGGGACGCCGCCGACCCTCGTGATCCTGCCGGGCTCGCGCCGCTCCGAGATCGAGCGGCTGATGCCGGTCTTCGGTGCCACCCTGGACCTTCTCGTGCAGCGATACGGGCCTATCGACGCCGTGCTCCCGGCGGTCACACGCCATCGCGCCATGATCGAGCGATTGGCTCTTTCCTGGTCCCGCCCTGTGACGATCGTGCATGGCGAGGCGGCGAAATACGCGGCCTTCCGGCGGTCCCGCGCGGCCCTGGCGGCCTCGGGCACGGTCACCCTCGAACTCGCCCTGGCCGGTGTGCCAATGGTCGTCGCCTACAAGGTCTCGCGCCTGGAGGAGGCCGTGGCGCGGCGGCTGATCCAGGTGCCGACCATCGTGCTGCCGAATCTGATCCTCGGCGAGAATGCCATGCCCGAATTCATTCAGGCCGAATGCACCCCCGGCCGCCTGGGCGAGGCCCTGCTTCCGCTCCTCAAGGGCGGCGCGGCGCGTGACGCGCAGGTGCGCTCGCTTCAACGCATCGACGGCTCGATGCGCCTCGCGGGCGATGACGAGCCGAGCCGCAAGGCAGCGAGAATCGTGCTGTCGGCGGCTCGCCCCGCGGTCAGCGGACCGTCGTCGACGTAAGCGCTTTCGGTCTCGCGCCCCGCATGACTTCCGAGGCCTGGAGGGCGCTGGGCGGGAGGGCCCGGTCGTCCGCCCCGCGTGTCGAGGACAGGGACGGCATATCCGGTGTTCGCGCTGCCTCGTCGCGTCCGAACGCGTAGCCGGCATTCACGCCCGCATAGAAGCCGGTGAAATCCTCGGCCTGCGCTGGAACCGCGAAAGCCGTCGGCAGGCACAGGCTCATCGTCATGAAGACGGTACGCATCGCTGTTCCCGGCACCCGGCATCGTCCCTTCGGATCGTTTCGTTCGGAGACCGTCATAGGGTTTCCCCCGAGGATGCTGGATACGAAAAACGGCGACCCGAAGGCCGCCGCTGATTCGTCTCTCCGTGGGCAAGGCCGCGTAACCGCGGTCTGACCCGAAAGCTCTCTCACCGATCAGTAATCTGCGTTGATGCTCTGAGCCTCGCGGCCCTTCTGGCCGTCGATCACGCTGAGGGTGACCTGCTGGCCTTCGGCGAGGGACTCGAGTCCGGCGCGCGACAGGGCCGAGCGGTGCACGAACACGTCCTTGCCGCCGTCATTGACGGAGACGAAGCCGAAGCCCTTGGCCGGGTCGTACCACTTCACGGTGCCGCTCATCTCGACCGACGGACCGCTGGCGAAACGACCGCCACCGCCGCCAGCACCACCGCCGAAGCGATCGTTGCCGCCACCGTAGCTGCCGCCACCGCCGCTGAAGCGATCACCACCACCGAAACCACCGGCGCGGGGTGCGGGCGCACGACGCGGGGCCTCGGCCTCGGCCGTCGAGGTGTCGACGCTGGTCACGTCCGTGACCTGCGGACCCTTTTGGCCCTGCGCGGTGTGGACGGTCAGGCGCGTGCCGGGAAGCAGATCGGCATGGCCCGCAGCCTCGACTGCGCGGATGTGAAGGAACGCGTCGCCGGAACCGTCAGCCAGTTCGACGAAGCCGAAGCCCTTCTCCTTATTGAACCACTTGACCGTCGCGTCACGCTCCGGTCCAGAGGGAGCGGCTGCAGCACGGGCCGGACCACGATCGAAACCGCCGCCGCCACCGCCATATCCACCGCCGAAGCCACCGCTCGGGGGTGCCTGATCCGGCCAGCGAGGCTCGGCACCACCCTCATCGAAGCCGCGCTTCTGCGGCCCCCTGAAATCACGACCACGTCCCATCGAAAGCTCGCAAAAACCGTCCGCCGACCATCTGTCTTTGAATACCGGGTGCGCGCCGTCCCAGACGGGCACTGCACCACACTATCATCACTCTCAGCAGCGGTGACCAAGAATAACGCCTTAGTCCTGACTGAATCTTGGCTCTCTCGCAAGGTGCTTCTCGCCGGACTCTGCAAGGTTCCGCGGATTTCCTGCGACAGATTACGTACTCCGTTCCGTCTCAGGCCTGCCTTTCCGACAGGAGGCCATTGCGTACAGGATGCGCAAACGCCATGCGGATGAACGACTTCGCGTTCCCAATTTTTCCTGATCGCGTTAGGAAAATGCACATCGATGGCCGCTAGGATGCGCACAGGCGCCTGCGAAAGCCGGTGGCCCGGAACCCCTGGCCGATGATCGCAACCCCGTCATTTCCGGATCTTTCGGCCCTCGTCGTGGACGAGAGCCTCTATATTCGCCGAATCGTTCGCGACATGCTGATGCGCGTGGGAATCAAACGCGTCCTCGAAGCGCCGGACGGTGCCGAGGCGCTGGGTGTGCTGGCCGAGAGCAAGCCGGACATCACGATCATCGACTGGGACCTCGCCATCCTGTCCGGCGAGGAGTTCATCCGCCTCGCCCGCACGCCCACCACGTCGCCGTCGCCCACCGTGCCGATCATCCTGATGCTGGCGCAGCCCCGCCGCAACGTCGTCGACCGTGCCATCTCCCTCGGGGTCAACGAGATCATCGCCAAACCGTTCTCGCCCAAGACCCTGTGGTCGCGCCTGGACGAAGTCATCAACCGGCCCCGGCCGTTCTCCCAGGTGAAGAGCCTCCTGCGTCCGGTGCCGAGAATGACGGCAGCCGGCAAAGCTCTCTAAGCCGATCATAGATCGAGGCTTTGCACTGACGCCCAAGGCCTGTAGGCTTCTTATCGCATGACGGTCGACCTACCCGGTCGGGCCACGATCGAGGATGCCGGCTAGGCCGATGAGGGAAGAGAGCGCCGCCATGATGCCGGCCCGCCCTATGGCTGGCCCGTCTTCACCGAGCGCTCCCGCCTTGCCGGATGCGGCTCGGTCGCCCGTGGTGGGTTACCGGCCCGGACGGCGCAATGCTTACGCCGCCCTCGACCTCGGCACGAACAATTGCCGCCTTCTGATCGCCGAGCCTGCGTCCCACGGCTTTCGCGTGGTCGATGCCTTCTCGCGCATCGTCCGGCTCGGCGAAGGGCTGGGGACGTCCGACCGTCTCAGCGAAGCCGCCGTGGAGCGCACGCTGGAGGCTCTGCGCGTCTGCCGCGCCAAGATGGAATCACGCGGCGTCGCCCGTGCCAAGATCATCGCCACGGAAGCGTGCCGGCTTGCTGTCAACGGGGCGGATTTCGTGGCGCGCGTGCGCGACGAGGTGGGGCTCGATCTCGAAATCGTCGACCGGCAGACCGAGGCCTACCTCGCCGTCACCGGCTGCGCCGCCCTGGCCGACCCCTATTCGGAATCGGTTGTCATCTTCGATATCGGCGGCGGCTCCACCGAGATCGCCTGGCTCGACGGCGCGGCCACCAACCCTTCGGCGGACCCCACTTTACGGATCCGCGCCTGGGATTCCCTCCCCGTCGGGGTGGTCACCCTGGCCGAGCGGCACGGAACTGCCGATGTCACCCGCCTGACGTTCGAGGGCATGGTGGAGGAGGTGGCCGACATGCTGTCGCGCTTTGCCATCCGCGCCGCGCCGGCGGCCAATGCCCGGCATTTCCATCTCCTCGGCACGTCCGGAACGGTGACGACGCTGGCCGCCATGCATCTGCGACTGGCACGCTACGAGCGCCGCCGCGTCGATGGCTTGTGGATGAGCGACGGCGAAGTCAGCGACGCCATCGACGATCTGCTCGACACGCGCCTCGACCAGAGGGCAGACAATCCCTGCATCGGCCGTGATCGGGCCGATCTCGTGCTCGCGGGTTGCGCCATCCTGGAAGCGATCCGCCGGGCATTCCCCTCCGAACGGCTACGCATCGCCGACCGGGGGCTGCGCGAAGGTCTTTTGATGAACATGATGCGCGAAGACGGCGTCTGGCGCCGCGGAGGCTACCGTTGACCGACAGGCGTGGTGCGGGCGGCGGGTTGCGGGGCGATCTCAAGCAGCGGGTCAAGACGGGGCGGGGCCGTACCGCCTCTCAGAAGCGCTGGCTCGAACGGCAGCTCAACGATCCCTACGTGGCGCGGGCCAAGCGCGAGGGATACCGTTCCCGCGCGGCCTTCAAGCTTCTCGAGATCGACGAGCGCTTCAAGATCCTGAAGCCGAACCAGAAGATCATCGATCTGGGGGCCGCACCCGGCGGCTGGTCCCAGGTCGCCGCCAAGATCGTCGGGCCGAGCGGGCGGATCGTCGGCATCGATCTGCTCGAGATCGAGCCGATGGTCGGCGTCGAGTTCATCACCCTCGACTTCCTCGATCCCGACGCCCCGAAGCGGCTGATCGATCTTCTCGGCGGGCAGGCCGATATCGTCATGTCCGACATGGCGGCGAACACGACCGGCCACAAGCAGACAGACCATTTGCGCATCATCGGCCTCGCCGAGACCGCCGCCGAATTCGCCCGCGAGGTGTTGGCGCCGGGCGGCACCTATCTCGCCAAGGTCTTCCAGGGCGGGACGGAGGGCACGCTCCTCGCCGACCTGAAACGCGACTTCACCCTGGTGCGCCACGTGAAGCCCTCGGCGAGCCGCGCCGATTCGAGCGAACTCTACGTGCTGGCGACCGGGTTTCGCGGAGCCGTCGCCGAAACTGCCGAGGACGACGCCTGACAGCGGATGGCAATGAGGGCTCTCATGGCCGTCTGCCGGTTTGATCGCAGGGCGGCGACCGTTCGCCGGGCGAGCCGATGTCGACCGGCGGTTGGGATCTGCGCCGCCCGGTATGAGCCGTCGCGGTCAGAGTCCCGGCGGGATCAGGATCGGGTAGCATCGCGCGCCGGCACCCGCTGCCAGGACCTCGACCGCGCCCACGGTGGAGGCGTCACCCGCCACATGCACGACGTCGGTGGTCTTCAGGCCGGTGAGGTGTGCGGTGAGGGGGCCCGGACGAACATCCGGGGGGCGCTGCCGCGTCCTGTCGGCGACGAGGGTGATCCGTGAGACTCCCGTGGCCCTGAGCCAGTCGAGCGACGGGCGCATGTAGAGGTCGAGGGGGTCGCTCGCCCCGATCACCACCACGATCTCGCGCTGTGGCTCGATGTAGCGCGCCGCCCGGGCGATCGCCCAGATCGGCGCGAAGCCGGTCTCGCGGCCGACGAGGAGAAGACGACCGCCGCCGGGACGATAATAGCCGCGACCGACCGGACCCTTGATCTTGACCGGATGCCCGAGAAGGATCTCCTCGCCGAGGGCATGGGCGACCGCGTCGCAGGCATGTCCGAGACGCAGGTGGAAGACGAGTTCGTTGAGCTCCGTCGTGCCGTCGAGGCGCAGGGTCGGGCTCACGTCGATCGGGTCGAACCCTTCGAACGCGGCGGTGACCTGGTGACCGGGCTCGATGTCGAGACGGCGCGTGATCGTGACCACGACCTCGACCACATGGGCGCCGAGGGGAACGATCTGCGTGACGGTGCCGACCCGGCGCGCCTGGGCGGCCGGCTTCACCTCGGCGAAGACAAGGCTCTCGGCCGCCTTGGACGGGCGGGGCGTGGAGAGCTTGACGGGCTCTGCCCGGTGCAGGCGGGCCTGGGCGCGGCGCGACGACGGGCTGGCGCCCTGGCCGAGGAGATGTGACCCGTGCAGGCCGGTGGTGGGGGCGATCACGCCGTCGGCAAGGGCGGCTTCGAGCGGCGTATCGCCGGTCGAGACCCGCACGGCCTTGCCGTTGACGACAAGCGAGCAGCGCGCGCTCATGGTCGAGCCTCGAATGGTGAGAGAAGTCGAAAGGAAGCCGGCGTCGGATGACGCGCGCCGGCCGATGGCGGAGACCTCACCGGTGTCCGTCGAGCAACTGATCCACGAGAGCGGCCCAGCGGTCGCGCACCGCGCAGGCTTCCGGCGAGAGCGGTGCCGGCCCGGCGAGACGCTCGACGCTGGCACGGACGCTGGCGGCTTCTTCCCGCTCGGCGCGCAGGACCGCCTTCATCACCATGATCTCGGAGCGCAGCCGCGCCAGGTCGTCGGACGGTGCGGCCTCCTCGGCCACCTCCGCCCGCGGCTCCACCGGCAATGTCACCGGAGCGATGTCCACGCGCTTCCGCGCGGCGCCGGTGCGGATCGGGCGCGCCATGAGGCGCTTCACGATATCCGAGCCGAAATCCTCGCCCGGGCCGAATTCATCACCTAATCGCAATGCCGCTTCGGCCATCACGCCCGCCTCCTGTCGAACGGCAGACCGTGCCGCGCCGCTCGATCCATCTCGACCGTCACGATGAGCGATCATGGTTAAGGGAGGTTTAATTCAACCGTCGCGGTTTGGCGATCAGGCCGCTTCCGGTGCCGCGCCGACCAGCTGGCGGGCCTGGAGCATCGACATCGGATCGCCGAAGGCAGGACCTTGCGCGTATTCGCAGCCGAACTCGGCCAGGGCCTGCGCATCGGTTTCGTTCTCGGCGCCGTCGGCGATGATCGCGAGGCCGAGTTCCTGGGCCATCTTGACGATGGAGCGCAGCATCACCGAGTGCCCGGCCGCCATCTGGCGCACGAAACTCGGGTCGATCTTGATCGTGTCGAACGGGAACCGCTGGAGATAGGACAGGGCCGAGTAGCCGGTGCCGAAATCGTCCAGCGAGAGGCCCGCCCCGAGATCGTGGATGCGGCTCAGCATCTGAGCCGCGTATTCCGGGTTCTCCATCACCAGCCCTTCGCCGAGTTCGAGCTTGAGCGAACCGGGAAGTACGCCAGAGCGGGCCAGGATCGTCTTCACGTCGTGAAGCAGGTCGTGCCGGAGGATCTGCCGCGAGGACACGTTCACGCAGGCGAAGATCGGCGGATCGACGTCGAGGGAGCGCTGCCAGGCGGCGAGTTCGAGGGCCGTGCGCTCCAGGGCGAAGATGCCGAGATTGACGACGAAACCGCTCTCCTCGGCGATGGGCATGAAGGTGGAATGCGGAATGCGGCCGAGCTTGGGGTGGTCCCAGCGCAGGACCGTCTCGAACCCCGCTACCGTGCGGTCCTCAAGGCGGACGACGGGCTGGAACAGCACCTTCATCTCGTTGCGGTCCAGGGCGCGGCGCAGGTCGGCTTCGAGCATCAGCCGGTCGCTGCGTTCGTTGCGCATGGAGGCGCGGAACACTTCGGTGCGGTCGCCGCCGTTGCGCTTGGCCTGGATCATCGCGATCTCGGCGTTCTTGAACACGTCCTCGCGCTTCAGGGCGGCACCGGCCTCGTGCAGGACGATGCCGATGGAGACGGTGAGGAAGATCTCGCGGTCGGCATAGGTGATCGGCGTGGCGATGGCCCGGCGGATCATGTCCGTGAAGGCGAGGATGCGGTCCGGCTCGCGCTCCGAGAGCAGGATCAGTCCGAACTCGTCGCCTGCGATGCGGGCCAGGGAATCCTGCGGGCGTAGAAGCCGGCCGAGACGGCGCGACAGGGTGAGCAGGATCGAATCGCCCGCCGAAAGACCGATGGCGTCGTTGATCGCCTTGAACCGGTCGACGTCGAGGAGGATCGTCGTCGGTTTGAGGCGCGCGTCCTGGCTCGCGAAGGCGAGGGCGGCGTCGAGGCGGTCGTTGAACAATTCGCGGTTGGGCAGGCCGGTGAGGCTGTCGTGGATCGCGTCGTAGAGCAGACGCTCCTCGGCCGTCTTCACCTCGGTAACGTCCGAGATGGTGCCGACGATGCGGATGACCTCACCGTCCGGTCCGATCACCGGCCGGGCCTTCAGCCGGTACCAGACATAGAGGCCTTCGGTGGAGCGCAGGCGGAAATCGTGGACGATGCGGCCGCGCCGTTCCTCGATCACCGTGTCCAGGGCGGCCGAGTATCGGTCCACGTCGAAGGGGTGGACGAGGCCGAGCCAGTTCGAGGCCGGCCCCTCGAGGGTGCCGCGCTTGAGGCCGAGCTGGTTCTCGATCTCCTGTCCGGCGAAGACCCGGTCGGCCGGCACGTCCCAGTCGAAGACCACGTCGCCGGCGCCGGTCAGGGCCAGGGCACGCCGTTCGGTGTCCGAGACCAGGGAATGGGTCATCCCGCCCCCGGTGAAGGCGTGCTGCATCACCGTGAAGCCGATGAGCATGACGATGAGGACGAGGCCTCCGATGAGCGCCGGCTGGACGAGGTCGCTGCCGATCTGGCCGGTGATGGCGAAGCCCGCGGCCACGACCCAGACGAGGAGCAGGAACCAGGTCGGCACCAGCAGGATCGCCCGGTCGTAGCCGTTATGGATGGCCAGATAGACGATCAGCAGCAGGCCGACGCCGGCGACGGCGGCGATGGAGATGCGGGCGACGCCCGCCGCCACCGGCGGGTCGAACACCGCCAGGCCCACGAGGCCGGCCAGGAACGCGAGCCAGAAGAAGGCCACATGGCCGTAGCGCACATGCCAGCGGCTCAGGTTGAGATAGGCGAACAGGAAGACGAGGAGCGTCGCCCCCAGCACCGCCTCGGCGGAGGCCCGGTAGACCCGCTCGGCCACTTCGGTGACGGGAAAGACCCGCTGCAGGAACCCGAAATCGATGCACGCATAGGCGAGCACCGCCCAGGCGAGGGCTGCGGCCGCGGGGAAGATGATCGCGCCCTTCACCACGAAGATGATCGTGAGGAACAGGGCGAGAAGGCCGGCGATGCCGATGATGATGCCCTTGTAGAGCGTCAGGCCGGTGGATTTCTTGCGGTAGGCTTCCTGGTCCCAGAGATAGACCTGCGGCACGTTCGGCCCGTTCAGCTCGGCGACGAAGGTGACGGTGGCGCCGGGATCGAGGGTGATCACGAACTGGTCGGCTTCCGGGTTCTCGTCCCGCTCGGGTCTGATGCCCTGGCTCGCCGTGATCGCCGCGATGCGCGAGCCGCCGAGATCCGGCCAGATCACGCCCGAGCCGACGAGACGGAAATGGGGCGCCACGAGGACCCGGTCGACCTGCTCGTCGGTGTCGTTGGTGAGCGCGAAGACCATCCAGTCGGGCCGCGCGCCGCTGTCGCGGGCCTTCACCACGATGCGCCGGACGATGCCGTCTTTGCCGGGGGCGGTGGAGATCTGGATCAGGTCGCCGTCCGAGCGATAGCGCTCGATCATCGGCGTCAGATCGATCGCCGGAGCGTCGAGGGTCACGCGCACGGCTTCCACGGCCGAAGCCGGCATCCCCGTTCCGAGGAAGCCGATCAGGAGCGAGACGAAGGCGGTGAGGACGAGGAAAGATCTGCGCAACGGGCGAGTGTTCCGGCCGGGCGGGCACTGACGAGGAATACGGCTCAGCTTGTGGCCCAGTCGTACCGGCGGGGGGGTCCACGGACAAGGCGAGCGGCTTGCCCGCAATCGCGGCACCCACTGCTTCTTGGCGTAGCGCCGAGACGTTTTGGATCGCGTCCTTTTGCGGCCAAAACAAGCCGGACACACTTCTGAAACGTGGAGGCGTACGCCCGGATTGCTCCCAGGGGCGACAATCGCCGGTATG
Source organism: Methylobacterium bullatum (assembly GCF_014845095.1). GTDB lineage: Bacteria > Pseudomonadota > Alphaproteobacteria > Rhizobiales > Beijerinckiaceae > Methylobacterium > Methylobacterium bullatum. The sequence goes on along the minus strand of NZ_NKUG01000036.1, from coordinate 61,804 downwards.
AGATCATACCCACGACCCTTTGCCGGGCGTTCGGTCGGTCGTCGAAAGCCTTATCCTCGACGCCGAGCCGCCCGGCCGGCGGCGCCCCTCAATTCGCCCGCAGCACGCCCGTCATCTTTTCCAGGGACGGGAGCTTCTTGATCGGGCCGATCGCCGCGAGCGTCGGAGCGCCCGAGAGCAGGCGCAATCCCGCCGCCCTGACGTCATCCACCGTGACGGCATCGATCTTGGCGATGACTTCCTGAGGCGGGATCACCCGGCCCCAGGCGAGCATCTGGCGGGCATTGCGCTCGATCCGGCCGCCGGGGGTCTCCAGGGCCGACAGGAGTGCCACCTTCACCTGCGCCTTGGCGCGGGCGACCTCCACGGAATCGGCATCGCGCGCCGCCTTGGCCGTGGCGGCCAGGGTCACGTCGACGAGTTCGGCGAGATCCGAGCCGGACGTGCCGGCGCCGATGCCGAACAGGCCGCAATCGACGAAGGACCAGTGGAACGCCTGAATCTCGTAGGCGAGGCCGCGGGTCTCGCGCACCTCGTGCCAGAGCCGCGAGGTGAGACCGCCGCCGAGCACCTGCGCGAACATGTGGAGGGCGTAATAGCCTTCGTCGCGAAACGAGAGGCCGGGCAGGCCCAGCACGAGATTGGCCTGTTCGAGCTTCTTCTGGATCCGCTTCTCGCCGCCGACATAGGTGCCGGGGACCATGTCCGGGGCGACCGTCGCCGGCATCCCGCCGAAATGATGCTCGGCCGCCTCGACGATGGCCTCGTGCGAGATGGCGCCCGCTGCGGCCACGACGATGCGGTCCGGGGTGTATTCGCGGGCGAGATAGGCTTCGATGGCGTCGCGGTCGAAGCTCGCGATGGTCTGCGGCGTGCCGATGATCGGACGGCCGATCGGCTGGTCCGGAAACGCCGCCGCGGTGAAGGCCTCGTAGACCACGTCGTCGGGCGTATCCTCGATGGCGGCGTATTCCTGCAGGATCACGCCCTTCTCGCGAGCGAGTTCACCCGCGTCGAAGACCGAGCGGGTCAGGATGTCGCCGATGACGTCCAGGGCGACGCCGGCATCCTCGCCGAGCACGCGTGCGGTGTAGCTCGTACCCTCGGCGCTGGTGGCGGCATTGATGTCGCCGCCGACATTCTCGATGTCCTCGGCGATCCGGCGGGCCGAGCGGGTCTCGGTCCCCTTGAACGCCATGTGCTCGATGAGGTGGCTGAGGCCGCCCTCGTCGGGCCTCTCGTGGCGCGACCCGGCGCCAACCCAGACGCCCAGGGTCGCGGTGGCGACACCGGGCATCGTCTCCGTGGTGACGGTGATGCCGTTGGAGAGGCGGGACACCTTCAGGCCGGGAGAAGCGCCATGGGTCGCGAAATGCTGGTTCATGGGTTCTCAGTTCCCCGCCGTGATGCGTGAATGTGCGCGGATGAAAGCTTCCACCGCCGCCTGATCGTTGGCGACGCGGATGAAACGCTCCTTCCGATCCAGCAGATCGGCGAGGTGCGGCGGCAGGGCCGGGCGATGGCCCCCCGTCGCCTGTGCGACCGCATCCGGAAACTTCGCCGGATGTGCGGTGGCCAGGGCGACGACGGGGGTCTTACCGTCTTTCTCCAGAAGGCGCCGGCCGGCATGAACGCCGATGGCGGTATGCGGGTCGATGACCATGCCGATCTCCCGGTGGACCCGCGCGATTTCGGCGATGACGGCTTCTTCCGGGACCGAGGCGGCATCGAACTCGTCACGGACGGCCTTGAGGACCGCCTCGTCGAGGTGGAAGCCGCCCGATTGCTTGAGACCGGCCATCAGTCGCGACAGGCTCGACGCGTCGCGGCCCAGGGCCTCGAACAGCAGGCGCTCGAAATTCGAGGAGATCTGGATGTCCATGGAGGGCGAGGTGGTCGGCTGGACGCCGCGAACCTCGTAGGCGCCATGCTCCAGGGTGCGGGCCAGGATGTCGTTGGCGTTGGTGCCGATCATCAGGCGCTCGATGGGCAGGCCCATGCGCTTGGCGACCCACCCGGCGAGGATGTCGCCGAAATTGCCCGTCGGCACCGAGAAGGAGACGGGGCGGTGCGGTGCGCCCAGGGCCACGGCGCTGGTGAAGTAATAGACCGCCTGAGCGGCGACCCGCGCCCAGTTGATCGAGTTGACGCCGGAAAGCCGCAGCTCGTCGGCGAAATCCGCGTGCTGGAACAAAGCTTTGACGATGTTCTGGCAATCGTCGAAATTGCCGTCGATGGCGATGGCGTGGACATTGTCCGCGCCCACCGACGTCATCTGGCGGCGCTGCACCTCGGAGACGCGGCCATGCGGGAACAGGATGAAGATGTCGACCTGATCGAGCCCTCGGAAGGCCTCGACGGCGGCGCTGCCGGTATCGCCGGAGGTGGCGCCGACGATGGTGGCGCGGGAGCGGCGGGACCGCAGGACGTGGTCCATCAGCCGGCCGAGGAGCTGCATCGCCACGTCCTTGAACGCCAGCGTCGGACCGTGGAAGAGCTCCAGCAGGAACAGGTTGTCGTCGAGCTGCACCAGCGGACACACCGCCGGGTGGCGGAAGGTGGCGTAGGAGTCCTCGATCATCCGGTCGAGATCGGCATCCGCGATCTCGCCGTCGATCAGCGGCCGCAGGACGAGCTTGGCCGCGTCGGCGTAGCGCTGTCCGGCGAGCCCGGCGATCTCGTCACGGGAAATCTGCGGCCAACTCTCGGGCAGGTACAGACCGCCGTCGCGGGCGAGGCCGGCGAGGAGAGCATCGGAAAAGCTGAGGGGCGCCGCGGCGCCGCGGGTCGAAACGTGTAGCAAAGGGGCCTCCGGGAAGGGGGCCGGTCTACACGAAGTGGATGGCGCTGTCGAAAGCCGGAAATTGCCGACGTCCGGGATCACGCTTCGCCGATAGATGAATGAAGCGGCGCCGTTTCCGCGAAGACCGAATCGATCAAGCTCCGCCGACCTCGTCGAGGAACCTTTCGATCGCCCGCTCCGTCCGAGACTTCGTTCGCGCCTGAGCGATGTAGTCCAGCCCCGCCTCAGACACCGCCTCGGCATGGGCTTCCTCGGTGCAGAGCCGCCGTATGGTCTCGGCCAGATCGTCCAGCGTCTCGGTGAGAGCCGGATACGGGGCCGGAAGGTCCTCTTTCAAGTCGCCCCAAAGCAGGCCCGCCAGCGGAACGCCGCCCGACAGGCACTCGTGCTGCGCCAGGCCGAACCCCGCCCAGGGCGGCAGGGGACTGACGTAGCACGAACACGAGCTCTGCAACTCGTCCTTGGCGCGCCCGTCGAGAAAGCCTCCCACCGTGTCCTGTCCGTACATGACGATGTCGACGGATCGCCGCTTGGCCAGTTCGATGACCTGATGGGTCAGCGCCAAGTCGTAGCGATCGCGCGTGTTCGGCCGCGATTTCATCGTCCAGGCGCGGTCCGCGCTCCATCGGTAACGCCGCTCGGGCTCGTACCAGGGGGCGATCACCCAGGACGGTTTGTGCAGCAACGCCGGATGATGGGTGCGTTGAAGGGCGAGGACCTTGCGGGACAAGGTGATGACGCCATCCACCTCGTCGATGAGCTTCGGCGGAAGAAGTCCCGCGCGCCCGTTGTGGATGATCCAGATATGGGCGGCGTTGGGCAAATGGGTTCTGGCTTCCTCGAGCTGAAGCGGGGTGGTCACGAGGACTGCCGCGACGTTCTCGTCGCTCCCGTCCCAGGACGGAACCTGCAGCAGGGCCGATTCCGCCAAGCCGTCATGATCGCCGAGCTTGGCCGCTTCCAGATTCCATCCGCCGGCGGACGCCCAGTTGTTGAGGAGCGTCGGGGATTGAAGGGCTGCCACGATGCGGGGCACGCCCACGCCTCTCGCGGATGCGACGGGCCGCCGGAGGAGCGGCCGGGTCACCTCTTTGCGCCGGGCGGCGGGCTGCCCGGCATCGAGATCGGAACTGGAGAGATGGTTGGCGAGATCGATCTCGAACGACCGAACGTGGTCCGACTCGCTGTGCCCGAGACGGAACACGACGAATACCTCGTTGGAGAAAGCGAGCTTGGCCCTTCCGAAACTGGCGGCGAGCAGACGTACCGGAATCTGCTCGATCAGGCCCTTGTGGCAAACCACCTGCCGGACAGAGGGGATGTCGTCGAGGTCCGAGAAGGCGATCAGGTCCGGGCGATACTCCTTGAGCCCGTCCGGTGCCGCCGTGGCGGCAAGGAGCGCGCCGTCTTCGTCCAGGAACGCGAGGAGTGCCGCCCAATACGGATCCACCGGCTGTGTTCCGCTCATCTCGACCTCATCCTCCTCGATCCGGCGAGACCTCGAACGTGTCTCACCAAATTCCCACCGCGCCGTCGCGCTCGGTACGAGGACCGGTCGTCACGGAGGGTTTCCTGAGGCCTTCTTTAGCCGCGAAGGGGGCGCGGCGCATCTACCGGCGGATCGGGTTCTTTAGGGAGCTTCAGGCTTCGGGAAAGACCGGGCCATGACCATCCCAGCCGGCCCTCACCTATGCGTTGTCGCCGGGCGCCTTGACGAGGCGGCAGCCATTGATCCGCCATGTGCCGTCGCTCTGCTTTTCGAGGCTGTAGAGCGCAGTCCAGTCGATGCCGTTCTCGTCCTGCAGCGTCATGCCCAGGCTGAGACCGTCCTCGCCGCTCTCCTCGACACGATCGATGCTGAAGCTGCGGGCGCGGTAGACGGCACCGTATCCCTTCCGGACCATCTCGATGAACGTGTCCGGTGAGGCGAACATCCCCTGGATCGACGGGGCGGCCTGGGCATAGGCGGTGGCCGCGTCGTCCTTGCGGAACGCCTCGATCTGACGCTCCACCGTCGCCCTGGCTGCGAGCTTCGCCGCTTCGTCTGCGGCCCGGGCCGGTTCCGAAGCGAGACAGGTGAGGGCGATCAGCAGGGAGAGGACGGCGCGCATGGACCACACTCCGCGATGGGGATGTCCGACGTCAGGATAGCGCGACGCGTCCGGCCGGCAAGAGCGAGCCCGGATCCCGAGCCCTGCCGGCTTCCTTATGTGGCCGGGTTGCTCGCGGAGCCGTCCCGTTCTTCCGAGAGACGTTTCCACGCGAAGACGCCGAAGACGCCGACCAGGCAGGCGGCGATGCCGAACCATGTGAAGGCGTATTGCATGTGGTTGTTGGGAAGGTCGACGCGAAGCTGTCCGCCCTTGGGCCAGCCGCCGGGGTTCGGCGTGGCATCCGCCTCGATGAGATAGGGCATCACGGTGAGCCCCCTCGCAGCGGCGATGCCGTCGATGTCGCGATGGAACCACTCTCCCTTGGCGGGCTCCGGCGGCGGCACGAACATGGTCCGTATCTCGGAACCGCGCAGCATCCCGGTGATCGTGACCGATCCGGCGACCTGTCCCGGCTGGCGCCGCGCCGCATCCTTCAACTCCGTGGGCACGAAACCCCGGTTGACGATGACGAGGCTGCCGTCATCGTCCCGCTTCAACGGTGTCAGAACGTAGAAGCCCTGGAGAGCCTTGCCAGGCACGGCACCGGCCGCGAGACCGTGGACCAGGGTCTCCTGATCGTTCAGCAGCGTCCCCGTCACCCGCACGCGCTCGAACTCGTCCCGCGCCGGATCCCAATCGTTTCGGGCCGGGAGAGGGGCAGGGGGCTCGGCGCGCGAGCGAGCGACGATGCGGCCGATCAGGGCTTCCTTCTCGCCCTTGCGATGCAACTGCCAGACGCCGAGGCTCAACAGGATGGCAAGGCAGATCAGCGAGGCGATGGCGGGCGCCGCAAGCGCCCGCACGGCGCCCGGACGAACAGGCTTGGGCATCAGCGAAAGCGCCCCTCCGCGGCCTTGTTGGCGAATTGAAGCGCCGCCAGCATTCCCTTCAACGGGCGCACGAGGGCGAGGCTCAGCCCGACCGACAGGGTGATGGCCACGACGGCATGGACCCAGATCGGCGGCTCGAAGGTGATCTCGAGCCAGAGCGCCAGCCCGACGACGACGATGCCGACGATGGACATGACGAAGAAGGCGGGGCCGTCGCCGGAATTGAAGTTCGAATAGTCGAGGCCGCAGACCTCACAGGACGGCCGGAACGTGAGGAAGCCGTCGAACATCGCGCCCTTGCCGCAGCGGGGGCAGCGGCAGCGCAATCCGGTGGGAACTGGCGGCGGTAGCGGCCGAGGGTGATTCACGATGCTTGCTCCTCGGTGACGGGCGAGTCCGCCGTCCGCCCCATATGGGGTTCCCGGCAGTCATGGCACGAAAAAGGGCGGCTCGCGCCGCCCTGATTCTCATACCTGTGTCGCTTCGCCTCGATGAGGCGGGACCGGTGTCAGTGAGCCGCCGTGCCGGCGCCCCAGACGTAGATCGACGCGAACAGGAACAGCCAGACCACATCGACGAAGTGCCAGTACCAAGCGGCGAACTCGAAGCCGAGATGCTGCTGGACTGTGAACTGGCCGAGATAGACCCGGTATAGGCAGATCGCGAGGAAGATCGTGCCGATGATGACGTGAGCGCCGTGGAAGCCCGTCGCCATGAAGAAGGTCGCCGAGTAGATGCTGCCCGAGAAGCCGAAATGCGCGTGGCTGTACTCGTAGGCCTGGCAGGCCGTGAACAGCACGCCGAGGATGATCGTGAGCCACAGACCGTATTTCAGGCCCTTGCGGTCGTTGTGCAGCAGGGCGTGGTGAGCCCAGGTGATCGTCGTGCCGGAGGTCAGCAGGATCAGCGTGTTGAGGAGCGGCAGGTGCCAGGGATCGAACGCCTCGATGCCCTTGGGCGGCCAGGTGCCCCCGGTGAAATCCAGGCGCGTGGTCTGGATCGGGTCGGCGGTGTAGAGCGCCGCCTCGAAATAGGCCCAGAACCAGGCGGCGAAGAACATCACCTCGGAGGCGATGAACATGATCATGCCGTAGCGGTGGTGAAGCTGCACCACGCGGGTATGGTCGCCGGCATTCGCCTCGTGGACGACGTCGCGCCACCAGGAGAACATGACGTAGAGCACACCGATCGTGCCGGCGCCGAAGATGTAGGGGCCGGGGCTGAGCGTGCCGATCTGCAGGCTCTTCATCCAGAACACGGCGCCGAACGCCATGAGGAAGCCGGAGAAGGCACCCAACAGCGGCCAAGGGCTCGGGCTCAAGATATGGAAGTCGTGATTCTTGGCGTGCGCCTCGGCCATCTCAATTCTTCTCCTCACCCCGGGCCCAATGCCGCGAACGGCTCTGACCTTCTGAACGTTCGGCTACACCGGAACCCTTAATCGGGACGGCGCAGTGTTGTCACGCTTGAGACCTCAAAAAACCTGGCGCGTACAAAACGCGTCCCGCCAAATTATTTGACGACCTCAGAAATTGGTTTTCGCACCCTTGCCGTCCGTCGTCGCCAGGGCGGCCGAGGGCTGGCCGTTCTTCGACGCGAAGTAGGTGTAGGAGAGCGTCAGTTCCTGCAGATGGGCGGTGTTCGAATCGGCGCGCACGGCCGGATCGATGTAGAACACCACCGGGAAATCCATCGTCTCGCCGGGCTGCAACGTCTGCTCGTTGAAGCAGAAGCATTGGATCTTCACGAAGAAGCTGCCCATGAGCCCGGGCTGGACATTGTAGGTCGCGATCCCCGTCGAGGGGGTCGTCCCCGTGTTCTTGACGCGGAAGAACACGGTCTTCGTCTCGCCCAGACGCGCCTCGATCTTCGGCGTCTCCGCGACGAAGCGCCAGGGCAGGGTCGACGCGACATTGGTGTCGAAATGGACGACCATGCTGTCGTCCATCGCGACCTGAGTGGGAGCGAGCCCGACCCGCGGCGTGCCGTCATAGCCGGTGGCCTTGCAGAACATGTCGTAGAGCGGCGCCGACGCGAAGGCGAGGCCGACCATTCCCATAGCCAGACCCGCACAGGCGAGGGCGGTGACCGAAGCCGTGCGGTTCGGCGTGCTGCTTCGCTTGGTTGGCATGTCGGTCATGATGACGTCCGACTCTCTTCGCTGAACGGTCCGGTCGATCGGGTCACAGCGGGCGGTTGAGGATCTGCGGTCCGAGCTTGGCGATGGTCAGGGCGTAGAAGATGGCCACGAGGACGAACAGCACCGTGGCGATGGCGATCGAGCGCCTGCGCTGGCGCTGCTGCTCCTCGGGCGTCAGACGCCGCGGCGGCGTGGATTTCTCCGGCATCGAGGTCACGCGAGCACCGCGCGGTAGAGCCCGAGGCCCTGCTCGGCCAGGACCGCCGAGAACAGCAGGAACAGGTAGAGGATGGAAAAGCCGAACATGCCGAGGGCGGCCTTGCGTTCCGCCTCGCCCTCGCGGTTGCGGTAGACATGGACGCTGAAGGCCAGCATCCCGAGGCCGCCGATGAAGGCGGTGACGCCGTAGAGCCATCCACCGAAGCCGAGGAACACCGGGGCGAGGCCCACCGGGAACAACACGATCGAGTAGTAGATGATCTGGCGGCGGGTGGATTGCGGCCCGGCGACGTTGGGCATCATCGGGATGCCGGCCTTGGCGTATTCGCCGGCCTTGATCAGCGCGAGCGCCCAGAAATGCGGCGGCGTCCAGATGAAGATGATGAGGAACAGGATCGTCGATTCGATGCCCACCGATCCCGACACGGCCGCCTGACCGATCATCGGGGGCAGGGCACCGGCAGCGCCGCCGATGACGATGTTCTGCGGCGTCGCCCTCTTCAGCCACATGGAATAGACGACGGCGTAGAAGACGATCGTGAAGGCCAGGAGCGAAGCGGCGAGCCAGTTCGAGGCGAGGCCGAGCACCAGCACCGAGCCCACCGACAGGACGATGCCGAAGGCCAGGGCCTCGCCGGGCTGGATGCGGCCGCCGGGTATCGGGCGGGTCGCGGTGCGGGTCATGACCGCGTCGATATCGGCATCCCACCACATGTTGAGGCAGCCGGAGGCGCCGGCGCCCACCGCGATCATCAGGAGCGAGATCACGCCGACGACGGGCTGGATGTGAACGTGCGAGACCACCATGCCGACGAGGGCGGTGAAGATCACCAGCACCATCACGCGCGGCTTCAGGAGTGCGAAGAAATCCGCGACCTCACCACCGACCATCATCGGGGTCGGCGCGAAATCGTGCGGCTCGGCGGCAGCGGAGACGCTGTTCGACAGGCTCGTCATGGGGTCCCGATACTGTTGTCGGTATGGCCGGAATTCGGATCACGCCGTCTCTGGCGCCGCCCTTTGCGGGATGTCGCTCGGTGAAGAGGGGCATCCGGTAAAGAGCGAGGACCGCTCACGCGATCCTCGCAATCCCTAGTGTCGTTTTAGAACAATCGCAATTTCGAAGCCGATCGCGATCGTGAAGACGGCAGTGCCTCAGTGACCGTGGTCGTCGACGATGGTCGGCAGCGTCTCGAACTGGTGGAAGGGCGGCGGCGAGGAGAGCGTCCACTCGAGGGTGGTGGCGCCTTCGCCCCACGGATTGTCGGCAGCGCGGACCTTCGAACGGAAGGCGAGGACGACGCCGATGAAGAACACCACCATGCCGAGAGCGAAGATGTGACCGCCCCAGGTGGAGACTTTGTGCCAGCCGGCGAAGGCTTCCGGGTAGTCGGCGTAACGACGCGGCATGCCGGCGAGACCCAGGAAGTGCATCGGGAAGAACAGGACGTTCGCACCGATGAAGGCCAGCCAGAAGTGCAGCTTGCCGGCCCATTCCGGGATGACGTAGCCGGTCATCTTCGGGAACCAGTAGTAGACACCGGCGAAGATGATGAACACGGCGCCGAGCGACAGCACGTAGTGGAAGTGGGCGACGACGTAATAGGTGTCGTGCAGGTACTTATCGACCGCCGAGTTCGCCAGCACGACGCCGGTGACGCCGCCGACCGTGAACAGGAAGATGAAGCCGACCGCCCAGTGCATGGCGGCGGTGAAGCGGATCGAGCCGCCCCACATCGTCGCGATCCACGAGAAGATCTTCACGCCGGTGGGTACCGCGATGACCATGGTGGCGAAGACGAAATAGGACTGCGTCTGGAGCGACAGGCCGACCGTGTACATGTGGTGAGCCCACACGACGAAGCCGACGACGCCGATGGCGACCATGGCATAGGCCATGGCGAGGTAGCCGAACACCGGCTTGCGCGAGAATGTCGAGATGATGTGGGAGACGATGCCGAAGGCCGGCAGGATCATGATGTACACTTCGGGGTGGCCGAAGAACCAGAACAGGTGCTGGTAGAGCACCGGATCACCACCGCCGGCCGGATCGAAGAAGGTCGTGCCGAAGTTGCGGTCGGTGAGCAGCATCGTGATCGCGCCGGCGAGGACCGGGAGCGACAGGAGCAGCAGGAACGCGGTGACGAGCTCCGCCCAGGCGAACAGCGGCATCTTGTGCAGGGTCATGCCCGGCGCGCGCATGTTCAGGATGGTGGTGATGAAGTTGATGGCGCCCAGGATTGAGCCGGCGCCCGAGAGGTGGAGGGCGAAGATCGCGAAGTCTACGGACGGGCCGGGATGGCCGGAGGTGGAGAGCGGCGGGTAGACGGTCCAGCCCGTGCCGGCACCGGTGGTTCCGGGGGCGCCTTCGACGAACAGCGAGCAGACGAGGCTCGCGAAGCCGGCGACGGTCAGCCAGAACGAGATGTTGTTCATGCGCGGGAACGCCATGTCTGGCGCGCCGATCATGAGCGGGACGAACCAGTTGCCGAAGCCGCCGATGAGCGCCGGCATCACCATGAAGAACACCATGATGAGGCCGTGGCCGGTCACGAACACGTTGTAGGTGCCGGGATTCGAGAAGTACTGCAGGCCGGGCTCTTCCATCTCCATGCGGATGCCGAAGGAGAGGAACGCGCCGATGATGCCCGCGCAGAACGCGAACAGGAGGTAGAGCGTGCCGATGTCCTTATGGTTGGTCGACAGGAACCAACGGGCGAAGAAGGACGGCGTATGGGAGGCGTGGGCGTCGTGATGCCCTGATTGTGCTGTGGCGGTTGCCATCGTTGCAGACCCTGTTCAGGTTTCTCTAAATCTCTCGATTTGCGAATGGACCGACCCGGTGAAGGGCCGGTCCAGCCGGTGCCGTCGGGCGGCGCCGGAAAAAGCCGCTACTTGGCTTCTGCGAACTTCGAACCGTCGTCGAGGCGGGCGAACTTGGTCTTCCCCTCGGCGAGCCAAGCGGCGTAGGCCTCGTCGCTCACCACCTGCACCGTGATGGGCATGTAGGCGTGGCGGGCGCCGCAGAGCTCCGAGCACTGGCCGTGATAGGTGCCCTCACGCTCGGCCTTGAACCAGAACTGGTTTAGGCGGCCGGGGATCGCGTCGATCTTGAACCCGAAGGACGGCATCGCCCAGGAGTGCAACACGTCGGCCGCGGTCACCTGGATCTTCACGATCTTGTTCACCGGAACGACCATGTCGTTGTCGGTGCCCAGCAGCTTGGGCTGCTTGTCTTCGTCGATATTGGCATCGAAGGTGAAGCCGCCGCCGTTCTCCACGGCCGGGTACTCGTAGGACCAGTACCAGGCATGACCGATCACCTTGATGATGACGTCGGCCTTGGGGTCCGAGAGCTGGGTGCGCAGCAGGCGGAACGAGGGGATGGCCACCGCCACCAGGATCAGCACCGGGACGATGGTCCAGGCGATTTCGATCATGGTGTTGTGGGTGGTCTTGGACGGGACCGGGTTCGCCTTCGCGTTGAACTTGAAGATGCAATAGACGATCAGGCCCAGCACGAAGGCCGAGATGCCGAAGGAGAGCCAGTGCATGCCCTGCTCGAACGTGTGGATGTCCCGCGCGTTCTCTGTGACGGCGACCTGACGGTCCATCTGCCACGGTTCGGGCTGGCCGATGCCCGCCGCCAGGGCGGCTGTAGAAACGAGGGCGGTGCCGAGCGCAGCAAAAGCGCCCGCAGCAAGTCCCCATGATGACCGGTGTTGCGCCTGCGTGGTCCGCATGTGCCTCTCGTGGCTCCCCTTGGTATCGTTCTACGTCGTCCCGCAGCGTCTTGCGACTTTTGACGTCGCGCGCAAGTCCTAGCTCAACGGGAAAGGCAAGCCTCGATCACGTATTTCGGGCCGGCATTGCCGGTGTCAGACCACATGGAGGTCGACGGCGCAACCGCAACAGCGTCGCATGGATGAGGCTTTCCCCGTAGTCCAGGCCGAAGGGAGCCCGAATGACGAGCGGGGTTCAAAGCGATTTTGCTCGGCGGCGAACTTAAATTTATCTTACAGCCGTCTTCGGGGCTGAATCCGTCGCCAGTATAGCGCCGTTCCCGCTATGGAGGGGGCTTGATCCCGTGCGAGGATGCCCGTGCCCATCCAGGTTTCGAACGCGCCGAAGGCCGGAACGGGGATGAACACGATAGGGTCCCGGCGGTGATCGAGCGTCTCGAATTCCTCCTTGCCTTGGCCCGCGAGCGGCATTTCGGCCGGGCGGCGCAATTCTGCAACGTGTCTCAGCAAACCCTGTCGGCCGGGGTGAAGCAGCTCGAAGAGCGACTCGGCGTCCTGCTGGTGGAGCGCGGGTCCCGCTTCCAGGGGTTCACCCCGGAAGGCGAGCGCGTCCTCGATTGGGCACGCCGGATCGTCGGCGACGCGCGCGCCATGCGGGAAGAAGTGGCCAGCTTGCGCCGAGGTTTGTCGGGTACCCTGCGGCTCGCGGCGGTTCCCACCGCGACGCCCATCGTCGCCTCGTTGACGACGCCCTTCCGTGCCCGCCATCCCGACGTGCGGTTCTCCGTCCACTCGACGACCTCCGGCGAGATCGGCCGGCTGATCGCCGACCACGAGATCGACGCCGGAATCACCTATCTGGAGAACGAGCCCCTCGGGAAAGTCATCGCGGTGCCACTCTACCGCGAGCGCTACCGCCTGCTCACGGCCATCGACGGCGTCTACGGCAAGAGGGATTCGGTCAGCTGGGAGGAGGTCGGTCGTCTGCCCCTGTGCCTGCTCACGCCGGACATGCAGAACCGCCGCATCATCGACGGTCACTTGCACAATGCCGGGCGGGATGCCGCGCCGCTGCTCCAGTCGAATTCGATGATCGTGCTGCTCACCCATGTCCGCACGGCGAAATGGGCGAGCGTGATGCCCGCTGTCCTCGCCGACAGCTTCCGCCTGAGTGAGCGCGTCCGCTCCGTTCCGATCGGTGAGCCCGACGTGAGCCACATGATCGGGCTGGTGGTGCCGGAACGGGACCCGATGACGCCCCTCTGCGCCGCGCTCATCGTCGAGGCCCAGGCGATCGCTCCCACCGTCGCCGACGACATCGCCTCGCTCTGACGGGCTGCCCCGCAACTCACTCGTCACACTGCCCTTTCGCAGCGCACAATAGAATTATAACAAAAAAGCATTGTCGACCGACCGAACCGCGCGATTGATTCACGTTCGGAGATATACCACCTTGGAACGACAACAAGTTCACTAGGTAGGAACAATGCTGCAGCACGAGCCCTGGAGCGCGCAGCGTGCGGCCGGCATCATCGCCGACCATACGCATCTCGAAGGCGCCACGCTCCCCATCCTCCACGCCTTGCAGGAGACCTTCGGTTACGTGGACGAGGGCGCGGTACCGCTGATCGCGGATGCGCTGAACCTGTCCCGGGCCGAGGTTCACGGCTGCATCACGTTCTACCACGACTTCCGTCGCGCTCCCTCGGGCAAGCATCAGGTGAAGCTGTGCCGGGCCGAGGCCTGCCAGGCCATGGGCTCGGACGCGTTGCATGCCGACATTCTCGCCCGCCTCGGGATCGATTGGCACGGGACGACGCCTGACGGTCAGATCACCGTGGAGCCCGTCTATTGTCTCGGCCTCTGCGCCAACGGTCCGGGCGCCCTGGTCGACGATGAGCCGCTCGCGCGCCTCACCGCAGATTCCCTGGAATCGGCCCTCACGGAGATGAAGTCGTGAGCATCACCATCTATGTCCCGCGCGACGCCGTCGCCCTCGGTCTCGGCGCCAACCGTGTCGCCCGCGCGATCTTCGCCGGCGCCGAGCGCCGCGGCCTCGACGTCACCATCGTCCGCACGGGCTCGCGCGGGATGCTGTGGCTCGAGCCCATGGTCGAGGTCGCGACCCCGGAGGGCCGCATCGCCTACGGTCCCGTCACTCCCGGCGATGTCGACGGCCTTCTCGATGCCGGTCTGGTGAACGGCGGCGAGCATGCCCTTCGCCTCGGCAAGCCCGAGGAGATGACCTATCTCGCCCGTCAGCAGCGCCTGACCTTCCATCGCTGCGGTGTGATCGATCCCGTCTCGGTGGAGGATTACCGGGCGCATAGCGGCTATAACGGGCTGGATGCCGCGCTGAAGCTCGATGCCGCCGGCATCGTGGCGCAGGTGCGCGATTCCGGTCTGCGCGGACGCGGTGGCGCCGGCTTCCCCGCCGGCATCAAGTGGAACACGGTTATGCTCGCCCAGTCCGAGCAGAAATACGTCGTCTGCAATGCCGACGAGGGCGATTCCGGCACCTTCGCAGACCGGATGATGATGGAGGGTGACCCCTTCAACCTCATCGAGGGCATGACCATCGCGGGCATCGCGACGGGTGCCACGCGCGGCTACATCTATCTGCGGTCCGAATATCCCCAGGCCTTCGCGACGCTCAAGGAAGCGATCGTCAATGCCCGGGCCGCCGGCTATCTCGGCGAGAACGTGGCGGGCTCGGGCAAGGCCTTCCATCTCGAAGTGCGCTTGGGCGCCGGCGCCTATATCTGCGGCGAGGAGACCTCGCTGCTGGAAAGCCTGGAAGGCCGTCGCGGCATCGTCCGCGCCAAGCCGCCGATCCCGGCACTTAAGGGCTTCCTCGGTCAGCCGACCCTCGTCAACAACGTCATGACCTTCACGGCCGTGCCCTACATCCTGGAGCACGGCGCCAAGGCCTATGCCGATTACGGCATGGGTCGTTCGCTCGGCACGCTGGCGATCCAACTCGCCGGCAACATCAAGCATGGCGGCCTCATCGAGTTTGCCTTCGGCATCACCCTGCGCGAGATCATCGAGGATTTCGGCGGCGGCACGCAGAGCGGCCGTCCGGTCCGCGCCGTGCAGGTCGGTGGCCCCCTCGGGGCCTACTTCCCCGACCATCTCCTCGACACGCCTCTCGATTACGAGGCGATGGCGGCCAAGAAGGGCCTCGTCGGCCATGGCGGCATCGTCGTGTTCGACGACACCGTGGACATGGCCAAGCAGGCTCGCTTCGCCTTCGAGTTCTGCGCGGTGGAATCCTGCGGCAAGTGCACCCCCTGCCGCATCGGCGCGACGCGCGGCGTCGAGACCATGGACAAGGTCATCGCCGGCATCCGTCCCACCGAGAATCTCGCCGTCGTGGCCGACCTTTGCGACGTCATGACCGATGGGTCGCTCTGCGCCATGGGAGGCCTCACACCGATGCCCGTCATGAGCGCGATCACCCATTTCCCCGAGGATTTCCAGCAGCGCGGACCGATGTCCGTGGCCGCTGAATAAGGAGGCGCGACCCATGGCCCTCATCAAAGAGATCGATTACGGCACCCCGATCCGGGTGAACGAGCAGACCGTCACCCTCACCATCGACGGCATGAGCGTGACCGTTCCCGCCGGTACCTCGGTGATGGCGGCGGCGATGCATGCCGGCACGCAGATCCCCAAGCTCTGCGCCACCGATTCGCTGGAAGCCTTCGGCTCCTGCCGCCTCTGCCTCGTGGAGATCGAGGGGCGGCGCGGCACGCCCGCCTCCTGCACCACCCCGGCCGAGAACGGCATGGTGGTCTCGACCCAGACGGACAAGCTCGCCAAGCTCCGCAAGGGCGTGATGGAGCTCTACATCTCCGATCACCCCCTCGACTGCCTGACCTGTGCCGCTAACGGCGATTGCGAGTTGCAGGACATGGCCGGCGCGGTCGGCCTGCGCGACGTGCGCTACGGCTATGACGGCGCCAACCACGTCAAGCCGACCTCGGACCAGTACCTGGCCAAGGACACGTCCAACCCGTATTTCACCTACGATCCGTCGAAGTGCATCGTCTGCAATCGCTGCGTCCGCGCTTGTGAAGAGACCCAGGGCACCTTCGCGCTGACGATTTCGGGCCGTGGCTTCGACAGCCGCGTGGCTGCCGGCCCCACCGACTTCTTCAACTCCGAATGCGTGTCCTGCGGCGCCTGCGTCCAGGCCTGTCCGACGGCGACGCTGCAGGAGAAGTCGATCATCGAGCATGGCCAGCCGGACCATTCCGAGGTCACCACCTGCGCCTATTGTGGCGTCGGCTGCTCGTTCAAGGCCGAGATGCAGGGCACCCGCATCGTCCGCATGGTCCCCTACAAGGACGGCAAGGCCAACGAGGGCCATTCCTGCGTCAAGGGCCGCTTTGCCTACGGCTACGCCACCCACAAGGACCGCATCACCAAGCCGATGATCCGCGACAAGATCACGGACCCCTGGCAGGAAGTGTCGTGGGAGGTCGCGATCGACCGTGCCGCGTCGGAGTTCAAGCGCATCCAGGCCAAGTACGGCAAGGATTCGGTGGGCGGCATCACCTCGTCGCGCTGCACCAACGAGGAAGCCTACCTCGTCCAGAAGCTCGTGCGCGCCGCCTTCGGCAACAACAACGTCGATACCTGCGCCCGCGTCTGCCATTCGCCCACGGGCTACGGCCTGATGTCGACGCTCGGCACCTCGGCCGGCACGCAGGATTTCGCCTCGGTGGCGCATTCCGACGTGATCCTCGTCATCGGCGCCAACCCGACGGACGGTCACCCGGTCTTCGGCTCGCGCATGAAGAAGCGCCTGCGTGAGGGGGCCAAGCTCATCGTCGCCGATCCGCGCAGGATCGACCTCGTGAAGTCGCCCCATATCGAGGCCGATTATCACCTGCCGCTGAAGCCCGGCTCCAACGTCGCCTTCATCAACGCGATGGCGCACGTCATCGTCACGGAAGGGCTCATCGACGAGGCCTATGTCCGCGAGCGCTGCGATCTCGGCGACTTCGAATCCTGGGCGCGTTTCATCGCCGAGGAGCGTCACTCGCCCGAGGCCCAGGCCGACAAGATCGGCGTGAACCCCGAGGACATCCGGGGTGCCGCCCGCCTCTACGCCACCGGCGGGGCCGCGGGCATCTATTACGGTCTGGGCGTCACCGAGCACAGCCAGGGCTCGACCATGGTCATGGGCATGGCCAACATCGCCATGGCCACCGGCAATATCGGCATGCTGGGCGCCGGTGTGAATCCGCTGCGCGGCCAGAACAACGTCCAGGGCTCCTGTGACATGGGCTCGTTCCCGCACGAGCTGCCGGGCTACCGCCACGTGTCGGACGATGCCACCCGCGAGACCTTCGAATCCCTGTGGGGCGTCCAGCTCGACAAGGATCCGGGCCTGCGCATCACCAACATGCTCGACGAAGCCGTCGATGGTGCCTTCAAGGGCATGTACATCCAGGGCGAGGACATCGCCCAGTCCGACCCCGACACGCACCACGTCACCGCCGGCCTGATGGCGATGGAATGCATCGTCGTCCAGGACATCTTCCTGAACGAGACGGCGAAATACGCCCACGTCTTCCTGCCGGGCGCGTCGTTCCTCGAGAAGGACGGCACCTTCACCAATGCCGAGCGGCGTATCAGCCGCGTGCGCAAGGTGATGCCGCCGCTGGCCGGCTACGGCGATTGGGAGGGCACGATTCTGCTCTCCAACGCGCTGGGCTACCCGATGAACTATTCGCATCCCAGCGAGATCATGGACGAGATCGCCTCGCTCACCCCGAGCTTCAAGGGCGTGAGCTTCGCCAAGATCGACGAGCTCGGCTCGATCCAGTGGCCGTGCAACGACGCCGCCCCCAACGGCACGCCGATGATGCACGTGGACCGCTTCGTGCGCGGCCTCGGGAAGTTCATGATCACGGAATACGTGGCCACCGAGGAGCGCACCGGCCCGCGCTTCCCGCTCATCCTCACCACCGGCCGCATCCTGTCGCAGTACAATGTCGGCGCGCAGACCCGCCGCACGGAGAACTCGCGCTGGCACGAGGAGGACGTGCTGGAGATCCACCCGTTCGACGCGGAGGTGCGCGGCATCGTCCACGGCGATCTGGTGGCCTTGGAGAGCCGTTCCGGCGACATCGCCCTCAAGGCGATCGTCTCCGAGCGCATGCAGCCGGGCGTGGTCTACACCACGTTCCACCACGCCAAGACCGGCGCCAACGTCATCACCACCGACTTCTCGGACTGGGCCACCAACTGCCCCGAGTATAAGGTGACGGCGGTGCAGGTGCGACGGACCAACCGGCCGTCGGATTGGCAGGCGAAGTTCTTCGAGGAGGACTTCTCGCTCACGAGAATCGCGACGCAATTGAATGCTGCCGAGTGAACGGAACGATCTGAACGAGAGCGACGCGCCGGCTCCGACGAGCCGGCGTGTCCCGACCCTGGTCGTGGCCTACGACGACCCCACGGCCCGCGAAGGGCATCGCGATCTTGCCGTCGAGATGCCCGTCAACCTCGTCTATGGCAGCGTGCCCTACGCGGTCATGATGACGACCCCGTCCGACCTGGTGGATTTCGCCTACGGGTTCAGCCTCACCGAGGGAATCGTCGAGTCCGTCGACGAGATCAGGTCGGTCCGGGTCGAGGACGGAGACGGGGGATTGCGCCTCGTGGTCGATCTCGCACCGGGGCGGTTGCGCGAGCACCTTGCCCGGAAACGCGCCATCTCCGGGCGCACCGGTTGCGGCGTCTGCGGGATCGACGATCTCGCGGCCCTGCCCAAGGCGGAGCCGCGTGCTCATGCGGTGCAGGCGGTCGGGATCGAATCGATCCAGCGCGCCCTGCTTGGAATGGGCGACGCGCAGCTTCTCAACCACACGACCCGCGCCGTCCATGCCGCGGCCTGGGCGGATCGGGACGGCAACCTTCTTGCCCTGCGCGAGGATGTCGGCCGCCATAACGGCCTCGACAAGCTGATCGGCGCGCTGATGCGGGAGCGGACCGACCCACGCGAGGGGTTCGTCGTCATCACCAGCCGCTGCTCGTTCGAAATGGTCGAAAAGGCCGCGACCTTCGGCGCCGCGATCCTCGTGGCGATCTCGGCCCCGACATCGCTGGCCATCGACCGGGCGCGCCTGCACGACATGACGCTCTGCGCCATCGCCCGGTCTGACACCCTCACGGTCTTCACCGGCCGCGAACGCCTTCTCCTTGCAGCCGAGCGCTAGAGGCGCGCGGCCCCCCTTCACCCGTCGACCAGAGCCAGTCCCATGAGCGCCCTGACCACCAACGACAAGCTCGTCCGCATGGCGAACCAGATCGCGGGCTTCTTCCGATCTTACCCCGATGACGAGGCGGTCGCCGGCATTCACAAGCACATCGTCGCGTTCTGGACGCCGAAGATGCGCCGCGCCCTCGAAGCGCATGGCCCCACGGAGGGAAGCGGCCTCGATCCGCTGGCGTTGAAGGCGATCACGACCTCCCCGGACCAGAACGACAGCCCCGTTCGGGCGGCCACCAACGATCCGCACCTCCAGGGTGCCGGCGCCAGCGACGCCGGCTGAACGGCCGGAGGCGTTTCGAAGAAAAAGGCGCCGAGCCCTCATGGCTCGACGCCTTTTGTCGGCATGGTGGAAATCGAGGTGCCGGCTATTCGGCCGGACGGTCGCCTTGCTGATCCTTGTCGGTCGATCCCGGCACCACCGTCGCGCCGCCGATGACCCGAACGGCCTTCCTGTCAGACGGCGGGTCGCTCCAGGTCTGAGACTTGGCGGATGACGGAGCCTGCGCCGTGTCGCGGCGGGGCTGATTCGCTGCCGGCGTCGTTGGCTCGGCCTTCGGCTGCTCGATGGCGGCGACCGGCGGCGTGCTGGCCCGAGCGTCGGACGCTGCGTCCGCGGGGGACGGCGAGGGGGCTTCCGGCGCGAGCCGGGGCGCGGCCGGTTTCGCCGGCGGGGCCAATCTGGTGATTTTGCGGGCAGGTGCTGCTTCCGCCGGGCGTCTGACGTCGCCGGACCGGGCATCCGGGTTCAGGCCCAGCGGATTGCGGTCGGAGGGTTCGGCGCGGCTGGTGGACTCGGGGCGCGCCGCCACGTCGTAACGTGGCTGCCGGCCGATGCCATCCTGGCTCGGGATCCTGCCGGGAGGAACCAGTCGTTCCGCTTCGCGCATCGGTCGACGGGGCTGCTCGTCCGCTTCGGTCCAGCCATAGCCGGGCGCCGCCGGACGGGCGACCGGAACCGGTGCCGGCTGCATCGGGACACCGAGCCGCTGGCGGTCGAGAACGGCGCCGTCCCGTGCGTCCACGAACAAACGGACTCTGTCTCCATAGGGGCCGGTCGCTTCGACGATATAGGCCCGGCCGTCGAATCGCGGCCGCGTCACTTCGGTGAAGCCCCGGTCGTTGAGGCGCCAGACCACGGCACGGGGGGGAAGGAACGGATCGGGCTCGTAGCCGTACTGTGCCTGGGCCGCGCCCGTCCCGAGAGCCGACAGGGTGATGAACCCCGCCAGCATGGTCAGGCTGATCGTATGGGAGCGCACAGGCGCCCTGCGGCTCGATTCCATGGTGCCTCGTCTCGATGAAGTGTCGTCGTTCCGTAGCCCACTGTTGGCGCAGGTCTAAGGAGGTCTCCGTGCGGTCCATCACCCCGCATGCCGCTTGTGCTTGGCAAGCCCTGTAGAATGCCCGAATGGGGCGGGAATACGGGTGAAGCGCGGCAAGTCGCGGGCGGCCTCGATCCGCCGCCATTCGGCGAGGGGGCGAGTGCTGTTCATAGGCTGCCTTGCGCCTCGGCCGGTCGCGGCGTCGCATGGCGCATCAAACCTGTCCATCGGGCGCGCGAGCCTCTTGCTGGACCGTTTAAAATCTGTCACCTTCCATAATTAGGACAGTACGGCTGTCCCATTTTTGGCGGGGCGTCCCCACGGCGAGCGATCGCCGGGGACGAAGTGCCTTCGAGGAACGTGGAAGGTCTGGAGCGGGTGTCGAATCTCACGAAAAAACGAGATTCCAAGCCGGTCGCCATCGCGGCGATCCGGGCCCGCACGGCTTGAATTCAAGCCGGCGCTGAGCCCGCGGAGAGCGGGCGCTTCCTCACCGAAGACCCTGCCCGAATCCGACCGCGTCGAGGACGGAGCCTGAGTGCCGGATGGCATTTGGGCATGAAACATGCTCGCATGCGGGCACGGACGAACGAGGCTGAGGGGTTATGAACATGGCCGCATCTGAGGTTGCCGGGGTCGTCCAGAACCCGATCCCCGCCACGCGGGACGGCGTCGCGCCGCTCGTCGTCCGCGATCACGCTCTCCCGCCCAAGCAGGGCCTCTACGATCCCGCCCGCGAAGGCGATGCCTGCGGCGTCGGCTTCGTGGCGGACATGCATGACCGGCGCACCCACGCCATCGTGGCGCAGGGCCTGCTCATCCTCGAGAACATCGACCATCGCGGCGCCGTCGGCGCCGATCCGAAGATGGGCGACGGTTGCGGCATCCTCACCCACATCCCTCATTTCCTCCTGAAGGAGGAGTGCGAGAGCCTCGGCATCGCGTTGCCCGAGCCCGGCCATTACGGCGTCGGGCAGTTCTTCATGCCGAAGGACGAGGAAGGCCGCCGCATCGTCGAGGAGATCGTCGAGAAGGCCCTCCAAGACGAAGGGCTTCCCTTCCTCGGCTGGCGCGACGTGCCGGTGGATTCGAGCGACCTCGGCGTGCGCGTCAAGGAGACGGAGCCGCACCACAAGCAGGTCTTCATCGGCCGCCCGGCCGCGATCACGGACGAGGACGCCTTCGAGCGCCGTCTGTTCATCGCGCGCAAGGTCATCTCGAACAAGGTCTACGGCCTCAACGATCCGCGCGTGAAGGCCTATTACCCGGTCTCCGTCTCGACCCGTACCATCGTCTACAAGGGCATGGTTCTGGTCACGCAGCTCGGCCATTACTTCAAGGACCTGCAGGACGAGCGCTACGTCTCGGGCCTCGCCCTCGTGCACCAGCGTTTCGCCACCAACACCTTCCCGACCTGGCAGCTGTCGCATCCCTACCGGATGGTCGCCCATAACGGCGAGATCAACACGCTGCGCGGCAACGTGAATTGGATGGCGGCACGCCAGGCCAGTGTCGATTCGGATCTGTTCGGCAACGACATCTCGAAGCTCTGGCCGATCTCCTACGAGGGCCAGTCCGACACGGCCTGTTTCGACAACGCCCTCGAATTCCTCGTGCAGGGCGGCTACTCGCTCGCCCATGCCATGATGATGCTGATCCCGGAGGCCTGGGCCGGCAATCCGCTCATGAGTGAAGAGCGCAAGGCGTTCTACGAATATCACGCCGCGCTGATGGAGCCGTGGGACGGCCCCGCCGCCGTCTGCTTCACCGATGGCCGCCAGATCGGCGCGACCCTCGACCGCAACGGCCTGCGCCCCGCCCGCTACATCGTCACGGAAGACGGCCTCGTCGTGCTGGCCTCCGAGATGGGCGTCCTGCCGATCCCGGACGAGAGCATCGTCGAATCCTGGCGCCTGCAGCCGGGCCGCATGCTGCTCATCGACCTGCAGAAGGGCCGCATCATCTCCGACGAGGAGATCAAGAGCGAGCTCGCGGCGGCCAATCCCTATGCGCAATGGGTGAAGAACACCCAGATCGTGCTGGAAGACCTGAAGCCGGTCATCCCGCGCGCCTCGCGCTCCGACGTGTCGCTGCTCGATCGCCAGCAGGCGTTCGGCTACAGCCAGGAAGACCTCAAGCTGCTGATGGCGCCCATGGCCGTCACCGGCCAGGAGGCGGTCGGCTCCATGGGGACCGATACGCCGCTCTCGGCTCTCTCCGACAAGCCCAAGCCCCTCTACACCTACTTCAAGCAGAACTTCGCCCAGGTCACCAATCCGGCGATCGACCCGATCCGCGAGGAGGCCGTGATGAGCCTCGTCTCGTTCATCGGGCCGCGCCCGAACCTGCTCGACATGGAAGGCGCCTCCCGCAAGAAGCGCCTCGAGGTCCGTCAGCCGATCCTGACCAACGGCGATCTGGAGAAGATCCGCTCGATCTCGCATTTCGAGGACCGTTTCGACACCAAGACCCTCGACATGACCTTCCCGGCCGAATCCGGCGCCGTCGCCATGGAAGGCGCGGTCGACCGGCTCTGCGACCGGGCCGAGGCGGCGGTGCGCGGCGGCTACAACATCATCATCCTGACCGACCGCGGCGTCGGCCCGGATCGCATCGCGATTCCCGCCCTGCTGGCCACGGCGGCGGTGCACAACTACCTGATCCGCAAGGGGCTTCGCACCTCGGTCGGTCTCGTGGTCGAATCCGGCGAGCCGCGCGAGGTGCATCACTTCGCTTGTCTCGCCGGCTACGGCGCGGAGGCCATCAACCCCTATCTCGCCTTCGAGACCGTGATCGCGATGAAGGCCGAGTTCCCGCCGGATCTCACCGACGACGAGATCGTCTACCGCTACATCAAGTCGATCGATAAGGGCCTGCTCAAGGTCATGTCCAAGATGGGCATCTCGACCTATCAATCCTATTGCGGCGCCCAGATCTTCGACGCGATCGGCCTGAACTCGTCCTTCGTCGCCCGCGACTTCTTCGGCACCAAGACCACCATCGAAGGCATCGGCATGGCCGAGGTCGCCGAGGAGACCGCCCGGCGCCATGCCGACGCGTTCGGCGATGCCCCGGTCTTCCGCCATGCCCTCGATGTCGGCGGCGAGTATGCCTACCGCCTGCGCGGCGAGAGCCATACCTGGACGCCGGATTCGGTGGCGACCCTGCAGCACGCGGTGCGCCTCGGCCTGCCCGAGCGCTACCGCGAGTTCGCCCGGCTGGTGAACGAGCAGGAGAACCACCTCAAGACCATCCGCGGCCTGTTCCGGATCAAGCAGGCGGCCGAGCTCGGCCGGGCGCCCGTCGACATCTCCGAGGTCGAGCCGGCGGTGGACATCGTCAAGCGGTTCGCCACGGGCGCGATGTCTTACGGCTCCATCTCGAAGGAAGCCCACGAGACCCTCGCCATCGCGGTGAACTCGTTCGGCGGTCGTTCGAATTCCGGTGAGGGCGGCGAGGAGGTCGAGCGGTTCAAGCCGATGGCCGACGGTCGTTCGCGCCGCTCGGCGATCAAGCAGGTGGCCTCCGGCCGCTTCGGCGTCACGACGGAATATCTCGTCAATGCCGACATGATGCAGATCAAGGTCTCGCAGGGCGCCAAGCCCGGCGAGGGTGGCCAGCTGCCCGGCCACAAGGTCGACGCCAAGATCGCCAAGGTCCGCTACGCCACCCCCGGCGTCGGCCTGATCTCGCCGCCGCCGCATCACGACATCTACTCCATCGAGGACCTGGCCCAGCTCATCTTCGACCTGAAGAACGTGAACCCAGCGGCCGACGTGTCGGTGAAACTCGTGTCCGAGGTCGGTGTCGGCACGGTCGCCACCGGCGTCGCCAAGGCGCGCGCCGATCACATCACCATCTCGGGCTTCGACGGCGGCACCGGCGCCGCGCCGCTGACCTCGATCAAGCATGCGGGCGGGCCATGGGAGACGGGTCTCGCCGAGACCCAGCAGACCCTGGTGCTCAGCCACCTGCGCGGCCGTGTCGTGCTGCAGGCCGATGGCGGCATCCGCACCGGTCGCGACGTGCTCGTCGCGGCCCTGCTCGGCGCCGACCAGTTCGGCTTCTCCACCGCGCCGCTCATCGCGGCCGGCTGCATCATGATGCGCAAGTGCCACTTGAACACTTGCCCGGTGGGCGTGGCGACGCAGGACCCCGTCCTGCGCAAGCGCTTCAAGGGCACGCCCGAGCATGTGGTCAACTACTTCTTCTTCGTGGCGGAGGAGTTGCGCGAGCTGATGGCGGCGATGGGCTACACCAAGCTCGAAGACCTCATCGGCCGCTCCGACTTCCTCGACACGCTGGAGGTCATCAACCACTGGAAGGCGCGAGGCCTCGATTTCTCGAAGCTGTTCCATCGTCCCGATGTCGGCCCCGACGTGGCGATCCGCCATACGGAGAAGCAGAAGCATCCGATCGACACGGTGCTCGACCGTCGCTTGATCGAGGGCGCCAAGGCCGCCATCGAGACCGCCGAGCCGGTGGTGCTCAACGAGGTCATCAGGAATTCGGACCGCACCGCGGGCGCGATGCTCTCCGGCGTCGTTGCCAAGCGCTACGGCCATGAGGGCCTGCCCGACGACACCATCACGGTGAACCTCGCCGGCACCGCCGGCCAGAGCTTCGGGGCATGGCTCGCCGCCGGCATCACCGTGGTTCTCACGGGCCACGCCAACGATTACGTCGGCAAGGGGCTGTCGGGCGGCAAGCTGATCATCCGGCCGAGCGACGCGCTGCGGTCGCCCGCCGGGCGGACGATCATGGCCGGCAACACGGTGCTCTACGGGGCCATCGCGGGCGAATGCTACATTCGCGGTTCGGCCGGCGAGCGCTTCGCCGTCCGCAATTCAGGCGCCATCACCGTGGTCGAAGGCATGGGCGACCATGGCTGCGAGTACATGACCGGCGGCGTCGTGGTGTCCATCGGCGAGACCGGGCGCAACTTCGCGGCCGGCATGTCGGGCGGCATCGCCTACGTGCTCGATGCGGACGGTTCGTTTGCCGCCCGCTGCAACCTCTCCATGGTCGATCTCGAACCCGTCGAGGAGGAGGACGACGTCATGCGCCGCTTCCACCAGGACGGCGACCTCGAGACCAAGGGGCGCGTCGACATCCTCGCCGACATGTCCGGGCACGACGAGGAGCGCCTGAGCCAGCTCATCACCAATCACCTGAAGTACACGGGTTCCCCGCGTGCCAAGGCGATTCTGGAAGACTGGGCCGGCTACCGCACCAAGTTCGTGAAGGTGATGCCGGTGGAATACCGCCGGGCCCTGCGCGAAATGGAGATGGCGCGGATGCCGGTGGCGGCGGAATAGCACTGTGACGTCGGATCGGTTCCGATCCGACGTCGTCGAGGGGATCGATGCGGACGCTCGTCCCGCGTCGGACCGTGTCTGAGGAGAAGGGATACATGATCGAACGGAGGATCAAGCTTCATCGCGAGGGGCACGAGCAGACCATCCGGCTCCCGGATGAGTTCGCTCTGCCCGGCGACGAGGCGATCCTTCGCTTGGAGGCCGG
Source organism: Methylobacterium bullatum (assembly GCF_014845095.1). Classification (GTDB taxonomy): domain Bacteria; phylum Pseudomonadota; class Alphaproteobacteria; order Rhizobiales; family Beijerinckiaceae; genus Methylobacterium; species Methylobacterium bullatum. The sequence continues at coordinate 35,780 of NZ_NKUG01000036.1, read as the reverse complement.
CCGTCTGACGCTCGAAGCCGTCGGACAGCTTTCCCTCCTGTCGACCCTTTCGCGCCTCATGCCTCTGGACGACGCGTGGCCCGAGATCGAGGACCGACTTCCGGAGCCGGTCGATCTCTAGTGCGCTTCCTGCTCGACACGAACATCCTGTCGGCCCTCGTTCGCGCTCCCAACGGGCTCCTGCGAGAGACGATTGCGCGGGTCGGGGAGTCGAACGTCTACACGAGTGTGGTGGTGGCCTCGGAACTGCGTTTCGGTGCCGCCAAGAAAGGATCCGAACGCCTGACCCGGCAGGTGGATGCGGTTTTGGGTGCGATCACCGTCGCATCCCTCTCCGTGCCCGTCGATCACACCTATGGCGAACTGCGCCGACTTCTCGAAGCGGCTGGAACACCGATCGGAGCGAACGACCTGCTGATCGCGTCGCACGCGATTTGCGATGGCAGTGTATTGGTGACGGACAATGTCGGTGAGTTCTCGCGGGTGCCGATGCTCGACGTCGAGAACTGGTTAAGACCGTAGCGAGCTCGCTCGCGAAAGAAGAATCGGTCTCCGCTTCGTGCGGAGCGCTTTGGGTGAGTGGGGCTTTAGGTCATGGGCAAGATCACGGGTTTCCTCGAGTTCGACCGGCAGGAGCAGAAGTATCAGCTCGCAGCCGACCGCGTGCGGCACTTCCGCGAGTTCACGCTGCCCCTCGACGAGCACGACCTGAAGAAGCAGGCGGCGCGCTGCATGGATTGCGGCATCCCGTTCTGCCATGGGCCGACCGGCTGCCCCGTGCACAACCAGATCCCGGACTGGAACGAGCTCGTCTTCCAGTCGGATTGGGAGGAGGCCGCGCGCAACCTCCACTCCACCAACAATTTCCCGGAATTCACCGGCCGCGTCTGCCCCGCGCCGTGTGAGGAGGCCTGCACCCTCAACCTCGAGAACCAGCCCGTCGCCATCAAGACGATCGAGCAGGCCATCGCCGACCGTGCCTGGAACAACGGCTGGGTGAAGCCGGAAATCCCCACCACCCGCACCGGCAAGAAGGTCGCTGTCATCGGCTCGGGGCCGGCGGGCATGGCCGCTGCGCAGCAGCTCGCCCGTGTCGGCCACGACGTCCATGTCTTCGAGCGTGAGCCGAAGGCCGGCGGTCTGCTGCGCTACGGCATCCCCGACTTCAAGATGGAGAAGCGCCATATCGACCGGCGCGTGAAGCAGATGGAAGCGGAGGGCGTGACCTTCCATTACGGCGTCAATGTCGGCGTGACGAAGCCGCTCGACGAACTCACCGCCGAGTTCGACGCCGTGCTCTTCGCCGGCGGCGCCGAAGACCCGCGCAACCCGCAGCTTCCCGGCCAGGAGCTCGCCGGCGTGCACTACGCGATGCCGTTCCTCGTCCAGTCGAACCGCCGGGTCGGCGCCGAGCCGATGCCGGGCAACGGCGAATTGCCGATCCTCGCCACCGCGAAGAACGTCGTCGTGATCGGCGGCGGCGATACGGCGTCGGATTGCGTCGGCACCTCCTTCCGCCAGGGCGCTCTCTCGGTGACGCAGCTCGACATCCGGCCGCGTCCGCCGGAGCGCGAGGACAAGCTCTCGGTCTGGCCCTATTGGCCGACCAAGATGCGGACCTCGTCGAGCCAGGCGGAGGGCGCCGAGCGCGAGTTCCAGGCCGCCACCCTGCGCCTGGAAGGCAACAAGAAGGGCAAGCTCACCGGCGTGGTCTGCACCCGTGTGGATGAGAAGCGCCAGCCCGTTCCCGGCGGTGAGTTCACCCTGCCGGCCGATCTGGTGTTCCTCGCCATCGGTTTCGCCGGTTCGGTCCGCAAGGGCCTGCTCGAGGAGTCCGGTGTCGTCATGGACAAGCGCGGCAACGTCACCGCCAACGAACTCGATTACCGGACGTCCAACGAGAAGATCTATGCCGCCGGCGACATGCGCCGTGGGCAGTCCCTCGTGGTCTGGGCGATCCGTGAAGGCCGCCAGGCGGCGCGCTCCATCGACGAGGCGCTGATGGGATCGAGCGTCCTGCCGCGCTGAAGTAGCAATCCGGGGCCGGCTTTATGTCAGGCCCCGGCGACTTGATCTCTTCTCGAACTCAGTGCCGCCACGCCGGGCTCAGCCCGGCGGCCATTTGAAATCGTCGGCCCGGCCCGGCTGGGGCATCGGCGCCGAGCCGCGCTGAAGCACCCGCTCGACGTTCCCCGATGCGTCGCCATCGCGCGGCCGTCCGCTGATGAGCGTGCCGCCGGGGGTCACTTCGGCGCGGCCGAGGGGAATGACCGGGCCGAACGCGGGCTTCACCGGCAAGGCGGGGATGCCCGGAGGCTCCGGCAGGCTCGGCAGCATCGCGGTGATCTGGCGATCGATCGCGGCGGTATCGTCGAGCTTCGGCGCCTCGCCATCGAGGAGGGGGCCGGGGACGGTCGCCACGGGCGCGACGGCTGGCGCTTCCGTGGGGTTCGTGCCCATGAGACGCTTGAGTTCCACGTCGGCGAAATGCGCGACCTTGCGGGCGCCCGCCTTGGTGAAATGCACGCCGTCCGACGTCCGCAGCTTGGCTTCCTGCCCTTCCAGGTCGGGGCCGGTCATGGTGAAGCGGTTGCGGTCGTCGACGAAGCCCGGCCAGATGTCGACATAAGTCCCGCCCGCCTTGGCGACCCGGTCACGGATCAGGTCGTTGATCGACGCGATGTCTTTCGTCAGTGGCTCGCTGCGCATGGGGGGCGCGCCTACCCAGATGAAGGGGATCTTCTGGCTGGCGAAGACCTTGGCCAGGGCGTCCACGCGGTCGCGGTAGATCTCACGCCAGCGCTCCGTCCCCGGGTCGACATTCTCCGTCCCCTCGCGGATGGGCTGCCGGTCGTTCGCGCCCAGCATCACCACGGCGTAGGCGACCTTCGGGCTCGTCTTGAGGAAATCCTCCGCGGCCTTGGGCCAGTCGACCACGTCCTTCCGGACGAGGCCGCTATCGGCCTTCGAGCGGTCGAGGATCGCCACATCGGCATTGTCCTCGAACACGTCGTCGAGGCCGCGTCCGAGATAGCTCGCCAGCGAATCGCCGAACACCGCGATGCGGATCGACGGCTCCGCCTTGGGCTGGACCGGCTTCGGCTGGGCGATCACCGGAGCGGGACGCGGCCGCTTCGTGTAGGAGCGCTGGCTCTCCCCGATGGTCGGCGGCCGCGGCCGGGTGGGTCGGGCCGATGGCACGGGCGCGGGGGTCGGCTGAACCTGCTGAGGACGATCCTCCCAGGGCCAGTAGAACTGGCGCGGTGCCTCCTGAGGGGGAGGGGTGTAGCGCCGATTGGCCTGGCGTGCGCCGTAATCACCCTCCTCGCGGGGGCGGCGGCGCGGCGCGTAGTAGGAATCGCCGCGAGGGGTATCGTAGGAATCCCCCCATTGGGCCACGGCGGACGGGCTCGACGAGAACAGCGGGGGCGTCGCGAACAGAGCGAGGAGGCAGGCGCGACGAACGGCGTCCTTCACCCGTCCCGCGATGGTCGCCCCGTTCGGTACGGTCTTGACGGTCCTTGATGCCACGCTGCGACCTGCCTGCTGATCGTCGAAGGACGAGACAATGCCATCCTATCCGACGATCCGCCCCGCGTCTAAGCGGGCGTTCGATCGAACCTTTCAGCGGATGATCGGGATCGATCGGGTCTTCCGATCCGACCACCTCATCCTGAGGTGCCTTTCGCCTCGGCGAAGGGCCTCGAAGGAGGGTTCCAGAGACTGATGCGATCCTTAGAGGGCTCCTTCGAGGCCGCTTCGCGGCGCCTCAGGATGAGGTAAGGTCTTGGATCGTCGAGGCAAACTCAATTCGAGCCACCTCGTCAGGTCCCCCGTCGCCGGTATCCCCCTTGAGTAGCAAGATGCTTCGTATGACAGGAGTCACGGGCGCGCCGTGATATGTTCGAGGAGAGCGGGCGTGGCATAGCCGTCGGCCACGAGACCTTCCTTGATCTGATACTGGCGGACCGCTTCGCGCAGCTTCGGTCCGGCGCGGCCGTCGGCGTCGCCGGCATAGAGGTTTCGGGTAGCGAGGCCCTTCTGCAGTGCCTGCAGGCCCGGTTTGTCGAGGCGAGCCGCGCCTGTCGGCCAGGGCGCCGCCAAGGCCGGCCCGCCGGCGAGCCGGTCGGCGAGGTGCCCGACGGCGAGCGCGTAGGAATCCGAGGTATTGTAGCCCCGGATGACCTCGAAATTGTCGGTGATCAGGAAGACCGGGCCGCCCGAACCGCCGGGCAGGAACAGGCTCGCCGCTCCCGATGCCGGCAGGGCCTCGCCATCGATCCTGCGAACGCCGCGCTTCGCGAAATCCGACAGGTCTGCGCGATACTTCGTCAGGTCGAAACCGCCGGGAAGCGTCACGGCGTAGCCCCAAGACAGGTCGCGGTTCCAGCCGAGCGTTTGAAGATAACCGGCGATGGAGGCAAGGGCATCGGCCTCGGAGCGCCAGATGTCGCGGTGGCCATCTCCGTCGAAATCCACCGCATGTTTGAGGAAGGTCGACGGAAGGAACTGGGTTTGGCCCATGGCGCCGGCCCAGGATCCCTTCATCGCCTCCGGCGCGATGTCGCCGCGCTGAAGGATGGTCAGGGCGTCGAGGAGTTCGTTGCGAAACAGCGCCCCGCGAAAGCGCGCCTGGGCCAGGGTCGCCAGGGCGCGGATGGTCGGGACGGTCCCGCCGCTCGCCCCGAAATCCGACTCGACCCCCCAGAAGGCGAGGATGATCCAGCGGGGCACGCCGGTGCGCGCTTCGATCGCCGACAGGGTGCCGGAGAGACGCGCCGCCTGGGATCGCCCCTTGGCGATCCGCCCGGTCGACACCGCACCGACGAGATAGTCCCAGACGGGGCGTCCGAACTCCCCTTGAGCGGTGGTTTTGGCGAGAATGCCGGGGTCGGGGGAGGAGACTCCGCGGAAGGCCGCATCGAAGGTCGCCGCGCTGACCCCACGTGCCTCCGCATCGGGCCGCAGGGCATCGATGAAGCTGCGGAACGATGCGTTGGCCGCAATGTCGGGTTTCGCGGTTGCGGGGACCCGGACAGCGTCCTGTGCCCTGCTCTCGGTCGCCAACAGGACGCAGAGGGCGAGGGCGGCGCGAAGGAGCGTTGTCATAGGCGGTTGCGCCGGGCCAGCGACTCTTCCCATGCGAGGGCCTGGGCCACGATCCCATCGAGGTCGTCATGGCGCGGGCGCCATCCCAATTCGTCGCGGATCCGGTCGGCCTTCGCCACGATCTGCGCCGGGTCGCCGGGCCTGCGCGGCGCCAGCCTCACCTCGAAGTCGCGGCCCGACATGCGCTTCACCACCTCGATCACCTGGAGGACCGAATAGCCGCGCCCGTAGCCGCAATTGAGCGTCTTGCTCTCGCCGCCCGAGCGCAGATGCGCGATCGCCACGCAATGGGCATCGGCGAGGTCGGACACCTGGATGTAGTCGCGCAGGCACGAGCCGTCGGGGGTGGGGTAGTCCGTGCCGAACACATTGAGATGGGTGCGCCGGCCGAGTGCCGCCTGAGTGGCCACCTTGATCAGGTGGGTGGCGTCGCTTGCGGATTGGCCGCTGCGCCCGCGCGGATCGGCCCCGGCGACGTTGAAATAGCGCAGGATGACGTAGCTGAAGCCGTGGGCCTTGGCCGCGTCGGCGATCATCCACTCGCTCATCAGTTTCGAGCGGCCGTAGGGGTTGATCGGCGCGGCCACGAGGTCCTCCGGTACCGGGACGATCTCGGGCTCGCCGTAGACGGCGGCTGTGGAGGAGAAGATGACGTGCTTCACCCCACCCGCGACGGCGGCCTCGATGAGCGCCCGGGTCTTGACCGTGTTCGCCAGATAGTAGCCGAGCGGGTCCGCCACCGATTCCGGCACCACGATCTTGGCGGCGAAATGCGCCAGCACGTCGATTCCGTGCTCGGCGATGACCCGCTTCACCAGGGCCTGATCCGCCACGTCGCCCACCACGAGGGTCACTTCGGGGGGGAGCACCCAGTCGAAACCGGTGGACAGATTATCGATGACGACGACGTCCTCATGGCCGGCATCCAGCAGCGCCAAAACCATGTGGCTGCCAATATATCCCGCGCCGCCCGTCACCAGAATCGCCATGGCCCCACTTCCATTCCCGCCGACTTCGCGGAAGATATACCTCAAACCCTCCGTGTGATCATGCGGCGCGTTAGGCTGAGTCGGGGGTGGAAATGGTTTTGTTCTTGCTCGCGAGATCGCGACAACGTGCTATCGTCCTCCGCCTCCGGGTTGTTCCCACCGCATTTTAAGAGACCGGGTCCCGCTTGATGAAACCGATTCGTAAAGCCGTCCTGCCTGTCGCAGGGTTGGGTACCCGCTTCCTGCCCGCCACCAAGGCCGTCCCGAAGGAAATGCTCACCGTGGTCGACCGGCCGGTCGTCCAGCATGTGGTGGACGAGGCGCGCGAGGCCGGAATCGAGCATTTCATCTTCGTCACCGGCCGCGGCAAGGCCGTGATCGAGGACCATTTCGACATCGCCTTCGAACTCGACCGCATGCTGCAGGAGCGCGGCAAGGAAGCGATCTACGAGGAGTTGAAGCGTGATCTCCCGGCCGCCGGGCAGACGAGCTTCACCCGCCAGCAGGCCCCCCTCGGCCTCGGCCATGCGGTCTGGTGCGCCCGCGAGATCGTCGGCGACGAGCCCTTCGCGGTGCTGCTGCCCGACATGCTGAGCAAGGGCTGCATGCAGCAGATGCTCTCGGCCTACGAGCGCCATGGCGGCAACGTCATCGCCGTGGAAGAGGTGAAGCCCGAAGAGACGCACCAGTACGGCATCGTCGGCGTCGGCGAGACCTACGGGCAGACCTTCGAGATCAACGGCATGATCGAGAAGCCCAAACAGGGCACCGCCCCGTCGAACTTCATCATTTCCGGGCGTTACATCCTCCAGCCGGAGATCTTCTCGATCCTGGAGCATGGCGAGAAGGGTGCCGGCGGCGAGATCCAGCTCACCGACGCCATGATCAAACTCGCCGAGAAGCAATCCTTCTTCGGCATGCGCTACGAGGGCCGGACCTACGATACCGGCTCCAAGCTCGGCTTCCTCACCGCGAACATCGCCTACGCGCTCGAGCGCAAGGATCTGGCCGAGCCGCTGAAAGCCGAAATCGCCCGTCTGCTCAGCGAATCGTGAGGTAAAACGGAGGAGACCTGCAAGCTGCGCCGTATGGTGCAGCGGACGCGGGCGGGGCATGCGCGGTGTGCAGCCTTTCGACGGCGAAACACTCTTGCGTTTTGTGCGACGCACTTTACTTTGTGCATTGCGAGATCGCGATGGCGTCGCGGTCCCGCAGCCCTTCTTGGGCGTTTCCTCCCTAGACTTCGGGCCGCTCTTCGGAGCGGCCTTTTTTCTTGGGCGATCCATTCTTCGGTGGGGTTGGGCTTCGGTGGGGTCGGGCTCAGTGCAGCCGTTCAGGCGCGCTCGAACCCTGGATGGACGGGGGCAGAAAGCCGGGGCCTATTCGGCCGCCATTCTGCGCGGCGTGAGGCTGTCCATCTCCTCCGCGACCGCCTTCACCACCTCGCGCAGCATCCAGACCAGATCGGCGAAGCCCTGCGTGACCGCGAGGGTGGCCTCGTTCATGTAGAGACCGCGATTGATCTCGATCTGGAGCGCGTGACGGCCGATATTCGGCTCGCCGTAATGCTCGGTGATGAAGCCGCCCGCATAGGGCTTGTTACGCAGGGTGCGGAAGCCGCGCGCGTGCAAATGATATTCGAACGCCGCGATCAGGGCTGGGGTGCAGCTCGTTCCGAACCTGTCGCCCAGAACGAAATCGGCCTTCGAATCCTCCTCGCGCAGCAGGCTCGATGACGGCATCGAGTGGCAATCGATGAGGATGGCGTGGCCGAAGACGCGGGCCGTGCGCTGAACGAGACCGCGCAGGGTGCGGTGATACGGCTTGTAGAGTTCCTCGATCCGCGCGACCGCCTCCTCGACGGGAAACCGGCCGCGGTAGATTTCCTGGCCGTCGGCGACCACCCTCGGCACCGTGCCGAGGCCGCCGGCCACCCGCATGGACCGGGTGTTGGCGAAGGGCGGGAGGCGTCCGTCGAACATGCGTGGGTCGAGTTCGTAGGGCTCGCGATTCACGTCGAGATAGGCCCGCGGGAAGTTCGCGCGCATCAGCGGCGCACCGAGATCGACCACCGGCGCGAACAGCCTGTCGACATAGGCGTCCTCCGAGCGCCGGAGCGCCAACGGGTCGAGGCGCGACGCCGCCAGGAAGGCCTTCGGGTAGACCGCACCGGAATGAGGCGTGTTGAACACGAACGGAAGCGTGTGCTCCCTCGGTTCGTCGATGGCGAAGGGTGGCGCGAAATCTCCTGGATTCGCTGCATCCCGGCGGAGGCTCGGCTCGGTCATCGCGGCGTGGGCGCCCAGGGGCTGACGGGGAAACGCATGACCGCACTTTGCGGTGCGCGGAGGGTGGTGTCCACTGTGACACGACCTGAGGTGAAACGAACGGTGTGCCCCTGTGCACGTGGCCCGGCCACCAATCTCAACACCTTGTTTACCAAGTCTGCGCTTTATGAAATGAACTCAGCGACTCACGGGTGCGGGACACCGACAGATGAAGATCCTCCTGGCCGAAGACGACAACGACATGCGCCGGTTCCTGGCCAAGGCGTTGCAGAATGCCGGCTATGACGTGCTGTCGTTCGATAACGGCCTGTCGGCCTATAACCGCCTGCGGGAGGAGCCTTTCGAGCTGCTCCTCACCGATATCGTGATGCCGGAAATGGACGGGATCGAGCTCGCCCGCCGCGCCACCGAACTCGATCCGGACATCAAGGTGATGTTCATCACGGGTTTCGCGGCGGTGGCCCTCAACCCCGATTCGAAGGCTCCGAAGGACGCGAAGGTCCTGTCCAAGCCTTTCCACCTGCGCGATCTCGTCAATGAGGTCGAGAAGCTGCTGGCCGCCTGAGTCGGGACGTGATCCCCGGCCCGACGACGGCTTTGTAACAGGACGGTGTCTTGTCGGTAGGAAGGTGACCGCCGTTCCCCTATATGCTGAGGGGAGCGAAGCGGGACGTCAGCAAACCATGCCTCCGGTGACCATCTATACGACAGCCTGGTGCCCTTATTGCACCGCCGCCAAGACCTTGCTGCGGGAGAAGGGCGCTTCCTTCACCGAGATCGACGTCGAGAAGATCGCGGGCTCGCGCCTCGCCATGACCCAGCGTGCCGGCGGCCGGACCAGTGTGCCGCAGATCTTCATCGGCGAGACGCATGTGGGTGGTTGCGACGACCTCTATGCCCTCGACCGGTCGGGAAAGCTCGACCCGCTCCTGTCGGCGCCGGCAGTGCAATCATGAGCGACGCGTCATCGACGGAACAGAGCAAGACGGAGCCCCGCTTCGTCGCGGCCTGCGTCCAGATGCGGTCCGGGCGCGATCCCCTCGCCAACCGCGATGCCGCCGTCGCCCTGGTGCGAGAGGCGGCGTCCCAGGGGGCGGACTACGTCCAGACGCCGGAAATGACCTCCCTGGTGGAGCGGGACAAAGCCAGCCTGTTCGCCAACGTGCGCGAGCAGGACGAGGACGTGACCCTCGCCGCCCTGCGCGATGTGGCCCGCGAGCGCGGCATCGTCGTCCATATCGGCTCGCTGGCCGTGCGGAACGGCGACAAGATCGCGAACCGCGCCTTCCTCATCGATGCGGAAGGCGCGATCACCGCGTCCTACGACAAGCTCCACCTCTACGACGTGGACCTTCCCAACGGCGAGCGCTGGCGCGAATCCAACACCTATACCGGCGGCGCCTGCGCGGTCGTCGCCGAGACGCCGTGGGCGCCGCTCGGAATCGCGATCTGCTACGATCTGCGTTTCCCCGCCCTGTACCGGGCTCTGGCGGAAGCCGGGGCGACGATCCTCAGCGCGCCGGCCTGTTTCACCAAGCAGACGGGCGAGGCGCATTGGCATGTGCTCCACCGCGCCCGCGCCATCGAGACCGGATCGTTCATGATCTCGGCCGCCCAGGGCGGTCGCCACGAGGACGGCCGCGAGACCTACGGCCATTCGATTATCGTCGATCCCTGGGGCAAGGTGCTGGCGGATGCCGGCGGGGCGGAGCCCGGCGTGATCCTGGCCGAGATCGACCTCGCCCGCGTCACCGAGGCGAGGGGGCGGATCCCCGCCCTCAAACACGCGCGCCCCTTCACGGTCGAGCGCGTCGGGCGGGCCGGGTGAGCATGCGTCCGGTCCGATCCCGCCCATGATCCGCTACACGCTCGTCTGCGAGAACGGACACGATTTCGAGGGCTGGTTTCGCTCGAGCGATTCCTACGACGCTCAGGCGGCGGACGGTCTCGTGGCCTGTCTGGCCTGCGGCTCGACCAAGGTCGCGAAGGCCATGATGGCGCCAGCGCTGGCAAAGACCGTCGCATTGTCGCCTGACCGAAGCCGCTCGACTGTCGAACCTCCTGCGAGCGCGTCCGTTGCCGTGCCTTCGGCGGACGTGCCGGTGATGGCCGAGCCGGAGCGGCAGTTGCGCGCCCTGATGCGTGCCATGCGCGAGCATGTGACCCGGACGGCCGACAATGTCGGCCCCCGTTTCCCCGAGGAAGCCCGCCGCATGCATTACGGCGAGGCCGAGTCCCGGCCGATCTACGGTGAAGCGAGTCCCGCCGAGGCGCGCGCGCTGGTGGAGGAGGGAATCGACGTGGCGCCGCTCCCCGCACTGCCGGGCGACCTCAACTGAGAGGTCGGCCCCGTCTCGTCACCGCTTGAGGGCCGCCGTCCCGGCGATGGAGGCCAGGGCGAAGGTGATCGCCGCATTCCAGCCGGCCAGCGAGATGCCGAGGAAACGCCAGGCGGCGGTGGAGCAATCGGCGACCCGCGTCGCCTTCAGGGTATCGAGGAAGTCGCCCACATCGCTGGGATTGGCGCCGCTGCCGCCGCCGCAATCGGACGGGCCGGCCCAGAACGCCCATTCGGCGCCCGCGTGATAGACGCTGAGGCCGGCCCCGTAGAGCAGCCCGAGGGCGGCGATCCCGAGGATCAGCCGGGTCAGGCGCTCGGGCGTGAACAGGGCCAGGAGGGCCAGCGGGATCGCCGCGTAATAGGGTAGGCGCTCCGTCAGGCAGAGCTTGCACGGCACGTAGCCGAGGACCCACTGAAAATAGAAGGCGCCCGCGATCGCCAGTGCGGAGCCGATCAGGACCGCCAGCGCAGCCCGGCGAAGACGGAGAAGGGTGGAGTAATCGATCACAGCAGCACCTTGAACAGGACGAAGCCGAGGATGACGACGGCCACCGTGATGGCCGCGACGACATTCAGATGCCGGTCGAGGACGGCGCGAATGGATACGCCGTAGCGCTTCAGAAGCCCAGCGAGCAGGAAGAAGCGCGCCCCGCGGGTGATGAGCGAGAGCAGGACGAACCAGAACAGGTCGTAATGGGCGAAGCCCGAGGTGATCGTCACCAGCTTGAACGGGATCGGCGTGAGCCCCTTCAGCAGGATCACCCAATGCCCGTACTGGGCGTAGGAGGCTTGGAAGCTCGCCGCCTTCTCGTTCAGCCCATAGAGCGAGAACAGCCAGACCCCGATGGAATCGTAGAGCAGGGCGCCGATGGCGTAGCCGAGCAGCCCGCCGGCCACCGAGGACAGGGTGGTGATCGTCGCGTAGAACCAGACCTTGTCGGGCCGGCTCACCGCCATCGGCACCAGCATCACGTCGGGCGGGACCGGAAAGAACGAGCTCTCCGCGAACGCCACCGCACCGAGTGCGTAGGGGGCCGACGGCTTGCCCGCGAGCGCGAGTATCCACTCGTAGAGGCGGCGGATCATGAAGGGCTTCTATCCGAAAGGGGAGGGCGCGAGGCCCTTTGAGCACAACCTGGCCGGACTTGCGAGCCGGAACCGTAGCGGCGAGGTTTCCCCGCAAAACCCCTCTGGCCGTCCGGGCGAACCTGTGCCATGAGGCGGATGTTGCGGGCGTGGTGGAACTGGTAGACGCGCCGGACTCAAAATCCGGTTCTGGTGACAGAGTGTCGGTTCGATTCCGACCGCCCGCACCAATCGCCCCTGCGACGCGGCCCGTGAGCCAGAGGCGGGCAAACCCTATCTCGATTGCAGGAAACGGCGGATCCAGCCGCCGACGCGAGCAGCATCGCTCTCGCCGCGCAGCGAGGCGACGGCGGCTGCCTGAAACGCCTCGTCGTGGGGCAGAGCGGGCCGGTGCCCGGCAATCAGATCCGTGGCGTAATCGGTCTCGAATTCCGGATGGACCTGGAACGAGATCGCCCGGCGTTGCGGGTAGGACAGGATGCCGTAGGGCGTGAAGGCGTTGCCGCCGAGGATGCGGGCATCCGCCGGAGGAACGACGACCTGATCCTGATGGATCGCCGGGACCGAGACGCGGGTCGCCTCGTCCATCCAGTCCGCGCGTTCGAACAGGTCATAGGTGTGGAGGCCGATGCCCCAGCCCTTGGCCGATTTCTCCACCGTGCCGCCGAAGGCCGCCGCCAGGATCTGGTGTCCGAAGCAGAGCCCGACTAGCTTGGCGCGCCCGTCGAGGTCGCGCAGGAAGCTCTTGAGCGGCGCGATCCACGGCAGGTCGTCATAGACGCCCGCCGCCGATCCCGTCACGACGAACGCATCGAACGCCTCGGGAGAGGTGGGAAACCGCCCCTCCGCCACCGGGAAGGTGGTCACCTCGGCAGGGTCGCCGAGGAGCCTCTCCACCATGCGGCCGTAGGACGGGTAGGTCTCGGCCAGGCGGGCGGGCGGTGCGCCCGCCTCGATGATTCCAATCTTCATCGCCGCCTTATGGCCAAGAGAGGGGATCGATGCGAGCCCTATGCCCTCAGATCCTGCTTGATTGGATTTCTCAGCGAATACTCATGTCGACGTCGATCATCCGCCAAAGGCGATCGTCCAAGCAGACCGCCTCATCCTGAGGTGCCCTTTGCTGGAGCAAAGGGCCTCGAAGGAGCCCTCCAGAAACCAAAGCGATCCCTGGAAGGCTCCTTCGAGGCCGCTGCGCGGCACCTCAGGATGAGGTAAAGCATTGGAGAAACGTCTCAATTAGCTCCTCAGATGACCGGATCGAGCGTCGCGGCGGGAGCGGTCTCCACCGGCTTTGCCAGGAAGTGCGAGGCGGCGACCGCGACCACCATCACGGCCAGGAAGATCGCGAAGATCATCGGGTTGAAGACGACCAGGGCGATGAAGCAGATGCCGGCCATGGCCAGGGCGAAGGCGGGGGCGACGGGGAAGAACGGCGCTCGGTAGGGACGGGCGAGGTCGGGCTCGCTGCGGCGCAGCTTGAACAGGGCCGCCATGCTCATCCCGTACATCACCAGCGCGCCGAACACCGCCATGGTGACGATGCTCGCGGTGAGGGACTGGCCCGCGATCTCGATGAGGTTGTCGCTGTAGATGGCGGCGATGCCGACGAGGCCGCCGGCCACGGTCGCCACGTGGGGGGTCTGGAAGCGGGGGTGCACCTTGGCCAGGAACCCGGGGAGGTAGCCGGCGCGACCGAGGGCGAAGATCTGGCGCGAATAGCCCATGATGATGCCGTGGAACGACGCCACGAGGCCGAACAGGCCGAGCCAGACCAGCATGTGCAGCCAGCCGCTCGACTCGCCCACCACCGTCTTCATGGCCTGGGGCAGCGGGTCGTTGAGGTTGCTCAGGGTGCGCCAGTCACCCGAGCCGCCGGCGAAGATCATCACGCCGAAGGCGAGGACGGTGAGTGTCAGGACGCCGGTGATATAGGCGATGGGGATCGTGCGCTTGGGGTCCTTGGCCTCTTCCGCCGCCATGGCGACGCCCTCGATGGCGAGGAAGAACCAGATGGCGAAGGGAATGGCCGCGAACATGCCGCCGATTGCGGCGAGGCTGAATGTGGATTCACCGGCCCAGCCATGGGCGGCGAAATTGGAGAAGCTGAAGGCCGGGGCGACGACGCCCATGAAGACCAGCAATTCGGCCACCGCCAGGATGGTCACGAACAGCTCGAACGTGGCGGCGATCTGCACGCCGACGATGTTGAGGGTCATGAAGATCAGGTAGGCGCCGAGCGCCGCATGTTTCGGGTCGAGGCCCGGAAACTGGACGTTGAGATAGGCCCCGATGGCGAGCGCGATGGCGGGGGGCGCGAAGACGAACTCGATCAACGTCGCGTAGCCCGCGATGCAGCCGCCGATGGGCCCGAAGGCGCGCCGGCTATAGGCGAAGGGGCCGCCGGCCTGCGGAATGGCCGTGGTGAGCTCGGTGAAGCTGAAGATGAAGGCGACGTACATTGCCGCGATGAAGGTCGTGGTCACCAGGAAGCCGAGCGTTCCGGCGCTGGCCCAGCCATAGCTCCAGCCGAAATACTCGCCCGAGATCACGAGGCCGACGGCGATGCCCCAGAGATGGAAGGCGTTCAGGCCCTTATGCAGGCCGGTGGATTCGCTTTGCATGGTGGGTTCCCGTCATCGGCGAAGGCTGCCGTCGGGAATGGCCAAGCAAGAGTTTTGCCGCAAGAGAAATAGGGCGTGCGAAGCCCGTATCCGGCCTCACGCCGCCGTGGCGCGGGTGCGCAGGCGGGGCGTCTCCTTGGGGCGGATGTCCATGGCGTTACCGCGCCAGACGATGGCGCTCTGCATCCAGGCGCTCGCCCACATGACGGGGAGGATCGCGTCGCGCAGGAGGAAGGCGAGGAGGAGCCGGGGAGAGCGGTGCCACCCGGCGCGGGCGGCGAGCGTATACTCGGCCCCGTACCAGAGCATGGCCATGGCGACGACGCCGATCATGACCGGAGCGTCCGGGACCGCGAGAGCCGCGATGGCGAAGGGAAGCACCGCGCCCGAGCCGATCTCGGGCGCGAAGAAATGCGGGAAGGTGACCCGGCGCAGGCGCGCCCAGCGCACCTGCCGCGACCAGACCTCACGAAACGTCCGGAATCCGAGGGGCTGGTCGAAGGGCGCGGCCACGAGATGCACTTGCTTGCCCGCCGCGCGCACGAGCTTGGTCGCCGCCGCATCCTCGGCGATCTCGGCGGCGAGCGCCCGGATGCCGCCCCGCCCGTCGAGGAACGGCTTGTGCCAGAGCATGCTCTTGCCCTGCGCGAAGCCGAGGCCGAGACTCTCGCCGGTATATTGCCAACGCGCCTGGAGCGTATTGAGGAAGGCGCATTCCAGTTCGGCGAAGAAACCATGCGGCCGTGCGCCGATGGGCGTCGAGCAGACGAGGCCCGTATCCGGCCGCCACGAGGCCTGCAGCCGCTGCAGGTAGTCCGGCGGCATCAGGACGTTGGAATCGGCGAGCACCACCCAGTCGTGGCGGGCCGCCTCCCAGCCGCGCACGCAATTGTTGAGTTTGGGATTGTCGCTGATCCGCTCGTCGCCGACGATGAGCCGAGCCGGCACCGCCGGATGGGCCGCCATCAGGCGATGCAGCAGAGGGACGATGGGATCGCGCCCGTCGGCGACGCAGAAGATCAGCTCGTAATCCGGATGGGCGAGATGGAAGCCGCGCTCGAGCATCTCCTCACTGAACGCTTCGAGGCCGCAGACCGGGCGTACGAGGGAGATCGGCGCGGCGCTGGGAAAGCTCGGCGTGCCGCGGTTGCGGCCGATGCGCCATGCGGCGATGGCGATGCTGAGACAATTGACCAGGGTCAGCGCGGCACAGAGCGAGAGCGCGACGATCGCGCCGGTCTCGATGCTGCCGATCATGCCGTGCTCCCTCCGGGCATCCGCCGCCTGACGGAACCAGCCCCTGCCCGAGGCCGTAACAGGCAGGCTGTTTCAGTCGTATGACAGCAATGCGGAGTCGATCGGCTCCTCGTCGAAGGGAAGGGGCCGGTGTGACCGAGACGTGGCAGATCGCCGACGCGACATGATTCCATCCATCGTCGTCCACCCCGCCTATCAGGCCGTCCTGCCGGACGGGCACCGGTTCCCGATGCGGAAATACGGTCGCCTCGCCGAAACGCTGGCGGCGCTCGGCCTCGCCCCTTCCGGTTTCGTCAGGCCGGAGCCCGCCGATGCGGCCCTGCTGAACCGCGCGCACCGCTCGAATTACGTCGATGCGGTCCTCTCCTGTTTGGTCTCGCGGGAGATCGAGCGCGAGATCGGCCTTCCGGTGGACGAGAGCGTCGTCGCCCGCTCCTGTGCCTCCGCGGGCGGCACCCTCGCGGCAGCGCGGCTCGCGCTGGTCCATGGCCTCGCCGGCAGCGCCGCCGGCGGCAGCCACCATGCGCGGCGGGAGACCGGCGCGGGCTTCTGCGTGTTCAACGACGTCGCGGTCGCCGCCCTGGCGCTCCAGGACGAGGGCACGATCCGCCGGGCGCTGGTGGTCGATTGCGACGTGCACCAGGGCGACGGCACCGCCGATTGTCTCGCCGGCTCGCCGGACCTGTTCACCTTCTCGATCCACGCCGAGAAGAACTATCCGACACGCAAGATCCCCGGCGACCTCGATGTGGGCCTCGTCGACGGCGTCGACGACGCGGCCTACGCCGCCGTCCTCGGCGCGCATCTGCCGGGCCTCCTCGACGGGCTCTCGCCGGACATCGTATTCTACAATGCCGGGGTCGATCCGCACGTGGACGACAGGCTTGGGCGCCTGGCCCTCACCGATGCGGGCCTCGCCGCACGGGATCGCTTCGTCGTGGGAGAAGCGCGCCGGCGCCGCATTCCCCTCGTGGCGGTGATCGGCGGCGGCTACGCCACCGATATCGATGCCCTGGCCGCCCGCCATGCCATCGTGTTCCAGGCCCTGGCCGCCCTCGCGTGAAGCCGCTCAGGGCGTCCCGCACGCTTCCGGCGGGATCTCGCCCTCGGTCACGCAGCGTGCCACCTTTTCGAGACCGTCGAAGAGCCGCTCCAACTGCGCGCCCTCCATGGAATGGAAGCCCAGCGTCCGGGTGATCAGCAGCCCCAGCGTCGAGAAAACCAAAGCCGCACCGATTCCCGGACAGGTCTCGATCTTCTCGAGGCCGGCGAGCCGTTCGCGGAGGAACACGTTGAATCCGGCGAACGCCTCGGGATTCTCCGCCGAGGCCAGGAGGAAGGCCCGCGGGAACCCCTCTTCCTCCGCATAGACCTGCCTCGCATGGGCGATCAGCGCGAGGGGGAGGGCCGAGGGGCCCGGCACCTGCTCCGCTTCGAGCTTGGCAATGCCCTCCTTGACCTCCTTCAGCTTGCGCTCGGCCATGGCCGTGATGAGCGCTTCCTTCGAGGAGAAATGGTGGAGGACCCCGCCCTTGCTCAGCCCCGCCTCCGCCGCCACCGCGTCGATGGTCAGCGTGCGCGTGCCCGCGCGACGGATCAGGCTCTCGGCCGCATCGAGGATGACGCTCGGCCGATCCTCCCGCCGTGTGCGCGGCTTCGCCATGTTCACACCCTAAAAACCGTCTGGACGGTCGGTAAGATAACCGATAGACAGGCGTTTCGATAGAGCTTTTGCGGGATGGGGTCACAGTGTCTGGTCCGACCATGTCCATTCGACGGTACCAAGGCGCCCGGACGGTGGCCTGCCTCGGCTTCGCCGCCCTGGCCTGCTTCCCGGCGCAGGCGAAGGACGATGCCGGCCAACCCGGCCCGACTCCCTCGAAAAAGAGCCTCGCCACCGTCCGCACGGCGAAGGCCGAGCGCAGCACCATCGCGGCCGATCTCGTCTTCACCGGCGACATCCAGGCCCAGTCGCAGGTGAACGTGGCCTTCCGCAACAACGGCAAGATCGCCGTGCGTCTGGTGGAAGTGGGCGATCACGTCACCGCCGACCAGGTTCTGGCCAAGCTCGATCCGCAGGAGCAACGCGCCAACCTCAACAACGCGCAGGCTGCGCTCACCTCCGCCGAGGCGCTGCTGACCCAGGCCAAGGTCAATTTCAAGCGCCAGGAGATGCTGCTCTCCAGCGGATACACCACGCGGCCGAGCTATGACGACGCCGAGCAGCAGCTCCGCACGACCCAGGCCTCGGTGGAATCCGCCAAGGCGGCCCTGGGCACCGCCCAGGAGCAGTTCTCCTATACCGACCTGAAGGCGGGCGTGGACGGCATCGTGCTCAGCCGCAGCTTCGAGGTGGGCCAGGTGGTCCAGGCGGGCCAGACCGTTCTCACCATGGCCGAGGACGGGCCGCGCGACGCGGTGTTCAACGTGTTCGAGGCGGTGCTGGCGACCCCGCCCGAGAGCAAGCAGGTGGAGATCACCCTCCAGGCGGACCCGAAGGTGCGGACCGTCGGCACGGTGCGGGAGATCTCGCCGAGCGTGGACGCCGCCTCCGGCACCGTGCGGGTCAAGGTCGGCCTGAAGGACACGCCCGCCGCCATGTCCCTCGGGGCCATCGTCATCGGCACCGGCAAGTTCAGGCCGCAGACGGCCATCGTCCTGCCCTGGTCCTCGCTCTACCGCTGGGAGAACGGCCCCGCCGTGTGGGTGCGTGATCCGAGCAGCGGCAAGGTCGCCCCGCGCAACGTGACCATCGACCGGTATTCTCCCAACACCATCGCTCTGTCCGGCGGTGTCGAGCCGGGCGAGGAGGTGGTCGTCGCCGGCATCCAGTTCCTCCGGCCGGGCCAGACCGTCGCCGTCGCCGAGGAGATCGCCCGATGATCCGCTCCGGCATTCGCTTCGCCCTGATCGGGGTGGCCCTGTCCGGCCTCGGCGCCTGCCATGGCGCGGAGGAAGAGGCCGGACCGCCGCCGGTGCGGCCCGTGCTCTATACGGAGGCCAAGCCCGTCGACACCATCGTGTTCGGGCCCTTCGCCGGGTTCGTGGCCCCCCGATACCAGTCGGAGATCGGGTTCCAGATCGCGGGCCGTATGATTGCCCGCGACGTGACGATGGGCGATGTCGTCAAGAAGGGCCAGCGCATCGCCGCCCTCGACCCCATCGTCACCCGCTTCGCTCTCACCCGCGCCGAGGCGGAGCTCGCCGATGCCACGGCGCAGGCGGAGAATGCCAGCGCCACGGAGTTGCGCCAGCGGCGGTTGATCGCCAACGGCAATGTCAGCCAGGCACGGCTCGACAGCGCCGTGGCGAGCCGCGACACCGCCCAGGCCCGTCTCGCCCAGGCCCAGGCCAACCTGCAGAAGGCCCGCGACCAGATGGGCTATACCGAGCTGCATGCGGATTTCGACGGTGTCGTCACCGTCCGCAGCGCGGAAGTGGGGCAGGTGCTCTCGGCGGGGCAGGCGGTGGCGACCCTGGCCCGGCCCGAGGAGCGCGAGGCCGTGGTCGACATCCCCGAGGATCTGGTCGGCGCCATGCCGAAGGACGCGGTCTTCACCGTGGCGCTCCAGAGCGCCCCCGACGTGACGGCGACGGGCAAAGTCCGCGAGATCTCGCCCTTCGCCGACCAGAAGACCCGCACCCGGCGCATTCGGATGACCCTACTCAACCCGCCGGAGGCGTTCCGTCTCGGCTCCACCATCACGGTCGGGCTCTCGCGCCACATGAAAGCGCGGTTCCAGCTGCCGGCGACGGCGGTGTTCGAAGCCGATGGTCGAAGCGCGGTCTGGATCGTGAACGAGGCCGGGGATTCCGTGTCCCGCCGCGACGTCACCCTGGCGGAACGAAACGACCAGCGCGTGTCCGTCACCGAGGGACTGAAACCGGGGGACCGTGTCGTCCTCGCGGGCGCACGCAGTCTCGGCGAAGGCCAGCGCGTCCGCCTGTCCGACAAGCCGCAATAGCTGCCGCCCCGCGCTGGGTTTAGAGCCGCGCCGACCCGAACAGCCTCACGCGAGAGCCGCCCGTGAAGAACTTCAACCTGTCCGAATGGGCGCTCGAGCATCGCTCCTTCGTCTGGTTCCTGATGCTAATCTCGATGCTGGCGGGCTTCCTCGCCTACGAGAAGCTCGGCCGCGAGGAAGACCCGCCCTTCGCCATCAAGACCATGATCGTGCAGGCGCGCTGGCCCGGCGCCACGATCAGCGACACGCTGGATCAGGTCACCGAGCGGATCGAGAAGGAATTGCAGCAGATCGACGCCGTCGATTTCAGCCGCAGCTACACCACGCCCGGCCAGACCACGGTCTTCGTCCAGTTGCGCGAGACGACGCCGCCGAAGACGATTCCGAGCATCTTCTATCAGGTGCGCAAACGCATCGGCGATATCGGCAGCACCTTCCCGCAGGGGATCCAGGGGCCGTTCTTCAACGACGAGTTCGGTGACGTCTTCGGCAACGTCTACGCGTTCACCGCCGACGGTGTCTCGATGCGCCAGTTGCGCGACTACGTGGAGCGGGTGCGGGCCGACCTAAAGAAGGTCAACAATGCCGGCAAGATGCAGCTCCTCGGCGCGCAGGACGAAGTCATCTACCTCGACTTCTCCACCCGCAAGCTCGCCGGCCTCGGCGTCGACCAGGCCGCCGTCATCGCGACGCTGCAGGCTCAGAACGCCATCGCCCCCTCCGGCGTGATCCAGGCCGGCCCCGAGCGCGTCTCCGTGCGGGTCGGCGGCCAGTTCATTTCCGAGGACAGTCTCAGGACCATCAACCTGCGGGTGAACGACCGCTTCTTCCGCCTCTCCGATGTGGCCGAGATCTCGCGCGGCTTCACCGATCCGCCCACCGCCCTGTTCCGGTTCGACGGCCAGCCGGCGATCGGCCTCGCCATCGCCATGCAGCCCTCAGGCAACCTGCTGACCTTCGGCCACGACCTCAAGGCGCGGATGAAGAAGCTCGAAGGCGAGTTGCCCTACGGCGTCGGCATCCACCTCGTCTCGGATCAGCCCAAGATCGTCGAGGAGGCGGTGGGCGGCTTCACCAAGGCCCTGATCGAGGCCGTGGTCATCGTGCTGGGCGTCAGCTTCATCAGCCTCGGCTGGCGGGCGGGGCTCGTGGTCTCGTTCTCGATCCCCCTCGTCCTCGCCGTGGTCTTCGTGGTGATGCAGGTGATGGGCGTCACGCTGCAGCGCATCTCGCTGGGCGCCCTCATCATCTCGCTCGGCCTCCTCGTCGACGACGCCATGATCACCGTCGAGATGATGGTCGCACGGCTGGAGGTGGGCGACACCCTGAAGAAGGCGGCGACCTTCGCCTACACCTCCACCGCTTTCCCGATGCTCACGGGCACGTTGGTCACCGTGGCGGGCTTCCTGCCCATCGGCTTCAACGGCTCGGCGGCCGGCGAATACACCTACAGCCTGTTCGTGGTCATCGCGGCCTCTCTCCTGATTTCATGGGTCGTGGCGGTGCTGTTCGCGCCGCTGATCGGCGTGAAGCTGCTGCCGAAGACGATCAAGAAGCATCACGACAAACCGAGCTTCCTGCTTCGCACCTTCCGCGGGTTGCTGCTGCCGGCCATGCGGTTCCGCTGGATCACCGTGGCCTTCTGCGTCGGCCTGCTCGGCCTGTCCCTCTACGGCATCCAGTTCGTGCAGCAGCAGTTCTTCCCGGCCTCCGACCGTCCCGAGATCCTCGTGGACATGACCCTTCCGCAGAATGCCAGCATCGCCGAGACCAAGGCCCAGATGGACCGGTTCGAGGCGACGCTGAAGGGCGATCCCGAGATCCTGCGCTGGAGCTCCTATGTCGGGCAGGGCGCGGTGCGCTTCTATCTTCCGCTGGACCAGCAGCTCGGCAACGCGTTCTTCGGCCAGATCATCGTGGTGACCTCCTCGCTCGAGGCCCGCGATAAGATGATCCAGAAATTCGAGGCGCTGGCGGCCAAGGAATTCGTCGGCACCGACGTCTTCGTCCACTCCCTCGACCTCGGTCCCCCCGTGGGCCGACCGATCCAGTACCGGCTGAGCGGGCCCGATCTCCAGAAGGTGCGCGGCCTCGCGCTCCAGCTCAGCAACATCGTCGCATCGAGCCCGAATGTCGGCCTGCCGAACCTCGATTGGAACGAGCCCGGCAAGGTGCTGAAGGTCGACATCATCCAAGACAAGGCGCGCCAGCTGGGCGTCACCTCGGAGGATATCGCCGGGCTCCTCAACGGCATCGTTGGCGGTCGCTCGATCACGCAGGTGCGCGACTCGATCTACCTCGTGGACGTGGTCGGCCGCGCCCAGGCGGCGGAACGCAACTCCGTCGAGACGCTGCAAAGCCTGCAGGTGCCGCTGTCGAACGGGAGCGTCGTGCCCCTGCTGGCCTTCGCCACCGTGAGCTACGAACTCGAACAGCCCATCGTCTGGCGCCGCGACCGCCTGCCCACTATCACGGTGCGGGCGGCGATCGTCGACGACACCCAGGCGCCCACCATCGTCAACGCCCTCGATCCGGCCATCAAGGCGTTCGAGAAGACCTTGCCGGACGGCTACACCCTCGCGGTCGGCGGTGCGGTGGAGGAGAGCGCCAAGGGCAGCGGACCCATCGCGGCCGTGGCGCCGGTGATGCTGCTCGCCATGGCGATGTTCCTGATGATCCAGCTCCAGAGCTTCCAGAAGCTGTTCCTGGTGGCGAGCGTGGCGCCCCTCGGCCTCATCGGCGTGGTGGCGATCCTGCTGCCCTTCGGCAAGCCGCTGGGCTTCGTCGCCATCCTCGGCGTGCTGGCGCTCATCGGGATCATCATCCGCAACTCGGTGATCCTGGTGATGCAGATCGACGAGTACGACCGCGAGGGCTACACCCCATGGGACGCGGTGGTGGAGGCGACCTGCCACCGGATGCGGCCGATCCTGCTCACCGCCGGCGCGGCGAGCCTCGCCCTGATCCCCATCGCGCGGGAGGTCTTCTGGGGGCCGATGGCCTACGCCATGATCGGCGGCATCATCGCCGCCACCTTCCTGACCCTGTTCTTCCTGCCCGCGCTCTATGTCGGCTGGTACCGCATCAAGGCTCCGAAGGGGGATCGCCCCGCGGGCGGCGCATCGACGGCCCCGGCGGCGGGCCATCACGCCGAGGCCTGATCAGGGCGCTGCGGCGCAGAGTGCGGGCTCCAGGGCCCGCATGACGCGGCGATAATCGGTGATGTGCAGAGCGTCGCGCAAGGCGCCGGGCAGGGCGAACCCGGTGTCGCCGTCGCGCAGATCCGCGTAGGGGTCCACGTACCGGCAGGAGAGGCGCCGGCACAGGGCCTCGATCCGCGCGGAGTACGCGACGACCGCCGCCGGTTCGAGGCGCTTTTCCACCGAACGGGAGATGGGCGGAACGGCGGCGACCACGACACGGTCGCTGCCGGCCTGCAGCCGCGTCACGATCCGCTCCACCGCGTCGTCGAAGCCCCGGGCGGTCCTGTCGGACAACGGCTCCTTCTTCCGCTGCAGGTCGTTGGTTCCGATGAAGACCACCACCGCGCGGGCGCGGGTCTTCACCGACAGCTTGGCCACGAGATCGGCATAGACCGAAGCCGATGCGCCGCTGATGCCGCCATTGACGATCTCCGTACCGCAGACCCGCTGGGCCGGGCTCTGCAACTCGGCCTGCGAATCGCCGGCGAGGAGGATGTAGCCGTTCGGTGCATCGTCGAGATGGGCCTGGATCGAAGGCAGCCGGTCCGTGGCGTAGAGCCGGGCGTTGAGACGCGAGGGCTTCTCGACCCATCCGACGGCGAAGCCCACACCGAGGACGGCCAGCCCGGCAATGCCCAGACGCAGGGCCTTCATCGGGTTGCTCCCGGCGAGTCCGATGTCTTGGATACCTCCGATGTCGTCGATACCTCCAATGTCGTCGATACCTCCAATGTCGTCGATACCTCCGAGGTCTTCGCCGTGCCGGCCCTGTCGACGGTGGCGCCCGGCCGCGAATCCGTCGTGGCGTAATAGGGCTTGATGTCGAGGAGCGGCGTGCCGTCGAGGCAGTCGAGCCCCCGGACGCTCAGGGTCGCTCCGTCGATGCCGAGGAGTTCCACCACCGAGAGCGCGATGGGGTTCGGGCGCGCCGGCGAGCGCAGGGAGAACGTGCCCCGGCTGCCCTCCGCATGGCGCGGCCTCTGGCGCACGATGTCCCGGGCGGCCCGGTCCATCCAGTAGAGCACGATGAGGTGGCTCGCCCCCTCCACGTTCTGCAAGCCGGGGGCGAAGGTGGCATCGACCTCCAGGGTGCAGATGGCGTCGGTCTGAAGCCCGTTCTTGGGGCATTCCGCGCGGGTCGCCCACGGGGTCCGTACACGGCCGATGAAGTAGAGCCCTGCATCGTGGGAGGCGGGCAGCGTGACGGTCTCTTCGCCGGGCCGCCGGTCGATCGGGTCGCTCATCAGACGCATCGGATTTGGAGAGGCGGTGCCCGGAAGAGCCCCGAGCCGTTCGAAGCGAGCATGTCGGACAACTCGCCCCCGTGCGCAAGCCGGTCGACAGCGAGCCGCCATGCGGGCCGCATCGTTCCATCGGGCGCCGGTGCGGTATAGATTCTTGCATATGGCCGTCGGCGGCACCGCCGGCCTTCGGGCCGAAGCCTTCCCAAGGAGAGAGCGTGACCACCAGCGAATGGCGCCCGATGGAATCCGTGGGCGATGCCGAGACCGCCGTCGACCGCCTCGCCGCTCTCTACGCGGGTGCGATCCAGTCGCTCCAGACCGCCCTGACCCGCTATCTCGACGGGGGCGCCGCGCCCGACCATGCCGAGCGGCTTCAGTTCCGCTATCCCGAATTGCGGATCACCTATCACCCGTCCGGGCCGATCCCGCGCTTTTCCCGCGCGACGGCGAAGTTCCAGTCTCCCGGCACCTACGCCACCACGGTGACGCAGCCGGCGCATTTCCGGCCGTACCTGCTGGAGCAGCTGACGCCCCTGATCCGGGATTACGGTGCGACCCTCGAAGTCGGCCTGAGCGCGCAGGAAATTCCCTATCCCTACGTGCTGGAGCCCGGCGCCAACCTCTCGGGCAGCGGGATCACGCCGCGCGATCTGGCCACCTACTTCCCCGTCCCGCTGCTCTCGGTGGTGGGTGACGAGATCGCCGACGGCCTCTGGGTGGCGCCGGTCGAAGAGCCGAAGCCCCTGGCGCTGTTCGACGCGATCCGGGTCGATTACTCCCTGCGCCGCCTCGTCCATTACACCGGCTGCGACTGGCGCGACGTCCAGCCGTGGATCCTGCTCACGAACTACCATCGCTACGTCGATGGCTTCATCCGGCACGGCTTGGAGCAGCTCGCCAGCGGCAGGGACGGCTACGAGCGCATGATCCTGCCCGGCGGTATCACCGTCTCGCGGGAGGAGGCGGCGGGCATCGATCCGGCGGCCCTCATCGCCGCGTCGCCCTGGCACAAGTTCCAGATGCCGGCCTATCACCTCGTGGCGCGCGGCCCCGACGGGTCGATGCAGGGCACGACGCTGGTCAACATCGGCGTCGGCCCCTCCAACGCCAAGACGATCACCGACCATCTGGCGGTCCTGCGTCCGCATTGCTGGCTCATGGTCGGCCATTGCGGCGGGTTGCGGCAGTCGCAGACCATCGGCGATTACGTCCTCGCCCATGGCTATCTGCGCCGGGATCGTATCCTCGACGAGCTGGTTCCGCCGGACGTGCCGGTGCCGGCCCTGGCCGAAGTCCAGCTCGCGCTCCAGGCCGCGGCCGCCAGCGTCACCGGCGAGACCAGCGACGACCTGAAGCGGCGCCTGCGCACGGGCACGGTGGTGACCTACGACGACCGCAACTGGGAGCTCCGCTTCAGCCAGGAGCGGCGGCGGATCAACCTGTCCCGCGCCATCGGCGTCGACATGGAGAGCGGCACCATCGCGGCGCAGGGCTACCGCCTGCGGGTTCCCTACGGCACGCTCCTCTGTGTGTCCGACAAGCCGCTCCACGGCGAGATCAAGCTGCCGGGGGCGGCCAACGCCTTCTACGAACGGGCGGTGGCCGAGCACCTGCTCATCGGCCTCTCCGCCCTCGATATCCTCCGCGCCGACCGCAACGGCCTGCATTCGCGCAAGCTGAGGAGCTTCGACGAACCGCCGTTCCGGTAGGCCGTCCGAAGGCCGGCGACCGAGGGACGATGTGGGACGCCGCCCCGGTGCCATCGGATCGGCGCGGCGCCGCGAATGGTCCCGGGTTACGGTTCGTCCGCTCTCAGTCGGCCGCATGCACCGAACGGTTCATGGCGATCATCTCGGCATGGCTGGGATTGGGACCGAGTTTTCCCAAGAGGCCATAGACCCGGTTCAGGGTCTTGGGAGCCTCTCCCTTCACTGCGGCGAGCAGGGCCTCGCGCATCGTCTCCGCGTCGTAGTCGCAGCAATAACCCGGGGTGGCGGGCTGCTGGCGCCAGGACTCCGCCAGCGATCCCCCATCCACCGGGTCGAAGCCGACCTGGTCCACGATGTCCATCACGGTCCGCTTCGCCGCTTCGGCATCGCCGGCCACGGCGACGGCGATCCGGTCGGGCGCACCCGCCGGACGCCCGAGCTCGGCGAGGGAATGGGCGAGGATGTTGTTGAACGCCTTGACGATGGGGCGGCCGATCTGTTCCGACACCCAGACGCTCTCCGTCTTACCCGCGTCGAGTTCGGCGATCTGCGGGTCGCGCAGGCCGGGATAGTAATTGCCCGTGTCGACGATCGGGGTCGCCTCGGGCAGGCCGTCGAACAGGTCTTTCGGCAGCTGGGCGACGGCGGGAAACGGGATCGACAGGATCACGAGGTCCGCGCCCGCGACGGCCCCGTGGGCATCGGCGGGAGTCGCGCCGATCTCCTCGGCGAAGGCGCGCACGCCGTCGGGGCCCTTCGAATTCGCCACGCGGACCTGGTGTCCCGCCGCGCTGAGCTTGCGGGCGAGCGTGCCGCCGATATTGCCGGTGCCGATGACGCCGATTTTCATGCCTGTGTCCTTTGAATTTGGGGTGGCCGCCCCCCTCACGGGGCGGCCACCGGGCGCGCGAGGCCGTCGAGAGTGCGGCGCAGCTCTTCGATGGCCTCCGGGGTCAGCTGACACGCCGTCCGGATCCTGTCGGGGATGCCGCGAAGCGCTCCTTCCAGGGCTCGGCCATGCGGGGTCAGATCGATCAACACCCGGCGTTCGTCGGAGGCGTCGCGTGTCCGTGTCACCACGCCGGCGGCCTCCAGCCGCTTGAGCAGCGGCGTCAGGGTGCCCGTCTCCATGTCGAGGCGGGCACATAACTCGCCCACCGTCAGCGGCGAGCCATTCATCAATTCGAGGGCGACGAGGTATTGCGAGAACGTCAGGCCAAGCGGCTCGAGGAAAGGCTTGTGCAGCCGCACCATGCGGTTGGCGGCGGCGTTGAGCGCGAAGGAAAACTCCGTCGCGATCCTCTGTCGATCACGGGTCATTCGTGCAGCTTACTATCATATAGCGTACTACACAAATGGGTGAGGGATGGTCGCCTGTCAACGACGGGCGAACGATCCTACCGCTCCCGCTGCCACAAACCGGCCCGCTCGGACCGGGCCTGCTCCTCCGCTGCCAGGAGGTCCGACGGGGCATCCTCAGACGCGCGGGCACCGCCGGCCGTGAGGATGAGGGAGGCGAGGTCGTCGCCGTCGATCTGGCAGCGCAGGCCCGCGGGCTGCGCCTCGTCGGTCGCCTCGCCGGCCGCCGGGGCACAGACGACTTCGCGCCGGCGCAGATAGCGCGCGAGTTGGCGCGCCAGGGCGCCGCGCTCGCCATCGACGCCCAGCAGGCGCACCGTCCGGCCACGGAACGAGAGAGTTCCGGTATCGATCACCTCCGGCACGCCGCGCAACGCCCCGGCCGCACTGGTCTCCTTGGCGGCGGGGGCCGGCTCGGCGCGGGCGGCCGAGGGGCGCTTGCGCCGTGACGCCATCTGCACGGTGGCGCGTTGGGTGAAGTCCTTGAAGATCGCCGCCGGCAGGTCGCCGCCGCCGACCTTGTTCATGGAGGAATTGTCGTCGTTGCCGACCCAGACGCCGACGACGAGGTCCGGCGTCACGCCGACGAACCAGGCGTCGCGGTAATCCTGCGTCGTCCCGGTCTTGCCGCCCACCGCGAGGTTGGTGATCCGCGCCGCCCGCCCGGTTCCGCTATCCACCACGGCCTGAAGCGAATCGAGCATCATTGCGCGGCTCTCGCCCGGCAGCGGCGTCGTCGGTTTGGCGTCGGGGCGCAGGTAGAGCGGGTCTGGGCCGGGGCCGCGAATGGCATGGACGCCGTAGGTGTCGAGGGGTTGGGCGCTCGCCAGCACGCCGGCATAGGCCCGTGTCATCTCCAGCAGGGAGACTTCGGCCGAGCCGAGGGCGAGGCTCGGTACGTTGGGAAGGTCGGAGGTGACGCCGAGCTTGCGTGCGGTCTCGATCACGGAGGCCATGCCGATCTCATCGGCGAGCTGCGCGGCGATGGTGTTGATCGATTGCGCGAAGGCGGTGCGGAGGGGGACCGCTCCCCGGAAACGGCCGCTCGCATTCTGCGGCTCCCAATCGCCGATCTGGATCGGCCGGTCCACCAGCACCGTCTCCGGCGAGAGGCCCTTCTCATAGGCGGTGAGGTAGACGAACAGCTTGAACAGTGAGCCGGCCTGGCGCTTGGCCTGGGTCGCCCGGTTGAACTGGCTGTCCTCGTAATCGCGCCCGCCCACCATGGCGAGGATCGCGCCCTCCTTGTTCAGGACGACCATGGCGCCCTGGCTCGCCTTCTTCTTGGCCCCTTCCGCATCGAGCCGCCGGGCGATGACGCCCTCCGCCAGGCTCTGCAGATCGAGGTTCAGGGTGGTGCGCAGGGTGACGTCGCCGGATGTGTCCGACAGGCGCTTGGCGTCCGCCGACACCATGTCGAGGAAGTAGTTGGTGCCCGGCGGCGTCTCGGGCGGGGTGCGCAGGGTGATCGTCTCGGCGCGTGCCTTGTCGGCCTCGGCGGCGGTGATCGCGCCGGTCTCGACCATGGTCTGCAGCACGATGTCGGCGCGCTCCTTGGCGCCGCCGAAATTGCGCGTCGGCGCCAATTGCGACGGCGCCCGGACGAGGCCCGCCAGCATCGCCGCCTCGGGCAGCGTCAGCGCCTTCGCGCCCTTGCCGAAATAGCGCCGGGACGCGGCGTCGATGCCATAGGCGCCGGCCCCGAAATAGGCGGTGTTGAGATAGCCGAGGAGGATGTCCTCCTTCGACATCGTGCTCTCCACGCGCAGGGCCAGGAACGCTTCCTGGATCTTCCGGCGCAGCGTCTTCTCCTGGGTGAGGGAGGTGAGCCGGACATATTGCTGCGTGATGGTGGACGCGCCCTCGCGCACGCCGCCGCTCACGGTGTTGCGCCAGAGCGCCCGCACCAGCCCGCGCGGGTCGACCCCCCAATGCGAGTAGAACCGCCGGTCCTCGATGGAGACCACCGCCTGGGCGAGATGAGCGGGCATGTCCGCCGCCGTGAGCTTCTGGCCCTGGAAGGCGCCGCGCGTGGCGAAGACCCTCCCGTCATCCGCCTCCACCGTGAGGGCGCGCTGGCCGCCTTCCGGCACCACCCCGCCGAGCGGGGGCAGGGTCGCGAAACTGTAGAGGACGAGGCAAGCGACGAAGACCAGCGGCAGGGCGAGGGCCGCAAGACCGGCAGCGAGGTAGGGCCGTTGCCGCAGACGGCCGCGCCAGCCCGATTGTGGCGTCTGCGCCGCCGGAGCGATCCCTGCCGCAGGCGGAGTGCCCGTGTCGCTCGCTCGCGCTGACGTGGTGCGTGCGGTGAGCCTCGAACCGAGGGTGCCGAGCATCCGCCTCGCAGCGCGCCCCGTCGAAAGCGAGCCCCGCGCGAGGCCGCGTAAGGCCGTGGCGAGGAGGAAGCCGAGATGCCTGAACAGGACACGTGCCGCCTGCCCGGCTTCGCGGGCGGCGGTTCGGGCATCCGGCACGTCAGGGGCCTTCGGCCGTTCCGGTTCTTGATCTGTCATCGGCCGCCGGTCGTCATCCAGGAGTGCAGGTCCCGTCGGCTTACCGTCGGCGCTGATTTGGCGGTTCTAGACCGGAAAGAACCGTGGACGCCATGCCGGAAGCGGCATCGTCACGCCCTTTGGTCCCGTGCAGCCCGAGCGCCGAATCTCCTCCGAAGCTCTACTCTCTCGGCAAAGCCTCGGTCACCTGCATCCGCTGGGTCGGGGCCGAAACGCGCAGGCTGGCATCGAGGAGGGCCGAAGCCTGGCTCGGATCGCTGTTCGTCCCCGGGGTGACGTCCTGGGTACCGACCAGGGCGGTGACGCCTTCATACTGGTCGAGCCGGCGGTCGATCATGTCGCCGAGGCGCTCGCGAACTTCCGCGACGGTGAGGCTGCGGCGGTGCTTGCCGTCCTTCGCGGTGAAGAGGCTGCGGTTGGCGCGCGCGGCGGCGCGAAAAGCCTGCTTGGCCACGAGATCCGGGTTGTCGTCGCTCAGCGTCAGGAACTTGCCGGCGCTCGATGTCCCGAGGAAGTGGGCGAGATAGAGTTCGGACGTCTTCAGTTCGCGGCCGATACGCTGCTCGATGCGGGCGCGGTCGCGCTTGATCAGTTCTCCCGCCATGAGGGCTGCCGCATAGGGGTCCTGCCGAAGGCGCAGCACGCGGGTGCGGGTGGCTTCGTCCTGGATCGTGATGGCATTGCCGCGGCCGGTGATTGCATTCGCCTCGGTCTCATAGCCGTAGCGGGCGCCATAGGTTCGCAGCAGTTCGAGCCAGGTGGCGGACAGGAACTGGAACAGCCCCTCGGCCGAAGAGGTCGATGCCTTCACGGTGGTCGAGAAGCTCGATTCCTTGTCGGCCAGCGCCATCATGTAGACCGGATCGACCCCGGTTTCGGACGACGCCTTCAGGATCGTCTCGACGATGTCGCGCGGCACATTCATGTCGCCGAACCGAAGCACGTCCCGTCCGTCGCTCTCGCGGCTCTGGGGAAGAGAAGCGAGGTCGTTTTCGATCAGGCTGGCCGTCGCAGGTTCCTGGTCGAGGAGGGGAACCCCATCCCAATCCGTGGGTTTGTCGATCGTGGACGCCGCGAAATCGCTGGCGACGTAGGCGCGGATGTCGATGCGGTCGTGGGCGGTCGCTGCCGGCGCCAAGGCGCTCTGCGGCAGTCCCGAGCCGAGCAGCAGGCCGATCGCGATCTTCGCGAGGGTGAGTTTGGCCGATACCGTGGTGCTTGCCTTCTTCCTGTCGCGAAGGGAGCCGGGCTTCAGCCAAGCAACCGTCTCGTCACGATCGAGGGTCTCGTCAGGCACGAGACGGCACGCGTCGTCGGCGCGATGCGCCGGCTCCGGGAAAAGCCCCATCATTGTTCCTTGTTCGTGCCGCGGCGTTCTAGGACGCGGCTTCGATCAGTTCAGCGAGCGGACATCTCGCTGGGAGCTGTGACCACATTGGGACAGCTCCGTGATTCAAGCGTGGCACGCTTAAGGAACGGTTAAGGCTATGATTTAACGATATTTTAAGTAATCGTTCGGACGCGGTTCAGAGAGGCCGCGTCAAAAAGGCATTCTGGCCGGGGTTGGAACGAAGGCTCCGTAGCCCAGTTACGATGGTCCCAGAGGGCGATTTCGAAACATCGACGAGACGCGCCCCGATGGACCCATTGAAGGAAGCCTTTTTCCAATGAGCATGCAGACCGGTCGCCGCGTCGGCGTTGCCTTCGTCGGTATGGGTGGCGCTGTCGCCACCACCGCCATCGCCGGCATCGAGATGATCAAATCCGGATCGAACCGCCTCGACGGGTTGCCTCTCGCAGGCCTCTCGGTGGCCGGATTGGCCGATTACAAGGATCTCGTTTTCGGCGGCTGGGATCTCAACGACGACGATCTCGCCTCGGCCGCCACCGGCCACGGCGTGCTCACCAAGCAGGATATCGAGAACGGCGCCCAGGTGCTCAAGGGCATCAAGCCCTGGCCGGCTGTCGGCAGCGCCAAGTTCTGCAAGAACATCGAGGGTGCCAACCGCATCGTCGCCGCCGATCACCGCGAGGCGGTCTCCGTCATCGCGAACGACCTTCGTCGTTTTCGCCTGGAGAGCAATCTCGACGAAGTCGTCGTGATCAACCTCGCCTCCACGGAACGTTGGCCCAACCTGGATGCGCCCGCACTGAACTCGCGCGACGCTTTCGAGAAGGGTCTCGATTCCAGCGACGAGGCGATCAGCCCGGCGATGCTCTACGCCTATGCGGCGATCCAGAGCGGCGTGCCTTACGCCAACTTCACCCCGAGCGTGGCCGCCGACATTCCGGCCCTGCTCGAACTCGCCCGCGAGAACGGCGTGCCGTTGGCGGGCAAGGACGGCAAGACCGGCCAGACCATGATGAAGACCGTCCTGGCGCCGGCCCTCAAGGCCCGTGCCCTGCACGTGGATGGTTGGTTCTCCACCAACATCCTCGGTAACCGCGACGGTCTCGCCCTGAACGACAAGGATTCGCTCCAGTCGAAGCTCAACACCAAGGGTACGGTGCTGGATTCGATCCTCGGCTATCCGGTCGAGGACCATCTGGTCCACATCCACTATTACCGTCCGCGTGGCGACGACAAGGAAGCCTGGGACAATATCGACGTCACCGGATTTCTCGGTCAGCGGATGCAGATCAAGGTCAACTTCCTCTGCAAGGATTCCATCCTTGCCGCACCCCTGGTGATCGAGATCGCCCGCGTTCTCGACCTCGCCAAGAAGCGCGGCGAGAGCGGCCCCCAGGAGCAGCTGTCCTCGTTCTTCAAGGCGCCGATGGTCGCCAACGGCCATGGGCCGGAGCACGATTTCGGCAAGCAGCAGCACATGCTGCTCGAGTGGCTCGGCGGCCAGCAATGACCTCGTCCGATACGGGGGGCGGCATGGCTGCCCCCTTCGCGTTGCGCGAGTTGTTCGTCGAGCTCAACGACCTCAAGCGCGTGCATTCGGCCGGGCGCATCGGCTCCATCGCCGAGCGGCTGTTCGCTCAAGGCTGGTCGGCCCTGACCGGTGGCGCCGATCCCGAGACGGTCGCCATCGACATCACCGCCAAGGCGCTCGCGGCCTCCCGGCTCTGCGACCTCGATGCGGCGTTCCTCGCCTCCGCCGGTCTCGGCGAGGTGGAAATCGGCGATGTTCTGACGTCTGGACTCGACGCCGTCACCGCCACGGTCGACCCCGAGCTGAAGCGGCGATTGGCCGTCGCGTTGCGCACGAACGGGGTGGTGCATGGCGGTCCTTTGCCGGGCTTCGTGGCGGCACTGAGCCACCAGCCGCGCGCCGGCGTGACCTGTCCCGGCAAGCCTCGCATCCTGCTGGAGCCGCCGGAAAACCATGCCGAACATTGCCTGATGGTGGCGGTCTACGGGGTCGTGCTGAGCCCGTTCTACCGGGCCGACCCCACCCTGGTTTTTCTGGCGGCCATGAGCCACCACTTCCACAACGCGGCGATGCCGGATGCCGGCTTCACCGGCGAAATGCTGCTCGGCGACCACCTCGCTCCGATAATGGCGCGCACCACGCAATGGGCGCTCGACGAGTTGGACGCCCCCTTGCGCGAGACCGTTGAGCGGGCGCGCGCAGTCCTGCCCGACGATGCGACGGCTGAGGGTCGCGCCTTCCACGCCGCCGATTGCATCGACCGGGTTCTTCAGATTTCCCAGCACCTTAAGGCTGCGTCCCTGACCATGACGACCGTGCTCGACGACATGGAACTGGTCCATGCCGGACCGGTGAAGGGCTTCCACGACCGTGTCCTCAGGGACATGCGAATCCCGTGATGGTTTGCAGCGGCAGGATGGGCCGCGTGTCATGATTCCATTCGACCTCCTTTCCCCTCACACGGGGCACGCGCTCAAAGCCGACACGCCGCATTCCCTGCGCGACGTGGAGACGAATGTGCGCTGGCCCGTCGTGGACGGCATTCCCT
Source organism: Methylobacterium bullatum (assembly GCF_014845095.1). GTDB lineage: Bacteria > Pseudomonadota > Alphaproteobacteria > Rhizobiales > Beijerinckiaceae > Methylobacterium > Methylobacterium bullatum. Next base: position 2,163 of record NZ_NKUG01000036.1, on the reverse strand, counting down.
ACCTCCGAACCGGGCGCGACGACCTCGTCGAATCCACGCTCGCCCTGCTCGACAACGAGCAGGATGATCTTGCCCTGGAAGGTCTCCTTGCCGATCAGGACGATTGGTGGACCGGCCCGCCGGCCGATCCGCTGGACCTCCATGCCCTCGTCCGCGACCGCAGCAAGGCCAGTCTGCGCGACGCCGTGCGTTTTCTCGGCTGGGGCCGGGTCGGCGATTACTTCCTGCATCGCTGGACCGACCCGACCTTCCTGGCCGGGCTGACGCTCCTCGAAGCGCATTGGAACGACCCCCTCTGCGTCTTCGAATTCGCCTGCGGCATCGGCCATTATCTGCGCGAGATCCAGGCGCGCGGCGTCAAAGTAGCGGGCGCCGACGTCGTCTTCGCCAAGCTTTGGGTGGCGCGCCACTGGGTCGTCGGCGAGACGGCGCAGTTCGTTTGTTTCGACGCCGGTTCGCCGCATTGGCCGATCCCGGGTGCGCCGGTGGATCTCGTCGTCTGCAACGACGCGTTCTACTTCCTCGACGACAAGCCGGCCGTGCTCGAATGCCTCCGCCAGAATGCCGGCGACGATGGCTGGCTCGTTCTCAGCCACATTCACAATTCCGAGCGGCCGGGCTTCTCGGCCGGTCGTGCGGTCTCGGCGGACGAGATCGAGGAGCTGTTTCCGGACGCGCTCGTCTATGACGACGACGAACTCACCCGCGCCCTCGTCGAGAAGCGCGCGCCGTCGCCACGGCGCCCGGCCGACCTGCGACATGTGGAGGCGTTCTCCGTGGTCGCCGGCGCCGGAATGAGGCCAGCCCCGCGCGCCATCCTCGATGGTCTGACCTGGCCGAGCGAGGGAACGTCGCTTCGCCTCAACCCTCTCTATGAGCCCGACCCGGCGGGCGGCTACACCGTCGCTTGGCCTTCCGAACGCTACGAGGCGGAATACGCGTCCCGGGTCACCTATCCGTCGCATTCGGACGGACCCGAGATCCTCGACTGGGTCGGCGGCGAGCAATCGCCCCACGAGGACCGTGTCCGCCGCCGCGAGTTCGTCGACCTGCCGGAGCGCTGGTGATGGGCGATTCGATCGGTTGGGGCATCGTCGGGTACGGCTGGGTCGCGCGGGATTACATGGCTCCGGGCATCCGCGCGGCGGGGCATCGGCTCGTTGCCGTGTCCGATTCCGGGCAAGCCTCGCGCGCGGCGGCCGAGGCCGAGGGCGCGCGCACTCATGCCGACATCGCCGGTCTGCTCTCTGAGCCGGAGGTCGAGGCGGTCTACGTGGCGACCCCGAACCACCTCCACCGAGAGGCGGTGGAGGCCCTCGCCGCATCGGGCAAGGCGGTGCTCTGCGAAAAGCCGATGGCGGCCTCGCTCTCCGACGCCGAGGCGATGGTCGCTGCGGTTAGCAAAGGCGGCATCTTCTACGGCACCGCCTTCGACCAGCGTCACCACCCGGCGCACCGGGCCATGCGCGACGCGATCCGCCAGGGCCGCATCGGCGCCGTGACCACGATCCGCATCGTCTATGCCTGTTGGCTCGACCGCGCCTGGACCTCCTTCGCCGGACAGGACAATTGGCGCATCGACCCGCTGAAGGCAGGCGGCGGAGCGCTGATGGATCTGGCACCCCACGGCATCGACCTCGTTGATTTCCTCCTCGACGAGTCCATCGAGGACATCGCCGCTCTGACCCAGGCGAGGGCGCAGGATTACGCCGTCGATGACGGCGCGCTTCTCATCGGCCGTACCGGCTCCGGCATCCTCGCCAACCTTCACGTCGCTTACAATTGCCCTGACGCGCTGCCACGCCGCCGCCTCGAAGCGATCGGCACCAAGGGGGCCCTCACCGCCATCGACACGATGGGGCAGGTGGCGGGCGGCACGCTCAGCCTCACCGACGGTGTCAGCGGGCAGGCGCAAGCCCTCTCCTTCGACGCAGAGGCCTCGCCCTTCCTCGAACAGGTCCGCGCCTTCGGCTCCGCCCTGCGCCGGCCCGCCGAGCGCGACGCCTACAGTGCCGAGCGCGACCTTCACACGATGCGGCTCCTGGCGCGAGCTTACGAAGGTTGCCGGACCGCTCGGGTCGTCGAGGACTAGAATGCGGACCGCGACGCCTACTTGCTTCCCACCCCGGATCTCATCCTGAGGTGCTGCGAAGCAGCCTCGAA
>NZ_NKUG01000035.1 GCF_014845095.1 Methylobacterium bullatum | reverse complement strand
CACGATGAACCTCACCGAGCCCCATTGCGGCACGGATCTCGGGCTCCTCAAGACCAAGGCCGTGCCGAACGGCGACGGCTCCTACAGCCTCACCGGCACCAAGATCTTCATCTCGGCCGGCGAGCACGACCTGTCGGAGAACATCGTCCATCTCGTCATCGCCCGGATCGAGGGTGCGCCGGCCGGCACCAAGGGCATCTCCCTGTTCGTGGTGCCGAAATTCCTCGTCAACGAGGATGGCTCGGTGGGCGAGCGGAACGGCGTCTCCTGCGGTTCCCTCGAACACAAGATGGGCATCCACGGCAATTCCACCTGCGTCATGAACTATGACGGCGCGAAGGGCTGGCTCGTCGGCCAGGAGAACCGCGGTCTCAACGCGATGTTCGTGATGATGAACGAGGCGCGCCTCGCGGTGGGCGTCCAGGGTCTCGCCCAGTCGGAGGTCGCCTACCAGAACGCCGTGGCCTACGCGAAGGACCGGCTCCAGGGCCGCTCGCTGACGGGGGCGAAGGCACCCGACAAGGTCGCCGACCCGATCATCGTCCACCCGGACGTGCGCCGGACCCTCATGGGCATCCGCGCCTTCAACGAGGCCGCCCGCGCCCTGGTGCTGTGGACCGCGCTCCAGGCCGATATCGGCCACCGCTCCGACGACGCGGCCGAGCGCCAGAAGGCCGAGGACCATATGGGCCTGATGACCCCGGTGGTGAAAGGCGTGCTCACGGACAAGGGGTTCGACAACGCGGTGGCGGCCCAGCAGCTCTTCGGCGGGCACGGCTACATCGAGGAATGGGGCATGTCGCAATTCGTGCGCGATGCCCGCATCGCCATGATCTACGAGGGCGCCAACGGCATCCAGGCCATGGACCTCATCGGCCGCAAGCTGCCCAAGGATGGCGGCCGGGCGATGATGGGCTTCCTCGCCGAGGTCCAGACCTTCATCAAGGACCATGCCGAGGTGGAGGGCATGGCGCCGTTCACCGCGCCGCTCCAGGCCGGCCTGAACGACCTTCAGGGCGCCACCATGTGGTTCATGCAGAACGCCTTCTCCAAGCCCGACAATGCCGGGGCCGGCGCCACCGACTACATGCACCTCCTCGGCCTCGTCGCCATGGGCTACATGTGGGCCCGGATCGCCAAGGCGGCGCTGGCCCGCATCGCCCAGGGCCCGTCGCCGGATATGGACGACAAGCTCGTCACCGGCCGGTTCTACATGGAGCGGACGCTGCCCGAGACCGCCATGCGGCTGGTGCGGATCAAGGCCGGGGCCGAGACGACCATGGCGCTCGGCGCCGAGGCGTTTTAGAGCGGACGACAGACTTTCAGCTCACCACGTCATTCCGGGGCGCTCGCAGAGCGAGCCCGGAATCCAGAACCGCCGACGCGATAAATCTTGGATGTGTTCGCGGATCTGGATTCCGGGCTCCGCTTCGCGGCCCCGGAATGACGGTAAGACCGAGAGCAGACTTTGAAAGCCGTCGCTCCGCAGGAGCGGACAACAGGGAAACGCATATGCCCGAGGCCTTCATCTACGATCACGTCCGCACGCCGCGCGGCCGCGGCAAGCCGGATGGCGCGCTGCACGAGGTGACGGCCCTGCGCCTCGCCGAGACGGCCCTGCGCGCCCTCAAGGAGCGCAACGGGCTCGACACGCGGCAGGTGGACGACGTCATCCTGGGCTGCGTCGATCCCGTCGGCGAGGCCGGCGGCGACATCGCCCGCGCGGCGGCCCTGGTGGCCGATTACGGCGACCACGTGCCCGGCGTGCAGATCAACCGCTTCTGCGCCTCCGGCCTCGACGCGGTGAATTTCGCCGCGGCCCAAATCATGGCCGGCCAGCACGACCTCACCATCGGCGGCGGCGTCGAATCCATGAGCCGCGTCGGTCTGGGCGCCTCGGGCGGGGCCTGGCCGGTGGACCCGGCCATCGCGATCAAGTCGTGGTTCATGCCGCAGGGCGTCTCGGCCGATCTCATCGCCACGAAATACGGCTTCTCCCGCGACGATTGCGACGCCTATGCGGTGGAGTCGCAGAAGCGCTCGGCGAAATCCTGGGCCGACGGGCTGTTCGGCAAGTCCGTCGTGCCGGTGCGCGACGTCAACGGCATCACCCTGCTCGACACCGACGAGCACATGCGTCCCTCCACCGACATGCAGTCGCTGGCCGGGCTGAAGGCCTCCTTCGTCCAGATGGGCCAGATGGGCGGCTTCGACGCCGTGGCGATCGACGCGCATCCCGACGTGGAGACGGTGAACCACGTGCATCACGCCGGCAATTCGTCCGGCATCGTCGATGGCGCCGCCGCCGTGCTGGTGGGCTCGAAAGAGGCGGGCGAGAAGGCCGGCCTCAAGCCGCGCGCCCGCATCCGCGCCTTCGCCAATATCGGCTCGGACCCGGCGCTGATGCTCACCGGCCCGGTGGACGTGACGAAGAAGGTGTTGGCGCGTGCCGGCATGACCGTCGCCGATATCGACCTGTTCGAGGTCAACGAGGCCTTCGCCGCCGTGGTCCTGCGCTTCTGCCAGGCCTTCGGGCTCAACCCGTCCGAGGTGAACGTCAATGGCGGCGCCATCGCCATGGGCCATCCGCTGGGCGCCACCGGCGCGATGATCCTCGGCACGGTGCTCGACGAGCTGGAGCGCACCGGCAAGGAGCGCGCCCTCGTCACCCTCTGCATCGGCGCCGGCATGGGCACCGCCACGATCATCGAGCGGGTGTGATGGGGCGCTATCCCTCCCAAACCCTTCGGAACGCTGCTAAACGGCGCACTCCCGCCGCCGATGCCGGCGGCGCAATCATAAACACACCGGGAGACACGCCACGATGACACGCCTTCTCGCGACCCTGATGCTGACGACCGCGCTCTGCGCGCCGTTCGCCGCCCACGCGGACGACGCCACCGACCGCGTCGCGGTCGCCAAGGATCTGGTTCAGAAGACCCTGATCAAGAACCTCGAAACCGGCTTCACCGGCGCCCTGGAAAAGACCGTGCAGCCGATGCCCGAGGACAAGGCCGAGGCCATCCGCAAGGAGGTCCGCGCCGAGTTCGACAAGCAGCGCGAGGTGATGATCGAAGGGTTGTCGAAGGCCTATGCCGAGAAGTTCAATCTCGACGAGCTCAAGCACCTCAGCGGCATCTACGACGACAAGATCTACCAGAAGTTCCAGGCGATCAATTCGGACCCGGCCTCGACGGTCACGGTGATCTCGCAGGGCGCGGTCACCAAGATCCTGAACATGCTGGCCATCGCCTCGGCCGGCGACAGGCCGGCGGGCGCACCGCCGCTGCCCGGAACGGCGCCGGCCAAGTAAAACACGATTGAGGTCGATCCAGCGGAGGATCGACGGCAGGGCCGCACCGCCTGGGGCGGCCCTGCATGAGACCGACGACACGAACTTGCAGGCACAGCGACGCGACGGGCGCGCCGAGAGGAGCGCTATGACGCCAGGGCGGCGAGGCGCGGCTCCCGTGCCTCGAATCCGGCGACACTCGGGAGGGCTTCGAGTTGGGGGCGGGCGAAATGATAGCCTTGGAACAGCGTTGCCCCGAGCTCGCGCAGGGTCTCGAGTTCGCCCCGCGTCTCGACACCTTCCGCGATGACCGAGACGCCGAGCTGCCGCGCGATGGAGATGATCCCCGCCGTGATGATCTGACGGCCCTTGTCCGTGTCGATGCCGCGCAGGAGCTCCATGTCGATCTTGATGAGGTCGGGCCGGAAGTTCGCCAGGAGGTTGAGGCCGGCGAAGCCCGCGCCGAAATCGTCCAGCGCGGTGAGAAAGCCCTGCTTGCGATACTCGGCGACGATGCGCTTCACATGGTCGATGTCCCGGAACTTCTCGTTCTCGGTGAACTCGAACATGATCCGGTCATGGGCGAATCCGGCCCGGCGCGCCGCCTCCAGCGAGGAGCGGATGCAGGCCGCCGGCTCGTAGACCGCGTTCGGCATGAAGTTGATGGACAGCTTGGTCTCGTCGTCGACGGGGAACAGCCGGCCGGCCAGCTCGATGGCACGCACCCGCGCGGCCTGATCGAAGCGATAGACCGTCGTCTCGGTGACGCGATCGAGGATGGAGGCGGCGGACTGGCCTTCGGGGCCGCGCACCAGCGCCTCGTATCCCCACACGCGCTGAGCGTCGAGATCGAGGATGGGTTGGAACGCCATGGTAAACGTAAAGTCGAGATCGGCGCCGTCGCGGCATCCCTGGCAGACGTTTCGCGCCAACATTCGATAAGTTTCCTCGTTCCACCTTTTCGATCCTGGGATTCTTTATCCAGCCCAAATTTTTAAAACATCTTAATAGCCTCACGCCTCAAGCCGACCCCACAAGGATCAGACATGAATCTCACGAACTTCAGCTTCGAGGTCGATTCCGACGGTATCGCGCTCGCGACCTGGGACATGCCCGGCCGCTCGATGAACGTCTTCACCGAAGGGGTGATGAGCGACCTGCATCAGGTCATCGACGCCGTGGTGGCCGATCCGGTCGTGAAGGGCTGCGTCATCACCTCGGGCAAGGACAACTTCTCCGGCGGCGCCGACCTGACCATGCTGCAGGGTCTCGGCCAGGCTTACGAGACGCTGAAAGCCGAGAAGGGCGAGGAGGAGGCCATGCGCCACTTCTTCGAGGAATCGCGCAAGCTCACCCTGGTCTTCCGTAAGCTCGAGACCTGCGGCAAGCCCTTCGCGGCGGCGGTGAATGGCATCTGCCTCGGCGGCGCCTTCGAGCTGTCGCTCTCCTGTCACCACCGGGTGCTGTCCGACGACCCGAAGACCCGCGTCGGACTGCCCGAGATCAAGGTCGGGCTGTTCCCCGGCGCGGGCGGGACCCAGCGCGTCCCTCGCCTGATGCAGACGGGCGACGCCCTGCAGATGCTGTTCAAGGGCGAGCAGATCCGTCCGCTCATGGCCAAGAACATGGGCCTCGTCCACGAGGTCGCGCCGAAAGACGAGATCGTCGAGAAGGCCAAGGCCTGGATCAGGGCCGGCGGCTCGCCCGTGGCCCCCTGGGACCAGCCGAAGTTCAAGGCACCCTCGGGCAAGGTCTATTCGCCCGCCGGCATGATGATCTGGCCCCCGGCCAACGCGATCTACCGCCGCGAGACCCACGACAATTACCCGGCGGCCAAGGCCATCCTCGCCTCGGTCTACGAGGGCCTGCAACTGCCGATGGACCTCGCCCTGCGGGTCGAGAGCCGGTACTTCGCCAAGATCCTGCGCTCCAAGGAGGCGGCGGCGATGATCCGCACGCTGTTCATCTCCATGGGCGAGCTGAACAAAGGCGCGCGCCGGCCGAAGGAGATCGCCAAGACCAGCGTGAAGCGGGTGGGCGTCGTCGGCGCCGGCTTCATGGGGGCCGGGGTCGCCTACGTCAGCGCCAATGCGGGGATGGAGGTGATCCTCCTCGACCAGTCCACGGACGCCGCCGAGAAGGGCAAGGCCTACGCCCACAAGCTCGTCACCGACCAGATCAACAAGGGCCGGGCCAAGACCGCCGACCGCGAGGCGCTTCTCGCGCGCATCACCACCAGCGCCGATTACGCCGACCTGTCATCCTGTGATCTCGTGATCGAGGCGGTGTTCGAAGATCCCAAGGTGAAGGCCGAGGTCATCGCCAAGGTGGAGGCGGTGATCGGCGAGAACGTGATCTTCGCCTCCAACACCTCGACCCTGCCGATCTCGGGCCTCGCCAAGGCGTCCCGGCGCGCGGGCAATTTCGTCGGCATCCACTTCTTCTCGCCGGTGGAGAAGATGATGCTCGTGGAGATCATCAAGGGCGAGGAGACCGGGGACGCGGCGCTCGCCACCGCCCTCGACTATGTCCGGGCGATCAAGAAGACGCCCATCGTCGTCAACGACAGCCGGGGATTCTTCGCCAATCGCTGCGTCGGCGCCTATCTCTACGAGGGCCACAAGATGCTCATCGAGGGCATCCCCGCCGCCATGATCGAGAATGCAGGCCGCCAGGCGGGCATGCCGGTCGGCCCCCTCTCCCTCACCGACGAGGTGGCCGTCGACCTCGCCCTCAAGATCGTCAAGGCCACCGAAGCGCAGCTCGGCGCCGAGGCGATCGACCCCGCCCAGAAGGCTCTGCTCACCACCCTGGTGGAGGGCGAGGGCCGGCTCGGGCGCAAGAACCGGAAAGGCTTCTACGACTATCCGGACGGCGCCTCGAAGAAGCTCTGGCCCGGATTGTCGGAGCTCCAGGCGACGCGGATCGACCCCGACGACGTCGATTTCACCGAGCTGAAGCAGCGGCTACTGGTGGTTCAGGCGCTGGAGGCCGCCCGCACCGTGGGCGAAGGCGTCATCACCGACCCGCGCGAGGCCGATGTCGGCTCCATCCTCGGCTTCGGCTTCGCCCCTTTCACCGGCGGCGCCCTGTCCTACATCGACTTCATGGGTGCGAAAGCGTTCGTGGCCCTGGCCCAGGGTCTCGAGGCCAGGCACGGGGCGCGCTTCGCGGTGCCGGAGAACCTCCTGCGCATGGCGGAGGCCGGCGGCACTTTCTACGGCGAGGCCGCAGCCAAGAAGGCGGCGTGAACGAACATTCCGGCTCGGGACATCCCCTGCCGGGGTCACATGACGGGAGGGAGCGTTCCATGAGCACGACCGAAGCGACCACCGCCGATCAGGTCGGCGCCGACGGAACGCCCCTGCGGGTCACGGCGACACCGGCCGCCATCGCCCTGATTGAGGAATTGCGCGCCGAGCACGGGCCGGTGATGTTCCACCAATCGGGCGGGTGCTGCGACGGGTCCTCGCCCATGTGCTACCCGGTGGGCGACTTCCTCACCGGCGACAGCGATGTCCATCTCGGCCAGGTGGCCGGCGCGGATTTCTGGATCAGCCGGCCTCAGTTCCAGGTCTGGAAGCACACCCACCTGATCCTCGACGTGGTGCCCGGCCGAGGCGGCATGTTCTCGCTGGAGAACGGCCGCGACAAGCGCTTCCTCATCCGCTCGCGGATTTTTACGGATGCGGAGAACACGGCGCTCGAAGGCGCTTGCCGGATCTGATCGGGAGGCGGCGCCCACGGCTGGTCTGGACGTGAGATGCACGACAGATGTCGCGCACGGTTGCGACGGCCCATGGGTCTGCGCCCGGGCATCAGCCCGCGCCTCCACCCAAGCGGCCACGATTGTCCTCACTTCGCAGGCACGGTCCGTGCGGTGAGCTTGTTGCCATCGGGATCACGAAGGTAGGCGACGAAGGCGCCGTTCGGACGCTGAGAGGGAGCGCTCTCGATTGCGCTGCCCCCACGCTCGGTGCCGGCCTGATGCCAGGCGAGAACATGGTCGCGGCTCGCAGCGGCGATACCGACCGTTCCGCCGTTGGCCGCGGTTGCGGGCTTGCCGTCGATGGGTGTCGTGATCATCAGCCGACCGCCCTCATGGGAATAGATGAGCCTGCCTCTGGCATCCATCTCGCCGGGCTCGGCCCCCAATGCGACGAAGGTCGCATCGTAGAAGGCTCGGGCCCGCTCCAGGTCGTTGCTGCCGATCATCACGTGCGTGAACATCGAGTCTCTCCGGAAAGGGGCGGCACGAGATAACGGCGGTCGAGCCTGGAGCCGAGTCCAGTCCGTCTGCGAACGCGCATCCGGCTTTCGCAGAACTACGGCTCCCAATCCCTGATGCTCCGGGATGGAAGCCGGGTCGTCGGTTTTCGACCGCCTTGCGGAAGATAAAGGACGAACCTCTCGCCTCACCCCACCTTCACCCGCCAGATGTCGTCGGCGTATTCGCGCATGGAGCGGTCGGAGGAGAACCAGGCCATCCGGGCGGTGTTGAGGATGGCCTTCTTCCACCAGCTCGCCTTGTCGATCCAGGCGGCGTCGATCTCCCGCTGGACGCGCCAGTAATCGTCGAAATCGACGGTGAGCAGGTAGCGGTCGTTGTGGCGCAGGTCGTCCACGATCGGCTGGAAGCGGCCGCGCTCCTCCGGCGAGAACCCGCCCGCCTCGATGAAGTCGAGGGCGGCGGAAAGGCGCGGCGAGGCCGCGATGGCCCGGGCGGCGTAATCCGGCTCGGCCGCGCGCTTCTGAACCCCGGCCGCGTCGAGGCCGAAGATGAAGATGTTGTCCGCCCCCACATGGTCGCGGATCTCGATATTGGCGCCGTCGAGTGTGCCCACGGTGAGCGCGCCGTTCAGCGCCAGCTTCATGTTGCCGGTGCCCGACGCCTCCATGCCGGCGGTGGAGATCTGCTCCGATAGGTCGGAGCCGGGGATGATCGCCTCGGCGAGGCTGACGCGGTAATTCGGCAGGAACACCACCTTGAGCCGGCCGGCGATATCCGGGTCGCTGTTCACGAGCTTGGCCACGTCACAGGCGAGCTTGATGATGAGCTTGGCCTGGACGTAGCTCGGCGCCGCCTTTCCGCCGAAGATCTTGACGCGCGGCGTCCAGTCCTTGTGCGGCTCGGCCTTGATCGCCTGGTAGAGCGCCACGGTCTCGATCACGTTGAGGAGCTGGCGCTTGTATTCGTGGATGCGCTTGATCTGCGTGTCGAACAGGGCCGACGGATCGACGACGATGCCGGAATTCTCGGCCACCACCTTGGCCAGCGCCTCCTTCCGGGATGTGCGCATGGCGGCGTAGCGGGCCTGGAAGGCGGAATCGGCGGCGTAATCGGCCAGCCCCAGCAGCGCCTCGGGATCGTCGAGGACGCGCTCGCCCACCACCTCCACGGCGAGCTTCGTCAGCTCCGGGTTGCAGTTGTGGAACCAGCGCCGAAAGGTGATCCCGTTGGTCTTGTTGACGATCTTGTCGGTGTCGAGGGCGTGGAGGTCCTTGAATACCGTGGAGCGCATCAGGTCGGTGTGGAGCGCCGAGACGCCGTTCACCCGGCGTGCGCCTAGGAAGGCGAGATGGCCCATCCGCACGCGCTTGCCGTTGGCCTCGTCGATGAGCGAGACCGAGGCGAGCTGCGCCGCATCGGCCCTGCCGTGGCGTCCCTGCTCTTCGAGATGCATCCAGTTGATCAGGTAGATGATCTGCATGTGGCGCGGCAGTAGCCGCTCCATGAGCTCCACCGGCCATGTCTCCAGCGCCTCGGGCAGGAGGGTGTGGTTGGTATAGCTCAGGGTATGGGTGGTGATGTGCCAGGCATCCTCCCAGGCGAGGCCGTGATCCTCGAGGAGGATGCGCATCAGCTCCGGCACGGCAATGGCCGGGTGGGTGTCGTTGAGCTGGATCGCGGCATGGTCCGGCAGGGAGCGCAGGTCGCCGCGCTCGGCCACGTGCCGGGAGACGAGGTCCTGCAGCGAGGCCGAGGTGAAGAAGTATTCCTGGCGCAGTCGAAGTTCCTGGCCGCTCTCCGAGGAATCGCTCGGATAGAGCACCCGCGAGATCGCCTCGACCTTGGACCGGGCCGCCACCGCGCCCACATGGTCGCCGCCGTTGAACTGCGCGAGTTCGAGGGGCGAGTTCGCCTCCGCCTTCCAGAGCCGCAGGGTGTTGACGTGCTTACCGCGCCAGCCGACCACGGGGACGTCATGGGCCACGGCCCGAACGGTCTCGGCCGGGTGCCAGTGCCGACGGATCACGCCGTCCGAGATCGCCGACATGGTGACGTGGCCGCCGAAGCCGATCGTGTAGGTCGCTTCGGGCCGCACGAATTCCCAGGGATTGCCCTCGGCGAGCCAGGTTTCCGGCGCCTCCTTCTGCCAGCCATCCTCCAGGGATTGCTTGAACAGGCCGTGATCGTAGCGGATACCGTAGCCGATGGCGGGGATCGACAGGCTCGCCATGCTCTCCATGAAACAGGCGGCGAGACGGCCGAGACCGCCATTGCCGAGCGCCGCATCCGGTTCGGCCGCCTCGACGTCGCCGAGTTCGATGCCGAGATCGCGCAAGGCCCGGCGGGTCGTATCCACGAGGCCGAGATTGTTCATGGCGTCGGACAGGAGTCGGCCGATGAGGAATTCGAGGGAGAGGTAATAGACGCGCTTGTTGGGGATGCTGGTGGACCTGCCGTCCATGCAGGCATCGACGATCCGGTCGCGCAGGGCCAGGGCGGTGGCGGCGAACCAGTCGCGCTCGCGGGCGGTCTCGGGGGTCTTGCCGATGGCATAAGCGAGCTTGGCGAGGATGGCTTCGCGCAGATCCGCCACGGGGTCGCCGGAGGCGGGCTTGGCCGGAGCGGTCCAGCCCGGCCGGGCCGGGGCGTCTCCGGCGGCGGTACGCGTGCCGATGTCCTCGCTCCGAGCGGTGGCGCCCAGGATTTCGTTCAGCATGGTCTCATTCCCCCTCAGTGTCGCTGCCGCAGAGCGCTGTTCGGCACCCGCTTCTTCCGGCGGTGACCGTGCGGCGGCGTCGCTATGGACAGGTCGGACTTCCGGGATCGACCGATCCCGCTGGCGGTGACCGGTCCCCGCGATTCGCCTGTCTCCCATCCAAACCGTGCGGGAATGAGACCATTTAGCGCTGAAGGTTTCATGAATGCGGCGGAAGCGCGCTGGCGCGGCAGCGGGAAGGAGGCCCGGGGCGGGGTCGCTTGGTGCTCCGCCACAGGCTAGGCTGTGACCGGCATCGGGGTGTGAATCGGGGGGCGGATGACGTCAGGCGAGACGACTGTTCCGGATCTGGCGAAAGCCGTCTGGTGGAAGCGGGGGACCGTCTATCAGGTCTATCCGCGTTCGTTTCAGGACACCAATGGCGACGGTGTCGGCGATCTTCCCGGCATCACGCGCCGGCTCGACTATCTCGCCTGGCTCGGCGTCGACGCCGTCTGGATCTCGCCGATCTATCCCTCGCCCATGGCGGATTACGGCTACGACGTCGCCGATTATTGCGGCGTCGACCCGCTCTTCGGCAGCCTCGCCGACCTCGACGCGCTGATCGCGGAGGCCCATGCCCGCCGGCTCAGGGTCATCCTCGACTTCGTGCCGAACCACTCTTCCATCGCGCATCCGTGGTTCACCGAGAGCCGCGCCTCGCGCGAGAATCCGCGGCGGGACTGGTACATCTGGCGCGATCCGGCGCCGGATGGCGGGCCGCCCAACAACTGGCTGAGCAATTTCGGCGGCCCGGCCTGGACCTTCGACGAGCCCAGCGGCCAATATTACTACCACGCGTTCCTGAGCCAGCAGCCCGACCTGAACTGGCGCAACCCGGCGGTGCGGGAAGCGATGCACGACGTCCTGCGTTTCTGGCTCGACCGGGGGATCGACGGGTTCCGCGTCGACGTGATCTGGCACCTGATGAAGGACGAGGGCTTTCGCGACAATCCGGCGAACCCCGCCTTCCACCCTGAACAGCCGGAGATCAACCGGTTCGATCAGGTCTATTCCGCCGACCGCCCGGAAGTGTTCGACATCATCGCCGGCATGCGCCGCGTGCTGGACGGTTACGACGACCGGGTGCTGATCGGCGAGATCTACCTGCCGATCGAGCGGCTGGTGGCTTATTACGGCCCCGGTCTGACCGGCGTCGACCTGCCGTTCAACTTCCAGCTGATCCAGACCCCGTGGCAGGCCGATGCCGTGGCGGCCCTGGTGGACGAGTACGAGGAGGCGCTGCCCCCCGGCGGCTGGCCGAACTGGGTGCTGGGCAACCACGACCAGCCCCGCATCGCCGCACGGATCGGCGAGGCGCAGGCGCGGATCGCGGCGATCCTCCTCCTCACCTTACGCGGCACACCCACGGTCTATTACGGCGACGAGATCGGCCTCGCCCATGTGGAGATCCCGCCGGAGCGGATGCGAGACCCCTGGGGCTTCAACGAGCCGGGCCATGGCCGCGACCCGGAACGGACCCCGATGCAGTGGGACGACACCGAGCATGCCGGCTTCAGCGAGGCCGAACCCTGGTTGCCCTTGAGCGCCGACCGGGACAGGCGGCATGTCGAGGCCCTGCGCGACGATTCCACCTCGATCCTCACCCTCTACCGGAGGCTCCTGCATCTCCGCCGCGCCTATCCGGCCCTGGCGGTGGGAAGCTACCGCAGGCTCGATACGGACGGGCTCGACCACGTCCTCGCCTATGAGAGGGTGGAGGCCGGCGAGACCGTGCGGATCGTACTGAACTTCTCGGGCTGGCCGGTCCGGTTCCCGCTGGCGGGCGAATCAGGCTGGAGCGTCCTCCTCTCCACCCATCCCGGACGAGCCGATATCGGCGCCTCGGAGGTGCTCGACATGGCCGGAAACGAGGGCGTGATCCTGCTCCGGCACCCTGACTGAAGGCGGCGGAGCCGAGGGAGGCCGAAAAAACTATCGCGGCGCGACATTTTCCCCGCGCCGCAGCAAACTGAACGTAGTATTAACCGACCCAGTGGCTTGAGTTGTGCATCGCGAAGAGCACGATCTGCCCTAGAGGTCTCCATCATATGCCGGCGACGACCACCTCCAGTGCCGACCTCGCCTCGCCGATTTTCGCCTCCGGCGCGGCCGACGCCGAGGTAATTCGGGGCCTTTCGCTCCAGCCGCGCATCCTCTACGCGACCCCGGAGATGGCGGATTTCGTCAAGACCGGCGGTCTGGGCGAGGTCGCCGGCGCCCTGCCCCGGTCGCTGCGCCGCCATTACGATGTTCGTGTCCTCATCCCCGGCTATCGCCAGGTGGTGGACCGGTTCGATCACATCCCCGTCGTCGCCCATCTGCGCGGCCATGCCGGCATCCCGCCCTGCGATCTCGGGCTCATCGAGACGGGTGACGGCCTCAAGGTCTACATCATCCTGAGTTCCGACCTCTACCAGCGCGACGGCACGCCCTATGGCGACGCGCAGGGCGATTTTCGCGACAACGACCTGCGCTTCGCGCGCCTCAGCCTCGCGGCTGCGGAACTGACCGGCGGGGTCGACCCGTCCTGGTCGGCCGACCTGCTTCACCTCAACGACTGGCAGACGGCGCTCGCCCCCGCCTATCTCGAATGGACCGGGCAGCGCGTCCCCAGCGTCCTGACGATCCACAACCTCGCCTATCAGGGCCTGTTCCCGAGCGATTCCCTCGGTCGCCTCGGCATCCCGGACGGGGCCTTCCAGATGGATGGCTGCGAGTTCTACGGGCATCTCTCCTTCCTCAAGGCCGGCATCTATTACGCCTCGCACGTCACCACGGTGAGCGAGACCTATGCCCGCGAGATCATGATGCCGGAATCCGGCTGCGGCCTCGACGGCCTCCTGCGCACCCGCGCCGCACAGGGGCGGCTGGCCGGCATCCTCAACGGGATCGACGAGAGCTGGGACCCGCGCACCGATCCGCACCTCGCCACCCGCTTCGAGGCCGACGACTGGAAGGGCAAGCGCGCCAATGCCGAGACGGTCCGCCGCCATTTCGGCCTCGCCGTCTCGCGCGGCCCGCTCTTCGCCATCGTCTCGCGCCTGGTCCACCAGAAGGGCATCGACCTCAGCCTCAGCGCGGCCGAGACCATCGTGGCCGAGGGCGGCCAGATCGTCGTCATCGGCGAGGGCGAGCGCCGGTTCGAGACTGCGTTGAGCGATCTCGCCCGCCGCCATCCGGATGCCGTCGGGGTCCAGGTGGGGTTCGAGGAGAAGGAAGCCCGGCGGATGTTCGCCGGAAGCGACTTCCTGCTGATGCCCTCGCGCTTCGAACCCTGCGGCCTCGCGCAGATGTACGCCCAGCGTTTCGGCTCTCTGCCGATCGTGCGTCGCACCGGCGGCCTCGCCGACACGGTGGAGGACGGCGTGACCGGCTTCACCTTCGGCGAAGCCTCGCAGAAGGGGTTCCTCGGCGCCGTCCGCCGCGCCCTCGACACGTTCGGCGAGAAGAAGCGCCTCAACGCCATGCGCCGCCGCGCCATGTCCCGCTCCTTCACCTGGGACGGCGCGGCCATGGACTACTCGGCGCTCTACGCCCGCGCGCTGGGCAATGGCGGCGGTCTTCGCGCCCGCACGGTCTGATCGTCTGCCTCGGAGCAATCTTGCGTCCGACGAGCCGATTTGTGTTGTCTGTCCAAAGCTTTACCTCATCCTGAGGTGCTGCGTAGCGGCCTCGAAGGAGAGTTCCAGAAGCCACTGCGCGAACTGGAGTACTCCTTCGAGGCCTCCGCTGCGCTCCGGCACCTCAGGATGAGGTGGTCTGGTGGGATGCTCTACTTTGGCGAGAGCACCGGTTAAGCGATCCGATCAAACAGCCTCAAACAAAAAAGGCGCCGGTTCATCGAACCGGCGCCCTTTCTCATACTATCCCGATGACACGGGCCGATCTCAGCCCTCGCGCACGAAGATCATCGTCCCGAGCGGCGGCGCTGCGAGAACCAGCGAATAGGGCTGGCCGTGGCTCTCCACCGGCTCCGCCTGGACGCCGCCCATATTGCCGACGTTCGAGCCGCCATAGCGCTCGGAATCCGAGTTGATCGCCTCGCGGTAGAACCCGGCCTCCGGCACGCCGATCCGATATCCCTCACGCGGAATCGGCGTGAAGTTAGAGACGACGACGGCGACCTCACCCGGATTCGTGCCCTTGCGTGCCCAGGCGATGACGCTGTTGTCCTGGTCGTCGGAGACCAGCCACTGGAAGCCGGCGGCCTCGCAATCCCTCACGTGGAGGGCGGGCGTCGAGGTGTAGAGGCGGTTCAGGTCGCGGACGAGATCCTTCACGCCGCGATGCAGAGGATCGTCGAGCAGGTGCCAGTCGAGGCTCTGGTTGTGGTTCCACTCTTTCTGCTGGCCGAACTCGCCGCCCATGAAGAGCAGCTTCTTGCCCGGATGGCCCCACATGTAGCCGAAATAGGCGCGCAGATTCGCGAATTTCTGCCAGCGGTCGCCCGGCATCTTGTCCAGCAGCGAGCCTTTTCCATGGACGACTTCGTCATGCGACAGCGGCAGGATGAAGTTCTCGGAGAAGGCGTAGAGCAGCCCGAAGGTCAGGTCGTGGTGGTGATAGCGGCGATGGATCGTCTGCTTCGACATGAATTCCAGGGTGTCGTGCATCCACCCCATGTTCCACTTGAAGCCGAAGCCGAGTCCGCCCGTATAGGTCGGGTGGGAGACGCCCGGCCAGGAGGTGGATTCCTCGGCGATCGTCATCGTGCCCGGCGCGTGGCTGTAGGTCGCCTCGTTGGTCTTGCGCAGGAAGTTGATGGCGTCGAGATTCTCGTTACCGCCGTACTGGTTGGGGATCCACTCGCCCTGCCGGCGCGAATAGTCGAGGTAGAGCATGGAGGCGACGGCATCCACGCGCAGACCGTCGAGATGATAATGCTCGAGCCAGAACCGGGCATTGGCGGCGAGGAAGCTCGACACTTCCGTGCGGCCGAAATTGTAGATGTAGGTCCCCCAGTCCTGGTGGAATCCCTGGCGCGGGTCGGCATGCTCATAGAGATGCGTCCCGTCGAACTGGCCGAGGCCGTGGGCGTCGAGGGGGAAGTGGCCCGGCACCCAGTCCAGCATCACGCCGATGCCGGCCTCGTGGGCCGTGTCGACGAAGGCCGCGAAATCGTCCGGCGTTCCGAAGCGGCTCGTCGGCGCGAACAGCGAGACCGGCTGGTAGCCCCATGAGCCGTCGAACGGATACTCCGTGATCGGCAGCATCTCGATATGGGTGAAGCCCATCTCCTTGACGTAGGGGATCAGGCGCTCGCCCAACTCCTTGTAGGTCAGGTAGCGGTTGCCCTCCTCGGCGACGCGCGCCCAGGAGCCGAGATGCACCTCGTAGATCGAGATGGCGGTGTGGCGAGGGTCCTTCTCGCCCCGCGTCGCCATCCACTTGCCGTCGCTCCAGACGGGCGCGTTCGTGCCCTGGAGCACGGAGGCGGTCTCGGGCGGCTTCTGCGCTGCGAAGGCGACGGGATCGGCCTTGAGCGGCAGGAGCGACCCGTCGGGTCCGCGGATCTCGAACTTGTAGTGGACGCCGGCGCGCAGGCCCGGGACGAACAGTTCCCAGATGCCGCCGGTCTGCCAGAGCCGCATGGGGTGGCGGCGACCGTCCCACTCGTTGAAATCGCCGACGATGCTCACCCGGCGGGCATTGGGCGCCCAGACCGCGAAGCGGAAGCCGTCGATGCCGTCGAGCACCATGGATTGGGCGCCGAGCACCCGATAGGTCACGTCGCTGCCGATCTCGCGCAGGTTGTCGATGTCCTGCTGATGCAGCGACGAGCCGAAGCTATAGGGGTCGTGGCGCGTGCGCTCGGTGCCGTCCCAGCCCTCCACCGCGAGTTCGTAGAGCGGACGCCCCTCGCTCTGCACGCGGGCGGCGTAGAACCCGTCCTGGTGGCGCCGCTCGAACGGGATGCGCTTGCCGGCGGTGAGAAGGGTCGCCGACTTCGCCTCGGGCAGGATGACCCGCACTTCCCAGAGGCCGGGGCCGATCTGGTGAGGGCCGAGCACGGAGAACGGATCGCCGTGATCCGCCCTCATCACCGCGGCGACCGCGTCCGGATGGACGCCCTGAACGGTCGACGTATCGGCATCGGCCTGGCGGGAACTCCCCGACGCGGCCGAGCGGTCCGCGATCCGTTCGGACCGCTTCCGCTCCTGCTCGGACGTCTTCGCCAGGCTCTCGTCGATATCCGTCATTCAAACGCCTCTCTTGGTGTCGTCCAGAATTGTGAGAACCCCACGGGCTGGGATTTCGATCCAATCCGGCCGGTTATTGGCCTCGTAATCGACTTCGTAGAGGGCCTTCGCCAGGAGTGAGAGCGACAGCAGCCGCGTCTCGGTCTCCGGGTCCGTCACTGCGGCGCGGCTGGTGGAGGCCACGGCACGGTAGGCGTCGAGGAACGCGGCATCGATCATGCCGCGCCAGGCGATGGACGCGCTGCGGGCGCGGCCTTCCGAATCCGCGAACCGGCTCGCGATCTCGCGGGTGACGGTCTCGGCGCCGTAAGCGAAGGAGCGCAGCATCCCGGCGACGTCGCGCAGCGGCGTCGACTTGGCGCGGCGCTCGTCGGCGGGGCGAGCGGGCTCGCCCTCGAAGTCGATGATGATGAGATCGCTCTCGGAGGCGAGAACCTGACCGAGGTGGAAATCGCCGTGGATGCGGGTCTTGGTCGCCCCCACCGGCGCACGCGCCGTCATGTCCTCGATCAGAAGCTCGACCTCGCGGCGGCGGCCGGCGAGCTCCGTGATCGCCGTGCTGGAGGTGCGTCCCGCCAGGGCGTCGAGGGCGCGGAACGCCCGCTCGCCCAGACGGCGCGCGTCCTCCCCGAGGTCGCGCAGGTCGTCATGCGTGAACGGCTCGGGCGCGAAGGCCGGGTCGTCGGTCTCGATGGCGAAGGCGTTGTGCAGCTCGGCGGTGCGGCGGCCGAGGAGCTCGGCCCAGCGCAGATGCGGGGCGAAGGCTTCGGTCGGGTCCGGCGCCTCGCTTTCGGGCGCGAGCACGACGGTGTCGAAGTCGCGACGTAAGCCTTCCAGCATGAGCGTCCAGGCATCGCCCTGGTTCGGCACGAAGGCCTGGAGCACGGCGAGCGCCGTCCGCGTCCCGTCCTCGGCCACGTGCTCGACGACGCCGAGGAGAGCCGGGGTGTTGGCGAAGCCCGCCTGCTCGGTGAGGAACCGGCCGACCTCGATCTCGGGATGGACGCCCGTCTGCATGCGGCGCAGGAGCTTGAGCATCATCTTCGAGCCGATGGCGATCGAGGTGTTGCTCTGCTCCGCGTTCAGGCTGCGGACTTCCGCCAGATCCACGACGACGTCGCGATCGAAGGCCGAGGTATGGGAGAAGACGAGCTTGCCGGTCTCCGTCGGCAGCTCGACGCCGTTGCGCATGCCGTCGATCAGGGCGACCGAGAAGGCGGGCGAGGCGGAGGCCCCGAACAAGAGGCCCGTGCGCGGTCCGCGACGGACGCGGGCGACCGCGTGCGACAGCAGCGTCTCGTCCTCGCGGCCCTCATCGACACCGAGGGGCACGAAGTAATCCTGGCGCTCGCCATTGGCGAGATGCACCGCCACGCGCGGCAGCAGGAAGCGGGTGGCGCCGCCGGCATCCTTCAGGGTGGCGCTGTCGATCACCGAGACCGACTTGATGCGGGTGCCCTTGGCGCCGAACCAACGGCGGGTGCCGATGAAGCGCGGCGCCACGGTGCGCTCGAAGGCGGTCCGCTCGCGCCCGGCCATGAGGGTCTCGACCCCGCCGGTGAGGACGAGGGTGAACAGTTCGGGCGTCTCCGGCTGCGGGCCGATCTCGCCGGCATTCGCGGCGTTGAGGGAGAACCAGTAGAACCCGTAGGACGGCAGGGTCAGCAGGTAGGGCAACTCGCCGATGGCCGGGAATTCCGAACCGCCGGTAAGCTCGATCGGCACGGCGCTGCGGAACTCGGACAGGTCCAGCTGCACGGCCTGCGGCGCGCGAGACAGGTTGGCCACGCAGAGGACGCGCTCCCCCTCGAACTCGCGGATCCAGGCCAGCACCTTGCGGTTGGTCGGATACAGGAACTGCATGGCGCCGCGCCCGAGGGCGACCGAGTTGTTGCGGATCGCGATCATGCGGCGCGTCCAGTTCAGCAGGCTCGTCTGCGACTGGGTCTGCGCCTCGACGTTGATGGCGTCGAAGCCGTAGATCGGGTCCTGCACCGAGGGCAGGAAGAGCTTGGCCGGGTTGGCGCGGGAGAATCCGCCGTTGCGGTCCGGGGACCATTGCATCGGGGTCCGCACGCCGTCGCGGTCGCCGAGATAGATGTTGTCGCCCATGCCGATCTCGTCGCCGTAGTAGAGCACCGGCGTGCCGGGCATCGACAGGACGAGGGACTTCATCAGCTCGATCTTGCGGCGGTCGTTCTCTAGGAGCGGAGCGAGACGGCGGCGGATGCCGAGATTGATGCGGGCGCGGCGCTCGGCGGCATAGAACGACCAGAGGTAATCACGCTCTTCCGCCGTGACCATTTCGAGGGTGAGCTCGTCGTGGTTGCGCAGGAAGATGGCCCATTGGCAGCCCTCGGGGATTTCCGGGGTCTGGCGCATGATGTCGGTGATCGGGTGCCGGTCCTCACGGGCGATCGCCATGTACATGCGCGGCATCAGCGGGAAGTGGAACGCCATGTGGCATTCATCGCCATCGCCGAAATACTGCGCTGTCTCCTCCGGCCACTGGTTGGCCTCCGCCAGCAGCATGCGGTCGGGATAGCTCGCGTCGAGGGCGGCGCGGATCGCCTTGATGACCGTGTGAGTCTCCGGCAGGTTCTCGCAATTCGTGCCGTCGCGCTCGATCAGGTAGGGGATCGCGTCGAGGCGCAGGCCGTCGACACCCATGTCGAGCCAGTAGCGCATGACCTCGATCACGCCCTCCAGCACGGCGGGGTTGTCGAAGTTGAGATCCGGCTGGTGGCTGTAGAACCGGTGCCAGAAATACTGCTTGGCGACCGGGTCCCAGGTCCAGTTCGAGGTCTCGGTGTCGAGGAAGATGATGCGCGTGTCGGAATACGGCGTGTCGGTGTCCGACCAGACGTAGAAGTCGCGCTCCGGCGACCCGGCCGGCGCCTCGCGGGCGCGCTGGAACCAGGGATGCTGGTCCGACGTGTGGTTGATGACGAGCTCGGTGATGACGCGCAGGCCACGATCATGCGCGGCCTCCACGAACTTCCGGAACTCCTCCATCGTCCCGTAGGACGGGTTCACGTCGCGGTAGTCGCCGATATCGTAGCCATCGTCGCGCAGGGGCGACGGATAGAACGGCATCAGCCAGATGGCGGTGACCCCGAGGTCCCGCACATAGTCCAGTTTCTGCGTCAGGCCCTCGAAATCGCCGATCCCATCGTTGTTCGAGTCGAAGAACGACTTGACGTGGATCTGATAGATGATGGCGTCACGGTACCATTGCGGATCGCTACGATCGATCATCGCGTCGTTGCCTCATGCGTCGGGTTCAAGGGCGTGTTCGGCGTCACAGCGGCACCGGTCGCGGATGCGAACGGTGCCAGCCGCGTCGGCCGCAGCTTTGGCACCAGCTTCTGGGCGACAACGCGACGGACGGCTGAAAACTCGAAGTTTTGTGCTGACACGCGGGCCGCTACTCCGCAACCCGGCGGGGCGCGCGTAGACGCCAGATCACCACGGACCGCTCCGCCGGATCGAGGGCGATGCGGTGGGACTTGCCGCGCAGCTCGAATTTATAGCCGAGCAGCAGGTCCTCCACCTCGACGGCGCCGTCATCGGGCTCTCCGAGGAGCCAGAGCGGCACCTCGTAGGTGCATTCCTGACGGTTCTTAGGATCGAGATTGACCATCACGAAGATGCAGTTGTCGCCTTCGGGCGTCGTCTTGGCATAGGCGACGATCTGGTCGTTATAGGCCCCCGTGAAGATGACGTTGCGGAAGTCCCAGAGCGCCGGGTTCTCCTGCCGGATCCGGTTGAGCTTGATGATGTGCGCACGGATGTTGCCCGGCGCGTGGTAGTCCCAGGCCTTCAGCTCGTATTTCTCTGAATTGAGATACTCTTCCTTGCCCGGATACGGCGCTGCCTCGCACATCTCGAAGCCGTTATAGATGCCGTAGACCGAGGACAGGGTGGCCGCGAGCGTCGCCCGCACGATGAATCCGGCGCGGCCGCTGGTCTGGAGATAGACCGGGTTGATGTCCGGCGTGTTGGCGAAGAAGTTCGGCCGGTAATACTCCCCCATCTCGCCGGCGAGCTCGGTGGAATAGTCGATGAGCTCCTGCTTCGTGTTGCGCCAGGTGAAGTAGGTGTAGCTCTGCTGATAGCCGGCCTTGGCGAGCTTCTTCATCATCTTCGGCCGGGTGAAGGCCTCGGCGAGGAAGATCACGTCGGGATAGCGCGCGTTCACCTGCCCGATCATCCATTCCCAGAACGGAATCGGCTTGGTGTGGGGGTTGTCGACCCGGAAGATGCGGGCGCCGAGTTCGGCCCAGCCCATGACGATGTCGCGCAGCTCGATCCAGAGCGAGGGCAGCGCGCCACCGTAGAAGTGGACGTTGGAGATGTCCTCGTACTTCTTGGGCGGGTTCTCGGCGAATTTCAGCGTGCCGTCGGGGCGCCACTCGAACCATTCCGGGTGGTTCTTGATCCACGGGTGGTCCGGCGAGCACTGGATCGCGAAATCGAGGGCGATCTCCATGCCGTAGGCGTGGCTGGCCGCGACCAGACGGCGGAAATCGTCGAGGGTGCCGAGTTCGGGGTGAACCGCCTCATGCCCACCCGCCTCCGAACCGACCGCATAGACGGAGCCGACATCGCCTTCGAGAGCCGTGAGGGTATTGTTCTTGCCCTTGCGGTTGGTCTTCCCGATCGGGTGGATCGGCGTGAAGTAGAGCACGTCGAAGCCGAGTTCGCGGATCTCGGGCAGGCGCCGGATCACGTCGTCGAACGTGCCGTGGCGGTTGACGTCCATGGATTGCGAGCGCGGAAAGATCTCGTACCAGGCCGAGAAGCGGGCCGCGAGACGGTCGGCGATCACCGGAACGTTCACCGGATAACGCGAGCGGTTGACCCGCTCGGCATGCTTGCGGATCAGGGACGCGGTCTCGGGCGCGAGGATGAGGTCGAGCTGCGCCGCCGATCCGGTCTTTTCGGCCGCGAGAGCCGAGACGATGGCCTGGAGCCGAGCCTGGTCCGGTCCGGTGGCGAGGTCGGCCGCCCCCTGCACGAAGGTCACGCCCTCAATGGTCTCCAGGCGCACGTCCACGCCCGCATCGCGCTTCTTCAGCGTGTCGCGGATCCAGGACGAGAAGGCATCGCGCCAGGCCTCAATGGTGAATTCGTAGCGGGCATTGTGCTCGAGGGGGAAGGAGCCGCTCCAGCGGTCGTTGTCCACGAACACCATGCGGTCCCGGCGCCATTCCTCCTCGCCGACGACGCGCGACAGGATCGCGGCATCGATGATCTCGTGGCCGTCGCTGAAGATGTCGGCGGAGACCGCCACCTGCTCGCCGACCACGCGCTTGACCGGGGAGCGGCCCCCGTCGATCTCGGGCGAGACCGCCTCGATGACGACGCGGCCTTCGCCCGACGGGGTCGAGGGAGCCGGGGGCTTCGCCACCACCCGCCGTTCGGCGGCGAGGATGCGGATCTCTCCGGGCGCGAGGTCGAGGCTCGTGCCGGGGAGGAAGTCGATGGGCTCCGCCTCGGGGGTGACGTCCTTGAAGCGGTCGAGCATGCCGCCCGTCCGCGCCACCAGCGGCCCGGCCTCCACCGCCACCGCAGTGGAGCCGGGATTGAACAGGACGAGGGTGGCGTGGCGCGCGGAGGCACCGTGCCCGGTATCGAATTTCAGGAGCGCCACGTAATCCGCATCCGGCGCGGAGATGCGGGACTGCGCGCCCTCCACATTGGCGGAGGCGAGGCTGGCCTTCAGGGCGTTGATCGCCTTCACATAACCGGAAATGTCGATGCCGGTGTCGGTCTCGCGGGAATCCGGGGTGGTCTCGACCACGTGCAGGGCGCGGCGGTAGCCCCATTCGTAGCCGATGGGCAGGAGCACGCCGGCCGAGAAGAACGCGGCCAGGGCGTAGCGCGCCTTCAGGTGCCGCGCCACAGCCTCCGCGCTACCGCCGAGGCCGGCGGCGAGGCGGGGCATGTCGTGGTTCTCGGGGAAGGCGATGGAGGGGGCGATCACGCGCAGGCGGTCGTACTGCTCGAGCGCCCACGGCGCCTTCAGGTCCCACCAAGCGAAGGAATTGAACAGATAGTCGAAACCCGCACCCGCCGTGGCCTGGGCCTCCTCGAAAGTGCAGCCCAGGGTCTCGGCGGCGAACAGGCAATCGGGCTCCAGCGCCTTGGCGGCGCCGATCAGGCTGCGCCAGACGTCCGGCGGCACCTTGTAGGCGGCGTCGCAGCGGAACCCGCCGACGCCGAGGTCCTGCATCCGGTTGATGTAGCCGGCCCAGAGCCGGGTCAGCTCCTCGCGCGCACCCGCCGAATGGTAGTTCAACTCGGCGAGGTCGCCCCAGACCGTGCGGATCGACGGATCGTCCGGATCGACGGCCGCCGGGCTCTCGATGTTGCCGGCCTCGTCGCGCAGGAACAGGTCCGGCCGCTCCCGCGCCAGGGGGCCGTCCTTGGCCGTGTGGTTGATGACGAGGTCGGTCATCACGCCCATGCCGTGCGCCGCGGCGGCGGCGCAGAAGCGACGGATCTGCTCGTCGTCCGAGGTGCCGTCATCGTCACGGAACCGCTCGTCGAGCCGGTCCGGATCGGAGACCGCGTAGAGGCTGCGCGAGCCGCCGGTCTGGTGGAACGGGTTGAGGTAGATCCAGTCGAACCCCATCCCGGCAATGCGGGGAAGCTCCGCCGTCCAGGCCGAGACCCGTCCGACGAGGAGGGGGAACAGGTTGTAGATGCGCGGCCCCTCGGCGCGGGGGGCAAGGCCCGCAGGCAGCGCCACGGTTCCGGCTTCGGTCCGCTCGGCGGAGATCTTGGCTGGGCTCGGCGCGTTCATGCGTACTCCGTTCTCGTAAAGACGTATCCCCGTCTCCCGCAGGAGCCTCCCGCGCGGCGGCGGGTGGGGTGGGGATGGGCGGTCCTCGGCGAGGACCACCCTTCAAGGTTCGGCGACCGTCCCGGATCCGGGACTCAGGCGATCCGCTTCAGGACCGCGTAGGGCAAACGCGCGAACAACCGGCCGAGATCGACCGAAGTTCCCTCCGGCTGGACGTCGCCGCCCGTCATGAGGTCGATCCAGCGGCTCTCCGCCGCCACCGGAAGGGTGGTGCCGGCAAAGGCCTCGCCCGACCACGTCGCGTCGCCGACGAGGCCGGAGACGAGGCGCGGCACCGCCACGAGAAGGTCGCCCTCCCCGCTTGTGGCATCCGAGCGTGTGAATGCGATGACATGGGCGGCGAGCCTGCCGTCGGCCGTCACGGCGATATGGTCGGCATCGGCATAGAAACTGGGTCGCTCCGCCCGGTCGGCGAGGAGACGCGCCAGCGTCGCCTGCTTCACCCGCCCGTCCGGCCAATGGTCGAGCAAGGCGGGCAGATCGGCCGTGTCGCTCAAGGCCTCCTCCCGCGCCGCGTAATCCACCGGGCGGCGGTTGTCGGGATCGACGAAGGAGAAGTCCCAGAACTCGGTGCCCTGGTAGACGTCGGGGAGCCCCGGCAGGGTCGCCTTCAGCACCGTCCGGCCGAGGCCGGCGATCATGCCGAGATGGGCGAGCCGCCGCGCGATCGGGCGCATGAGCGTCATGAACTTCGCGCCCGGCGCGATCAGGCCGGCGAACAGCCGCTTGACCGCGGCCTCGTACCGCTCATCCACATTGACCCAGCTCGACCGGCGCTTGCCCTCGCGCAGGGCCTTTTCGGAATAAGCGTCGAGACGGTCGCGGAACTCCGCGATGGCGGCCTCGTCGTCCCGCTCCAGCAATTCGAGCGGCCAGGCGCCCAGGATGGCCTGGAGGAACATCCACTGGTCGTTGGCATCGGGCGCCGGCCCCTCCTCCATGGCGGTGAGGTGGGTGCGGGCCGACTGGCCGAGGATGGTCCAGGCTTCGGCCCAGACTTCGGGGATCTCGGACAGGGCCAGCAAGCGCGAGCGGGCATCCTCGCCGCGCTTGGTGTCGTGGGTCGCCGTGGTGATCATGGCGTTCGGCCAGTCACGCGCCCGCGCCGCCTGGAGCGCGTGGAAATGCTCCAGATCGATGCCGTATTCCCCCGGATCGCCGCCGACCTCGTTGAGGGCGAGGAGTTCCGAGAAGCGGTAGAACAGCGTGTCTTCCAGGCTTTTCGCCATGACCGGACCGGTCAGCTGCTGGAACCGGCGGCGGAACCGCAGGATGACGGCGGGATCGGGACGCCCCGGCCCCCCGGCATCGATCCGGCCGAGCAAGGCCTTCGAGGCGAAGTCGTGGACCGACCGGTCCGGCAGAGCGCTCCAGCGCTTGGCCTTGGCCACCGCCCCCTCGATGAGGCGGACGTCCTCGTCCTCGACATCGCTCTCGTCGAGGTCGCTCGCCAGGTAGGAGCGGTAGGTGGGAAAGCGCGCGATGATCTCGATCAGCGCCCGGCGGATGGCGTTCACCGAGAAGTCGCGCGTGCGCCGGTCGGCATCGGCGATGCGCTTCAGGTCGGCGGTGAGCACTTCGAGCTCGCTGGCGAAGCTGATCTCGAGGATCTCCGCCTTGGCCGCCCGGAGTTGCGCCTTGTAGGGCTCGTCCATGCCGGTGGCCCAGCGATAGAACCGGGTGATCCGGGTGTGCTTCTCCTGGTCCACCAGGATGCCGTCGAGCTGGTTGAGCACGTCGTAGCCGGTGGTTCCGGCGACGGGCCAGGGCCGCAGCTTCTCGCCGGGTTCGAGGATCTTCTCGACCACGACGTAGAAGCCGGGGCCGACCGCGCTCTGCAGGGCGCGCGCATAACCCTGCGGGTCGGCGAGACCGTCGATATGGTCGATCCGCAGCCCGTCGATCCGCCCCTCGGAGATGAGGCGGAACACCGTCTCGTGCGAGCGGTGGAAGATGTCGGATTTCTCCACGCGCAGGCCCGCGAGGCCGTTCACGTCGAAGAAGCGACGGTAGTTGATGTCGCTGGCCGCCACGCGCCAATGGGCGAGACGGTAGGATTGCTGCTCGAGGAGCCGGTGGAGCGGCCCGAAACTGTCGGGCCGTCCCTCGAAACCGTTGAGCAGGGTCAGCGTGCGGTCGATGGCCTTCGCGATGGCCGGCGAAGCCTCCACCGCGTCGGCGAGCCGGCGCTTGAGGCCGTCGGCCTCCTCCGGGAAGCCCCGGCGGCGCTCCGCATTCGTCTCTTCGCTCATCAGCCGCAGCCGCTCGGAGACGGCGAGAACTTCTGCCGCCGCGTCGTCGCCGATCTCGCCATGCGCCGCAAGCGCCCGGTTGAGGATCGAGGGATATTGCAGCGGGCAGATCGGGAACTGATGCTCGTAATGCCAGACGCTGAAGGCGCCGGCGGCGGCATCGTATTTCAAGTCGAGGGTGCCGTGTTCGAGGGCTTCGCCGTAGCGGTCGCCCAGGAACGGGATGACGAGGTTGTTGCGGGCGCCCTGCCGCTGCCAGTCGATGTCGAAGGCGTGCGCCAGCGGCGAGAGATCGCCCCATTCGAGGACGGAGAGCCACCACGGATTGTCCGCGCCGCCGACGCCCATGTGGTTCGGTACGATGTCGAGGAGCAGCTTCAGGCCGTGCCGGTGCATCACGTCGGAGAAGCGGACGAAGCCCTCCTCGCCGCCGAGTTCCGGGTTGATCGTCGAATGGTCGACGATGTCGTAGCCATGGGTCGAGCCCGGCCGCGCCTTCTGGATCGGCGAGGCATAGACGTGGCTGATGCCGAGCTTCGCCAGATACGGCACGATCCGCTCGGCATCGGCGAAGGTGAAGTCCTTGTGGAACTGCAGCCGATAGGTGGCGCGCGGCGGCGGCGAGGAGAGACGCGCCGCACCCGAACGGGGGCCGCGTTCCTCGGCCGAGAGCGCGGCGGCGAGCTTCGCCAAGGGACCGCCCGGCGCGGCGATGGCCTCCAGGCTGCGGTCGAGCTTGCGTCGCCAGTTGGGATAGCCTTCGGTCGAGCCCGGCACGTTGGCCTGGCTCAGTTCCGAGACGACATCCTCGTACTGCACCGCCGTGAGCATGGACGGTGCACGCGCCAAGTAGCGCGCCGCCGCTTCGAACGGCGCCACCTCGGGCACGTCGTAGCTCGGCAGCAGCTGCTCGGAGGCGAGCGCCTCGGTAAGGCGGGAGCGTTCGGTGACGCGCTCACGGCGCTCCGCTTCTGCCCGCTCGGCGTCGTAGAGGCCGAGCGCCTGGCGGGTGTCGGTGTCGACCCCGCGCCACCAGCCGACGAAGGTCGGAAGGTCGTGCGTGGTAATCGCCGTCAGAGCGTCGCGCGGATAGGCGCCGGGGCTCTTGAAGCGGCCGCCATGCTCGCGCTCGAAGGCGAGGATGCGGTAGCTCAGGATGCCGGCCTGCATCAGCGCATCCGAGAAGCCCTGCGGCGCGGTGCCGAGATCCTCGGCAATGACGAGGCATTTTGCCCGGTGGCTCTCCAGCCGAAGCACCGCGAGCATGGGCTCGAACGGCATGGCGACATAGGCGCCGTCCTTCGCCGATCCGGTGACAGGGATGAGGAAGAGGCGGGCGAGCTGGAAGGCATGGTCGATGCGGATCGCGCCGGCATGGCGCATGTTCGCCTGGACCAGGGCGCGGAACGCCGCGAGCCCGTCGCGCTCCATTTCGAGGGGGTGGAAGGCCGGCAGGCCCCAATCCTGGCCCTTGGGCGCCAGCAGATCGGGCGGCGCACCGATGGAGACGCCGTTGGCGATGGTCACGCCGCCGGTGAGGGGTTCCGACGTGGAGAGCCAGCCGCCCCCGCCGATCTCGGCTTTCAGGGTGGCGGCGCGCAGGTCGATCTTGGCCGCGCTCGATCCCTCATAGACGATCGTATCGGAGCCGCCCGTATCCCAGATCGTGGTGTAGCCGCGGTTGGCATCGACATCGTCGCTGAAGCGATAGACGTCGTTGCCGGTGTTGTGGGCGCGGGCTCCGTAGAGATGCTGCAGGGCCGCGATGTCGATGGCACCGAAGGAGCCCGGCTGGGCGTTGAGCGCGGTGTTCTCGTCGTGCTCGGGTGTGAACGGGTTGTCCTCGCCCCAGAACGGGAAGGTGTAGCCCATCACCGTGTAGATCTGGGAATTGAGGTTGCCGGTGCCGAAATCGCCCGGCTCGACGACGCCCGGCAGCTTGCCGTTCTCCCCGTCATGGGGGTGGCCGAGCCCCAGGCTGTGGCCGATTTCGTGGATCCAGGTTTCGGAATAGGTGCCGAGGCGGACCACGTCCGCGGCCCCTTTCACGCTCGTCGGGTCGATGCCCACCGCCGTTTCCAGCGAGGTGGTGCCCTGGGCGGGCGTGCCGGATTCGCCGCCTCCGCCGACATCGAGCCGCTGGATCAACTGGGCCCGCGCCACGCTGCCTTCGACGAAATCGACATTCGCGACGCTGCTGACGGTGTCGTAGATCTCCCTGTAGAACGCCTTCCAGTCGCCCTCGGAGAAATCGTCGATCCCGTTCGCATCGATGTCCTGCGCCTTGAACCCGTAGGTCAGGGTCGCGGCGTTCCAGGCGCCGCCGAGGATGAGGCTGTCCACGACGGCGTTCCCCGTCACGCCGACGGGTTTGAAGAGGTCGGCCATCGATTGATCTGTCCCTTGGGGAAAAGCTTCTGGAAGCTTGGCCGTTCGAGCCGGCCGGGGCAGTCCCTAACCACGATGCCGCGTCATAAACAATTGACGGTCCCACACCTCCGCGGCGAACCGTGCCAAGTGAAAGCGGTATGCTTCATCGGGTTCGGGAGGGAACCGGCCTCACCGCGCTAAATCCGTGCTCGTCCGCTCGCACAGGCGCTCAGCCAGCCGAGCCCATCCTCGGTTCGGCCACGCGGATTGTACTCGCACCCGACCGAGCCCGAATATCCGAGCCGGTCGAGTTCGGCGAAGACGAAGGCGTCGTTCACCTCCCCCGTGCCGGGCTCGTGGCGCGCCGGTACGCTCGCGACCTGGACATGGCCGATCAGCGGCAGGAGTCGGGTCAGCCGCGTGGTGACGTCTCCGTGCAGGATCTGGCAGTGGAAGATGTCGAACTGGAGCTTGAGGTTGGCGAGACCCTCCGCGCGCAGCTCCGCCACGAGATCGGCGGCGGCATCGACATCGTCGAGGAAATAGCCCGGCATGGAGCGGCGGTTGATGGGCTCGATCAGGAGGTCGATGCCATGCTCGGCAAGGCGCCCGGCGGCGTGGCGCAGGGACCGGCGATAAGCTTGCCCGGCGCGGCTGTCGCGCCCGTCGGCCAGGCCCGCCATCATGTGCAGGCGCGGGCAGCCGGTCGCCAGCGCATAGGCGAGCGCCGTCTCGACCCCGGCGGTGGTCTCATCGAAGCGGTCTGGCAGAGCGGCGAGACCGCGCTCACCGGCCATCCAATCGCCGGGCGGCATGTTGAACAGGACGAGGTCGAGCCCGTGCGCGGCGAGGCGCGCGGCGATCGCATCCGGCGAATGCTCGTAGGGGAACAGGAACTCCACCGACGTGAACCCGGCACGGGACGCGGCCTCGAACCGATCGAGGAAGGCGAGCTCCGTGAAGAGCAGCGTCAGGTTGGCGGCAAAGCGCGGCATGGGAGGGCTCCATGGTGGCGGGGTCCCATCCGGGCCATCCTCAATCGCGGATCAGCTTGCCCGTATAGACGACGGGGCCGGTGGGCAGGCCGGTGGCCGAGCCGTTCGGCGGCTCCACCGAGACGGCGAAGACACCCTCGCCGCGCCGCGCGGCCTCGGACCCGGCGGGCAGAGCCAGGCGTGCGGCGTCCTTGCCGATCAGCCCGAGGGATTTCGGCGTCTTGTCGGCTCCCACATACCACAATTCGAGGCTGCGTCCCGCCGGCGCCTCGGCGCCCACCGGGCGTACCCGCGCGGTTCCCGCCGCCGTATCGATGCTGACGATGAGGGCCGGCGCCTCGCCGCCGCTGCTGACCACGGCGACGTAGCGTGTCTCGCCCTCCACGCCGGGACGGGGGCCGACGGCGATGAACAGGGCCAGCCCGGCGGCCAGGGCTCCGGCGCCCGCCGCTGCCGCCCGCCACAGGCCGAGCTTGCGCGAGAGGGCGGTCACGCGGTTTTCGTTCGCCGCCGGAGACGCGGAGGAGCGGTGGGGCAGCGCGCGCAGGATCGCCGGCCACACGCCCTCGCCCGGCTCGATCTCCGGGATGGCGGCGGCGAGGGGCGCCAGCCGGCGCTCCCACTCCCGCACGGCGGCGCGTGCGGCGGGATCGACGGCGAGTTCGAGATCCATGGCGGCGCGCTCGGTGGCGTCGAGCGTGCCGATGACGTATTCGGCGGCGCGCAGGTCACGCTCGGCGGGGTCCTCGGTCATGCCGGCCCCTCCAGGCAGCCGCGCAGGGCCGCGAGCCCGCGATGCAGCCAGGTCTTGATGGTGTTGACGGGACGCGCGAACCGCTCGGCCAGCTCTTCCCGCGAATGGCCCTCGCAATAGGCGAGCACGATGCAGTCGCGCTGCGTCGCCTCCAGGCGGGACAGGCAGGTGCGAAGGGCATCGCGCCCGAGAATCGCACCTTCGCTGTCATGCGGATCGGCCAACCGTTCCACCCAATCCTCTCCGTCCTCGCTCACCGGCCCCTGCACCTCGCCCTTGCGCCGAACCCCGTCGATCGCCCGGTTGCGGGCGATGGTGCAGAGCCACGGCAACGGGCGGCCCGCTTCCGGAGAGAACGAACCGGCATTCTGCCAGATGCGCAGGTAGACGTCCTGGAGCACGTCTTCCGCCATACCGCGATCCCGTTGGATACGGAGCACGATGCCGAAAAGTTTCGGAGCGGTGAGATCGTAGAGAGCCCGAAGGGCCTGCTCGTTGCCGGATGCCACGGCCGCGATCAGTCGCGCCAGTGCCGCGTCGTCACGCAAGGGTCGGGGCATCCTCTCGGCACGACATGATACGACCGTTCGATCTGGCGGGAACGTTGCAAGCGAGTCTTAATGGAGCGGACGCGCGCCGGCTACTGCATGGCGCGCGATCGATGGGGATCGGCACGTCTTCTCTCAATGCTGATCTGCGTGCGGCCGGGCGTGGGTGTTCGACGGCGAGCCGGCGACCTATCTCCCGCAGACGGTCGCCGATCCTTCGAGGATGTGGGGCCGTGGAACTCCCAGGCGCAGGACAAGGATACGGGATTCATGACGTCGCACGGAGACTGGAAAATTCCCGCCGCCGTGCAGCCCAAGGCGGGCGATTACGCGTACGACCTCGACAGGGCCCTGTCGGCGATCGTGTCGCTCTCGACACGCATCCCGCCGGAGGCGTTCACCGCCGAGACCCTGGGCACGGAGCGGGCCGGCAACGGCGTGGTGATCCGCGAAGACGGCCTCGTCCTCACCATCGGTTACCTCGTCACCGAGGCGGACAGCGTCTGGATGACGACGCATGACGGACGCTCTGTTCCCGGCCATGTGGTCGGCTTCGACGCCGTCACCGGGTTCGGCCTCGTCCAGGCCCTGGGCGACCTGGCGCTGCCGCCGCTTCCCATCGGGCGCTCGGCCAGCCTCAAGATCGGCGACAAGGCGGTGGTGGCCGGAGCCGGCGGACGCACCCGCTGCGTCGCCGCCGAGCTGATCGCGCGGCAGGAATTCGCGGGCTATTGGGAATACGTCCTCGACGAGGCCCTGTTCACCGCGCCCTCGCACCCGCATTGGGGCGGCACGGCCCTGATCGGCCCGGCCGGCGACCTCCTCGGCATCGGCTCGCTGCAGTTGCAGCAGGGCGGCGCGGAAGGCCCGAAGGCGATCAACCTCGTCGTTCCCATCGACCTCCTGCCGCCGATCCTCGAGGATTTGACCACTCGCGGGCGGGCGGACCGTCCGACCCGGCCCTGGCTCGGTCTCTATGCCAGCGACAGCGACGGGGCGGTGGTGGTGATGGGGCTCGCCGATGACGGCCCCGCCGAGAGCGCGGATCTGCGCGTGGGCGACGTGCTCGCGGCGGTGGCGGGCGAGCCGGTGGAGGATCTCGCCGGGTTCTTCCGTCAGGTCTGGGCGCTGGGCGAGGCGGGGGTGCGGGTGCCGCTTACGATCGAGCGGGACGGGCGTCCGATCAAGCTCGTCGTGACGTCGAGCGACCGCGAGCGTTTCCTGGTCTCGCCGCAGCTGCATTGATCGGGACGGGACGCGGGTCTATCCCGTGCCCATGACGGACCACGTAGACACCTCCCCCATCCACATCGTCGGCGGCGGCCTCGCCGGGTCCGAGGCCGCCTGGCAGATCGCCGAGAGCGGCCATGCTGTGGTGCTGCACGAGATGCGCCCGGTGCGTGCCACCGAGGCGCATCACGGTCAGGACCTGGCCGAGCTCGTCTGCTCGAACTCGTTCCGCTCGGACGATGCCAACGGCAACGCCGTCGGCCTGCTGCACCAGGAGATGCGGACGCTCGGCTCGCTGATCCTGCGCGCGGCCGACGCCAACCAGGTGCCGGCCGGCGGCGCGCTCGCCGTGGACCGGAACGGGTTCGCCGCCGCCGTCACCGCCGCTCTGGAGGCGCATCCCCTCGTCACCATCGCCCGCGAGGAGGTCGAGGGCCTGCCGCCGGAGGAATGGGGCCGGACCATCATCGCCACCGGCCCCCTCACATCGCCCGCCCTGGCGGAGGCGATCCGCGGCCTGACCGGGGCCGAGGCGCTGGCCTTCTTCGATGCCATCGCGCCCATCGTCCACCGCGACTCCATCGACATGGACAAGGCCTGGTTCCAGTCGCGCTACGACAAGGTCGGGCCGGGCGGGACGGGGGCCGATTACATCAACTGCCCGATGAACCGCGAACAGTACGACGCCTTCATCCAGGCGCTGATCGAGGGCGACAAGATCGGGTTCAAGGAATGGGAGGCGACCACCCCCTATTTCGACGGCTGCCTGCCGATCGAGGTCATGGCCGAGCGCGGGCCCGAGACCCTGCGTCACGGCCCGATGAAGCCCGTCGGCCTCACCAACCCGCACGATCCCACGGTGAAGGCCTGCGCCATCGTCCAGCTGCGCCAGGACAATGCGCTGGGCACCCTCTACAACATGGTCGGCTTCCAGACGAAGCTGACCTATTCCGAACAGGTCCGGGTGTTCCGCACGATTCCCGGCCTGGAAAACGCCGAATTCGCGCGTCTCGGCGGCCTCCACCGCAACACCTATCTCGATTCCCCCCGTCTCCTCGACGGGACCCTGCGCCTCAAGGCCCGGCCGAGCCTGCGCTTCGCCGGACAGATCACGGGCTGCGAGGGCTATGTCGAGAGCGCCGCCATCGGCCTCATGGCCGGTCGCTTCGCCGTTGCCGAGGCACGTGGTGAGACCCTGGCGCCACTCCCCGCCACCACGGCGCTCGGCGCCCTCATCGGCCACATCACCGGCGGCCACATCGCAGCCGAGGAGGCCGGGAGCCCCCGCTCGTTCCAGCCGATGAACGTGAATTTCGGCCTGTTTCCGCCCCTCGCCCATGCCCCGAAGGGCGAGGGCGGCAAGCGCCTGAAGGGGCCGGAAAAGGCGGTGGCGAAGAAGCGCGCCTATACCGACCGGGCGCGGGCGGATCTGGCTTCGTGGATGGGAGGCGAGGCGGTACCGATCGCGGCGGAATAGACGGCGCGTGCGCATGCCCTCTCCCCGCGTAGGGGGCGGGGGACATGCGAACCAAGACTTCGGTTTTTCCAGCGAACGCTTTCGGGGCAGTGCCACCAGAAGCCGCAACCGACCTCAGGTCCGTCCACGATCAATCGCGTGGTGCGGGCTCGGTGCGGCGTGGGTGGCGCCGGTCGAAATCCATCGCCGCGAGCTTGAGCGCGGACAATCCACCAACAATGAGAATGGCGGCGAGGCCGGCGATCTGCAGGGAGAGCGTCATCGAGCTTCAATCCTCACTGCGCATGAATCGAAGAGCAGCGTGCCCCGCTAAATGTAGTGCGAGGGCAGCGAAAATCAAAATCCAATGTCCTCCGCTGAGCACGCCATATTGGCCTTGCGCGAGCGGCACGACGAAGGCGGCGCCGAATGTTGCAATCGACAAGGCGTTGAAGAGCGTCGCGAGAAGCTTGACGTGCTCATTGAACCGCTTGGCAAGAAATTTTCTATTGCCGCCTTCGGTCACGCCTCCCTCCGCGGCTGCGATTCCGACATCGTCCAATCACACCGGATCCAGCGAAAAGATGCGTCGGCCCGGCCGGTGGCCCTCGTCACCGGTATCGCGAAACCCGGTCTTGAGAAGGAGACCGCGCGAGGCTTCGTTCTCGGGCCGGCACTCGGCGACGATGAAGCGGTGGGGGAAGCGCTTGCGCAGGATCGCGATGGCCCCCGTCACCGCCTCGCTGCCGTAGCCCTGGCCCCGGGCGCCGCCGCCGACCCAGTAGCCGAGTTCCACCGCGTGCTCGCCACGCAGGTGGAGACCGACCACCGCCACGAGAACGCCGTCGGCCTTGGCCCCGAGGAAGCAATCCTTGGTCGGCTTCCCCCTGCCGATCAGGCGGCGGGCATGATCGAGGGTGAAGGGATCGGGCAGGAAATCCACCGCCCCCGTGATCGCCTGATCGTCGGTGAGGGCCTGGACCGCCTCCGCATCCGCCTGGACCAGCGGCGCGAGACGCAGGCGTGCGGTCGCCTGCGTGGGCAGGTTCGACAGGGAGTAGCGCGAGGCGAGCGTGCGGAAGAACATGGCTTCCGTGGTGGAGCCGCGCGGCCACGAGGGCAAGATCCCTCTTCGCCGAAGGGCTCCTTCCTCGCGCGGCGCGACAAAAATGAAACCCGCCCCGGCATCGCCGGGACGGGTCATCGATCCGGCCTATCGGTTCGCCCTCACGGATGGATGACCATCGCGTTGAACGGATAGACGTAGGCCTGCAGCATCACGAGCACGCCGACGAGGCAGGCCAGCACGATGGAGTGCCAGAACACGAAGCGCAGGATCTTGCTCTCCTGGCCGAAATAGCCGGTGGCGGTGGAGGCGACGACGATCGACTGGGCGTCGATCATCTTGCCCATGACGCCGCCCGACGAGTTCGCCGAGGCCATGAGGATGCCCGACAGGCCGAGCTGCTCCGAGGTGATTTTCTGCAAGCCGCCGAACAGGACGTTCGACGCGGTGTCGGAGCCCGTGAGCGCGACGCCGAGCCAGCCCAGGAGGGTGCCGAAGAACGGGTAGAGGATGCCCGTGCCCGCAAAGGCGAGACCCAACGTGGCATCGACGCCCGCGTAACGGGTGAGCACGCCGAGCGCCAGCATCGCCGAGATGGTGATGAGCGAGTAGCGCAGCACCCAGATGGTCTCGATGTAGGCGGTCACGAGGCGCCAGGGCGAGAACCGCATCAGGAGGCCGGAGATGATGGCCGCGAACAGGACGCCGGTGCCGGTGTAGGACATGTAGGCGAACTTGAAGACGGCAGGCTCCGGATGGGCGGTGGCCACCACGGGGGGCACCTTCATGATGACGTTGTGCAGGCCCGGCACCGGATAGTTCCAGATGAAGATCGGGTCGACGATGTCCTTGAAGAACTTGGTGCCCCAGATCGCCACGATCACCGAAAGGATGATCCACGGCACCCAGGCCAGCAGGATCTCGGAAGAGGTGGCGGTGCGGGTGGCGGCGGCGGCCTTGGGGCCGTCGACGGTGGTGACGTAGCCGATGGACGGATCGTTGCCGCGCAGGGCCGGCGAGGTCCAGATCACTGCCGGGCGCCAGAAGCGCAGGAACAGCACCAGGGCGCCCATGGAGACGAGCGCGGCGCCGATGTCGACGATCCACGGGTTGACGTAGTTCGAGATGCCGAACTGGGCGAGCGCGAACGAGCCGCCGCAGACGAGGATGGCGGGCCAGATCTGCAGCATCCCGCGGAAACCCGCGAACACGCAGATCAGCCAGAACGGCACCAGCACCGAGAAGAACGGCAGCTGCCGGCCGATCATGGCGCCGAGAACGTAGGGGTCATAGCCGGTCACCGAGGCGAGGCCGGCGATGGGCGCTCCGAGCGCGCCATAGGCCACCGGGGCGGTGTTGGCGATGAGCGACAAGCCCGAGGCGGCCAGCGGCGAGAAGCCGAGGCCGATCAGGATGGCGCCGGTGACCGCCACGGGGGTGCCGAAGCCGCCCGCGCCTTCGAAGAACGCGCCGAAGGCGAAGGCGACCAGCAGCAGCTGGAGCCGCCTGTCGGTGGTGATGCCGGCTACCGACTGCTGCAGAGTGGCGAACCAACCCTTCTCCACCGTGAGCCGGTAGAGGAAGATGACGTTGAGGATGATCCAGCCGATGGGGAAAAGCCCGAGGGCGATGCCGTAGCCGGAGGCGCGGGTGGCCAGATCCGCCGGCATGCCGAACAGGAAGACGGCGACGCAGAACGCCAGGACCAGAGAGAGGACGGCGGCGATGTGAGCCTTGACCTTGCCGCTGGCGATCATGCCGAGCAGGGCGATGACCGGCAGGGATGCCGCAAGCGTCGAGAGCCATGGGCTCCCAAAGGGATCGTAGACCTGGTTCCACGTATTCACGGGCGTCGCGCTCCTCGGTGAGCCCGATCTCTCGCCGGGCCCTTGACATCGTAGCTAGCAGAGCAGTGGAGCTGGCTCAACGCGAAGAATCTTGTATTCAGATCATGTTGCGCGCGTGCTTCGCTTTCTGTCCGCCGAGACTGCAGACGCCCGGAAACGGCAAGGCATCTCCTTCGAAACACAAGCGGAGCCGTTCCGAAACGGAAGCGAGGCGGCTGTGCGACCTGTCGCAGCCTCGGAACATGAGAGTCGGGAGACCGTTCCCCTTGGTATCCTCCATGCCAGCGATACGGAGATCAACCTATGTTCATGCGCGTCGATAAGCTGCAAGCCGAACTGCCCGCACCCAAAAGGAAAGATCCGAACGCTGCCGCTGCCCTGCAGGAACTGCTGGGTGGTAAATATGGGGAGATGTCGACTCTTGGGAATTACATGTTCCAGAGCTTCAATTTCCGCAGCAAGTCTAAGCTACGCCCGTTCTATAGCCTCGTTGCCGCGATCACAGCCGAGGAGCTGGGCCATGTGGAGCTGGTGAGCAATGGCGTCGCCATGCTCAACAACGGCCCCGACAATGATGGCGACGAGAAAGATGGCGGCGACATTTCGGGTGCGCCCTTCGAGGACATGAAGGACATTCGCCTTGCGGCCGCGTTCCTGTCGAATGGCGGTGGCGTCACCCCGGTGAACAGCAACGGCGCGTCCTGGAACAACGATTTCATCACCACCACCGGCAACGTGGTCGTCGACCTGCTCCACAACTTCCATCTCGAATGCGGCGCCCGCCTGCACAAGCTGCGCGTCTACGAGACCCTGACCGACCCGACCGGGCGCGAGGTCTGTGGCTACCTTCTCGTGCGCGGTTCGGTCCACGCCCATGCCTACGCCCTGGCACTGAAGAAGATCACAGGCGTCGAGATCGAGAAGTTCCTGCCGACGCCGAACATCAACCTCGACAAGATCCCCGAATGCCAGAAGTACCTGCAGGAGGGCTCGCACCGCCGGCTCTACACCTTCAGCCCCGGTGACTACACGGAGATGGCCGGCATCTGGGGCAATGGCGAGATGGCTCTGCCGGGTGATCCGCCGGGCGAATTGTCGGTGGTCGAGGGCATGCCCGACGGCGGCAAGATCCACCAGCTCACCGGCGTCCCTTCGGCCTTCACCCCGGACTACGCCCCGCAGGAGATGTTCGAGATCGCGGAGAAGCTGACGAAGAAGGCACGCTGAAGCCTTGGCCTCCCGACGGATTACTGTCGGGGGGCTTTTCTTTCGTTTCGTGCGACGGGCAGGAATGCAGTCCGGGGCGCACGCCCTCCCACCTACCACCTCATCCTGAGGCGCCGGAGTGAAGCGCAGGCCTCGAAGGAGGCCTCCAGTTCGCGCCGCGGGTACTGGAGGTCTCCTTCGAGGCCGCTGCGCGGCGTCTCAGGATGAGGTGACAGGTTGGGTGAAATCTCATCCCCTTCTTGACCCCCTCCAGAGCCGCCACAGCCGCCGCCAGCGCGGCAGGGCGATGATTGTGTTGAGCGGGTCGTAGCCCGGCCGCTCCATCATCGCGAGGCTCGGTTCCACCAGGGCCGTCGGCAGGAAGGCGGGCAGAGCGGCAGGCGCGATATTGGCTCGCGCGTCCTCGAAGGCCTTCAGGTGGCGCCGGGCCAGGGCCCGCAGATCGGCCGTCGCCCCGAGGAGACCGGGGCCGCCGCGTCCCGTGACGATGTCTTCGCGGGTGACGCCATGATCCTTGAGGATATCGGCCGGCAGGTAGACCTGCCCGTTGCGGGCGTGCCACGGCAGCGCCCGTAGCAATCCGACGACACCGAAGGCGACACCGGCATGGCCGGCGGCTGCGGCGCCCCCCGGCTCCGCGCCGTCGCAGAGGACGAGGCCGCCGAGGCGGATGAGCGAGGAGGCGGTCTCCCCGCAATAACCTTCGAGATCGTTCACCCGCGGCATCGGATCGTCGTAGAGGTCGAAGACGCGGGCATCGATCAGATCGACGAAGGGCTGGCGCCCGAGCTTGCGCTTGACGATGGCGTCGTCCAGCGCGGCGGCCACCGGGTTGGCCTTCACGTCGCCCCTCGCCTCCCCCTGCAGCGCGTCGCGCCACCATTGCAGACGGATCTCGCCCGCTATCGGGTTGGTGACGGCGTCGCGCACGCGGGCGGTGGTGAGGCTGAAGGCGGCAAGCGCGAAGAGATGCGGCCGGAAGGCCGCCGGCGCGAAGAGGGTGGCGAAGTAGCGGTCTGGGTCGCCCTCGCGGACAAGGGCCTCACAATGCGAGAAGGCGAAGGCGAGGGGTTCGGCCGTTCCGGGGCTGGTCTCGGTCTTCGTCACGCGACCGCGATCATCGCGGCGGCGACCTTGCGGTTCTCCGCCATCAGGATGTTGTAGGTCCGCGCGGCGGCCCCCGTCTGCATCACGTCCAGGCCGATTCCGTTGTCCTTGAGCCAGCGCCGCAGATTGTCCGGAAACGGCGCTATGTCGAGGCCGGTGCCGATGAGGAGGAGCTCGACCGCCCCCGCCTCGGCCACGACCGGGCGCAGGGCGTTGCGGTCGATGGCCTTGGCCTCCACGACATCCCAGGCCCTGATGCCCCCCGGCGTCA
This sequence comes from Methylobacterium bullatum, assembly GCF_014845095.1. Taxonomy (GTDB): domain Bacteria; phylum Pseudomonadota; class Alphaproteobacteria; order Rhizobiales; family Beijerinckiaceae; genus Methylobacterium; species Methylobacterium bullatum. Next base: position 21,102 of record NZ_NKUG01000035.1, on the reverse strand, counting down.
CCAGGATCGAGCCGCGATGCGACATGTCGGCGAAGCGAAAGCCGCCATTGCCATAGGCGTCGATGAGGTGGCGCCCGGGAACGAACCCGTCATGCAGGCTGCCCTCCGCCATCTCTATTCCGCCGCCTGGGGCACGCGGCCGCCGGTGGGACGGCTCTGCGACTTCACGCCCGACAGCATCAGGCCGAGATAGATCAGGACCGGGGTCGACACGAAGATCGCCGAATAGGTGCAGATCACCACGCCTGCGAGCATCACCACGGCGAAGCCCTGGATCGCCTCTCCGCCGAACAGCACCAGGGCGAGCAGCGACAGGAAGGCGGAGGTCGCCGTCATCACCGTGCGCGACATGGTGGAGTTGATCGACAGGTTGAGCAGTTCCACCGTGGGAATGGTCTTGTAACGCCGCATCAGCTCGCGGGTCCGGTCGAACACCACCACCGTCTCGTTCAGCGAGTAGCCGACGATGGTGAGGATCGCCGCGATCGAGGTCATGTTGAACTCGATCCGGCTGATGACGAAGATGCCGATGGTGAGCACGATGTCGTGCAGGGTGCCGACGATGGCGCCGAGCGCCAGTTCCCGCTCGAAGCGGAACCAGAGGTAGAGGAGCACCGCGAGCACCGACAGCACCACGCCGAGCGTGCCCGACTGAACGAGCTCGCCCGACACGCGCGGCCCCACCGTCTCGGTGCGGCGGAACTCGTATTCCGCGTCGAAAGCGCCGTGCGCCTTCTGCATCACCGCCGTCTGGCCCTGCTCGCCCGGCTGGAGCGGGAAGCGGACGAGGATCTGCCCGTCGCCGCCGAGTTCCTGCACCTCGGTCTCGCCGAAGCCGAAGCTGTTGGCGGTGTGTCGCACGGCGGCCACGTCGGCCGTCTTCGATTTCGCCTGCAACTCCACCAGGGTGCCGCCCTTGAAGTCGATGCCGAAATTCAGGCCGACCGTCAGGAACAGGATCACCGTCCCCACCGACAGCAAGGCCGAGAGCGGGAAGGTGAAGCGCCGGAAGCGCATGAAGTCGACGTGCGACTCATCGGGCCAGAGGCGGAGCAGACGCATGTTCGGTCTCGGTCTTTCGGCAATGAGGTCGATCGGGTCGTCGAAAAGAGCGCGTCCGGTTCCACCGCACGTCCGTCATTCCGGGGCGCCCGCAGGGCGAGCCCGGAATCCAGGCACTCAGGTGGAGGTTCTCCTGGCAATCCCGGGTGTCTGAATCCCGGGCTCCGCTTAGCGGCCCCGGGGTGACGGGATTGTTTTGCAGATGGACGGATCACTCGAAAACCGGATCGGGCTCCTCTCGCAAACTGTGAATGCTCGGACTGATTTCAGAACGGCAGAGCTTTGTTTCAGAACGGCAAGGCCTTGGGTCGGGCGTAGTTGTACCACAGGGCGATCATCATGCGGGTGAGCGTCACCGCCGTGATGACGGTGGTGAGGATGCCGAGGATGAACACCACGGCGAAGCCCTTCACCGGGCCGGAGCCGAGGAAGAACAGGATCAGGGCGGCGATGGCCATGGTCGAGTTCGAATCGATGATGGTGGCGAAGGCCTTGTCGAAGCCGGCCTGCAGGGCCGAGACGATGGAGCGTCCCGCCCGCACCTCTTCCCGCACGCGCTCGTAGATCAGCACGTTGGAATCCACCGCCGTGCCGATGGTGAGCACGATGCCGGCGATGCCCGGCAGGGTCATGGTCGCCTCCAGCACCGACATCAGGCCGAGGATGAGGCCCACATGGACGAGGAGGGCGATGTTGGCGAAGAAGCCGAACACCCCGTAGGTGGCGAACATGAAGACGATGACGAGGATGCCGGCGACCATGGTCGCCTTCTTGCCGGCCTCGATGGAATCGTTGCCGAGGCCGGGGCCGACGACGCGGCGCTCGACCACGGTGAGCTTGGCGGGCAGCGCACCGGCGCGCAGCAGGATCGAGAGGTCGTTGGCCTGCTTGACGGTGAAGTTGCCGGTGATCTGGCCCGAACCGCCGGTGATCGGGGTGTTGATGCGCGGCGCCGAGACGACCTCGTTGTCGAGCACGATGGCCATGCGGCGGCCCACGTTCTCCGAGGTAGCCTGGCCGAAGCGCTGGGCGCCCTTCAGGTTGAACTTGAAGCTCACCATGGGCTCGTGGCTCTGCTGGTCGAAGGCCGGCTGCGCGTCGGTGAGATCGCCGCCATCGGCCATGACCCGGCGCTCCACCGGCACCTTGCCGCCGCCTTCGTCCTTGTTGGTGAGCATGTCGACATCGCCGGAGGGCGAATCGGCCAGCATGCGGAATTCGAGCTTGGCGGTCTTGCCGAGCTGATCCTCGAGCTGTTGCGGGTCCTGCAGGCCGGGGACCTGGACGAGGACGCGGTCGGCACCCTGCTGCTGGATCGAGGGCTCCTTGGTGCCGCCGAAATCGATGCGGCGGCGGATGACTTCGATGGCCTGCGTCACGGCCCGGCGGGTGCGGTCGGTGAGGCCGGCATCGGTGAGCAGCAACTGGATCGTGCCGTCGGGCCGGTCTGTGACGTCGAGGGTCTGGCCGCCGGCCTGGGCCACCATGGCGTTGGAGATCGGCTGGGACAGTTCGCGCAGCTTCGGCAGGGCCTTGGCGCGGTTGGCCGGATCGGAGATGCGGATCTGGACGCCACGCGGAATCAGCTGGATGCCGCCCTCGGGGGTGATGCCGGCCTCGCGCAGGGTGCGGCGCACGTCGTCGCGCAGACCCGTGGTCTGCGAGCGGATCAGGTCGTTCCGGTCGATTTCGAGGAGGATCTGCGAGCCGCCCTGGAGATCGAGCCCCAGCACGATGGCCCGCTGGGGCACGATCCAGCTCGGGAACCAGCCCGGCAGGGACGCCATGAAGCCCTTGCGCTGCTCGGCCGAGAAGAAGCTCGGCACGGCGAGGCTCAGGCCGATGAGGATGACGGCCAGCGTCGCGACGATCTTGGTTCTCGAAAAGCGCAGCATCCGCCCGTTCCGTTTCTTCTTACGATGCCGGTGTTTGCACCGGCATCTTCAAGCGGTGCACAAGGCCGCCACGCGTGACGGCCCCGGGATCTCAGGCCGCCTTGACCGGACCGCCCTTGACGCGGACTTCCGAAATCATCGTCCGGACGATCTTCACCCTGACGTTCGGGGCGATCTCGACCTCGATCTCGGAGGCCTCGTCGGCGACCTTGGTGACGCGGCCGACCAGCCCGCCGGTGGTGACGATGGTGTCGTCCCGGCGCACGTTCTTCACGAGGGCCTGATGCTCCTTCACGCGGCGCTGCTGCGGGCGGAGGATCAGGAAGTACATGATGACGAAGATGAGGACGAACGGCACCACCTGCAAGGCGATGTCCGCTCCGCCAGCGGCCGCGGTGGCCCCTTGCGCGAAGGCGGGGGTAATCAAGCGGGTGACTCCTTGGGCTGAGCCGGTCCTAGGGAGTCGCGCGCAGGCGGGTATGGGCGCGTCAGGACAGGTCGAAAAGCGCGCGGACTATAGCCATGCACTTGGTGAAAGCAACGGCGCGTCCGCAGGATGCGCGGATCGGATGGCCCGCACCCGATGCCGCACCCGTGATTTTCCGCCGCATTGTCCGTATGGACGCGCTCGACAGCACATCCAAGGAGTTTCGAGACGCCATGACCTCGACCCCACCTGCCGACCGGGCGATGCTCGACGCGATCCTGCCCGTCCTCGGGCGGATCGCCGCCGCCCTGGAGCGTTCCGCCCCGGCCGCGAAGCCGGCCCTGGACCTGAATTCGGCGGATGCCTTCCTCTGGGGATCGGACCGCCGTCTGATCCCGGTGCCGAAGGTCAACCGGGTGGAGATCGATCTGCTGACCGGCATCGACCGGGCCCGCGACATCCTCGTGGACAACACGACGCGCTTCGCCAAAGGCCTGCCCGCCAACAACGCCCTGCTCTGGGGCGCGCGCGGCATGGGCAAGTCGTCCCTGGTGAAGGCGGCCCATGCCCGGATCAACGCGGAGCGGGCGGAGGGTGAGCTACCGATGAAGCTGGTGGAGATCCACCGCGAGGACATCGAGGCCCTGCCCGACCTGATGGCGACCCTGCGCGGCGATGCGCACCGCTGGATCGTGTTCTGCGACGACCTGTCCTTCGATGGCGACGACACATCGTACAAGTCGCTCAAGACGGCTCTCGACGGCGGCATCGAGGGCCGACCCGACAACGTGCTGTTCTACGCCACCTCCAACCGGCGGCATCTCCTCGCCCGCGACATGGTGGAGAACGAGCGCTCCACCGCGATCAATCCCGGCGAGGCTGTGGAGGAGAAAGTTTCGCTCTCCGACCGCTTCGGCCTCTGGCTCGGCTTCCACAAATGCAGCCAGGACGAGTACCTCGCCATGATCCGCGCCTATGTGGAGCGCCACGGGCTGAAGGCCGACCCGGATACGGTACGGGCCGAGGCCCTGGAATGGGCCACCACCCGCGGTTCGCGCTCCGGCCGCACCGCCTTTCAGTTCATCCAGGACCTCGCGGGGCGGCTGGGACAGCGGCTCGATTGAACGTGGCCGCCCGCAGTCGCGTCGGTATGCCGGGAGGTCGATTTTCCGGATACATCGAGCGCGAGCGGAGAGAGATCTGGGGCTTGCGCGCGGATGAGCCTCGGATGGCAGGGGCATGCCCACTACGGTCTTGAGGCGGTCCGTGATCGGGAGGCGGATAGTGTGCGAGCGCGGCTACCGGCCGGTCACCCAGGAGGTGGGGACGATCCAGGCAAAGCGGTCAGCGATAGCCGCAAGGGCGTTGCGCTTAACCTCTTCCGCGGCGATGGAACCGCTCCCTGCCGGCAGGGAGCGGGTTGCTGTCGCATCGGCCACGACGAAGCTCTCATAACTCCGATCCAGTGCCGAGCGGGCGGTTGCCTCCACACACATGTGAGTCATGAAGCCGGCGAGGATTAACAGGCCGCGCCGCTCGCGATGAAGAATGTCGTCGAGATCGGTTCCTGCAAAGCTGTTGGGAAGGCGCTTCGTCACGACCATCTCGTCCTGTATCGGGGTCAATTCGGGTATGAACTCGGCTCCAGCCGACCCCTCGGCGAAGGCGGCCGAATTGGCTTTGGCCACATGCCGGACATGGATCACCGGAACGCCGTTCGCATGCGCCCAATCCCGTAGTTCCACGATCCGAGTAACGGCTGGATCGAACCCCGGCAGAGGTAGCACGCCGGATCGATACTCCTTCTGCGCATCGATGATGACGAGCGCGGCACGAGTCTTGTCCAAGGCCGGGGGGCGGGCTCCCGCTATTTCCAAGAGGGTGCGTGGGGCGACGGCAGGCGTAGACAGAGCCAGCAATACGGCGCCAAGCAACATGTTCGACATGGAATCATCCTCCGCCGAACGGGGTACCACCTGGGCTGCTGCACAAAAATGAGCAGTTTCACCCAAGTCTTGTACGGAAATGAGCAGCATGTCCGAACGGGATATCGATTGGGATGACTTGCGTATTCTCCACGCCGTGGCGATGGAGGGCTCGCTCTCGGCATCGGCACGCAGGCTCGGTGTCAGTCATGCCACGGTCAGTCGCCGTCTGGCCCGGTTGGAGGAAGTGCTCGGCCTGCGCTTGGTGGACCGCATGGCGACGGGAGCCATCCTCACTACGGCGGGCCGGGAGCTCGGCATCTTGTCGGCACGCATGGCCGACGATGCCGTTTCATTGATCAGGCATGCGAAAGGAGCACGGCAACTCCTGTCGGGCGAAGTTGTGGTGGCGGTGACACCGGGCCTCGCCAATGAGGTCGTCGTGCCGGCGCTGGCGTCCCTTGGCACGGAACATCCCGGGATCGTCCTGACCATCGCGAGCGGCGTCCCGCTGGTCTCCCTCGACCGGCTCGAAGCCGATCTCGCGATCCGGCTGACGCGACCTGAGGAGGGTTCGCATGCTCGTCGGCGCCTTGGAATCATGCGCTTCGCTCTGGTCGCCGCGAAGACTTACGACCCCGGCAATGCCCGTCGCCGGTTCATCGGCTACTCGCACCGCTTCGATACGCTGCCACAACAGCGTTGGCTGATCGAGCAGGCCGGCAGCGACGGGTTCGCGGCTCGGATCGACGACATCACCGGACAGCGGGCAGCCGCACTGTCTGGAATGGGGATTGCGCTGCTTCCCGAGTTCATGATCGGACCCTTCGAGGGGCAGCTCCAGCGCCTCCCCTTCGATGGCTCTCTTCCGACACGCGAAATCTGGCTCGCGCAGCATCAGGACATCCGCAAGGCGCCGGCCGTCAGGATGGTGGCGGATCGGCTTGCCGAGGCATTCGAACGCGATGACCGGTTCTGCGAGGCACACCATCGCTGATCTGCGCTAACGGCCCCGCCGTCTTCGAGCGTTCGCAAAGCAGCAGAGCACAAATGAAAACGGCGGCTCCTGGGAGCCGCCGTTCGTTGTGTGAATGGTAATCCGCTCAGTTGCTGGCGAGGTGCGGCATCGGGTCGACCGGTGTCGCACCCTTGCGGATCTCGAAGTGCAGCTGGGGCGAAGTCACGTTGCCCGAGGCGCCGGACTTGGCGATGGTCTGGCCGCGCTTGACCTTCTCGCCGGGGCGGACGTCGAGTTCGCCGTTATGGGCGTAGGCCGAGACGTAGCCGTTGGTGTGGCGAACCAGCACCAGCTTGCCGTAGCCCTTCACGTCCGAGCCGGCATAGGCGACCGTGCCGTCCTCGGCGGCCTTCACCGCCGTACCCTCGGGCACCGAGATGTTGATGCCCTCGTTGCCGCTGGTGCCGTAGCCCGAGATCACCCGGCCCTTGGCGGGCCAGCGGAACGACTGGTCGGGCTCGGCGGCGGGAGCCGCGACGGAGCCGGTGCTGGCGGGCTCGGCCTTTTCGGGCACGGGCGTCAGTGAGGCGACCTTGACCGGCGCGGTCTTGGCCTTGGCGGCTGCCAAGTCGGCGGCCTTGGCCTCGGCGACCTTCTTGGCCGCATCTTTGGCGGCTTCGGCCTTGGCGAGCTTGGCCTCGGCGTCTGCGGCCTTGCGGGCGGCCTCGGCCTTCGCCTTGGCGGGATCGACCTTCGGAGCCTCGGCCTTGGCGACCTCGACGGGCTTCTTCGCCTCGGCGGCCTTCTTCACCTCAGCGACCTTCTTGGCCTCCGCGAGTTTCCTGGCTTCGGCCGCATGCTTGGCATCGGCCGCGAGCTTGGCCTCCGCCAGCTTCTTGGTTTCCACGGCGCGCTTGGACTCCGACGCCTTGTTCGCCTCGGCGATCTTTTTGGCCTCGGCGGCAGTCTTGGCCGCAGCCAGCGTCCGGGCTTCGGATTCCTTGCGGGCGGCTTCCTGGCGGACGCTGTCCTGGCGCGCGGCCTCGGCGCGGGCAGCCTCGGCACGAGCCTTCGCTTCCGCGGCCTTCGCCTCGGCGGCCCTGGCCTCCGCGGCCTTGGCCCCGGCATTGAACGGGATGCGCGGCGGGGGCGCCGCAGGAACGGTGCGCGGCGTCGCGACCATGCCGCGGCCGGCATCCGGATTCATGCCCGCAGGATTCATTCCCGAGGGGTTCATGCCGGAGACCATCCCGGAGGACGGCGCGGTGGAGGCGACGCGGCCCGTGGCCATGGGAGGCGTCGCGGCCAGCGGACGCGGCGACATCGGCGCACCGAGGGCCTGCGACTGGATCCTGGGGGTCCGTACCGCCGGAGCCGGAGCCATCTCGCCGTCATCGGGCAGGCTGCCCGTGGCGCTCGGCTCACTCGAAACATTCGAGGCGAAGGGGTTCCCGAAGGGGTCGCCCAACCGCGACGCATCGGTTGAGCATCCGGCGGCACTGCCGCCGATCACACCGATGAGCGCGAAACGCGACAGCGTCCTCAACCCTAGACCAGTCCCGCGAACCCGCATCGACGCACCTGTTTGCCTGACGCAACTTGATGACGTCATTCAAACGGGATTCAGGTTAAACAACCGTTCCCGTTCACCACGTTTTCGGCGTCGAAGGAACTTTCCTGGCAGGCACGTCCCGGCTCGATCCAAATCGACCGCGGCTGTGCCCGGCGATAAGATCGTGATGGATCAAGGGTTTGGGTCCCTGGATCCGGGCCTGCTCCTGTTACCTAGAGAACGAAGGCTCTGCCGGGTGTGAGGGGCGCCAGCCTTAATTGGACGCCGAGATTTTTAACGACGGCGCCCTCCCCGCCCCGATCGGCGAGGACGAGGCGCGCGCCGCCCGACTGCGCGAGAGCGCCCACCAGCCTGCCGCCGGGCGCCAGGAGGGAGTCGAGATGGGCGGGCATGGCCGGCAGGGTGCCGTTGACCAGGATGCGGTCGAACGCCCCCTCCCCTGCGACGTCGGGATCGAGGCCGTCGCCGACCTCCACACGGGCGATCACCCGGTCCTCCGGGTCGAGGGCCGAGACGGCATCCTCCGCCAGGGTGGCGTAACGCTCGACGCTCAGGATGGAGGCGGCGCCGAGGCGGATGAGCAGGGCGGTGACGTAGCCCGAGCCGGTGCCGATCTCGAGGATGCGGGCGCCGGGCTTCACCTTCAGGGCGGTGAGCATCGCGGCGACCACGGTGGGCGCCGACATGGTCTGTCCGCAGGCGAGCGGCAGGGCCACGTCCCGCCGGGCGAGATCCCGGTGCTCGCGGGGCGCGAAACGGGCGCGGGGCACCCGCTCCATCGCCCGCAGGGTATCGGTGTCGCGCACGCCGAGGCCGCGCAGGGCCATGACGAAGGCGGCATCCTCGACCGAGCCTTCCATCGTCATGGACGTCGTCTCACGGCTGTGTGCGGATGGTCCGATTCCCGGAACGTCCGCGATCCGGCATCGGGGCGCCGACACGCGGTCGCGCTTGCGCCGCGCGAAGGCCGGGGCGTCTCACTCGGCGAAGGCCTGGGCGAAGCGCGTCAGCGTCGGCTCGTCGGTGAGATCGAGGCGCAGCGGCGTCACCGAGATGCGATTCTCCGCGATGGCCCTCAGGTCGGTGCCGTGGCCGGGCTCGAACCGCGCCTTGGCGAAGGCGAGCCAGAAATACGGGTTGCCGCGTCCGTCATGGCGCGCATCGATGGCGAGCAGCGCCTGATTGCGCATCCCCTGCGCGGCGACGGAGGTGCCGACGACCTCCTCGGGCTCGCAATCGGGGAAGTTGACGTTGACGACGATGCCGGGCTCGATCCCGATCTCCAGGATCTTCTTCACCACGCCCGGCCCGTGATGGGCGGCGCAGGCCCACTTGATCGCCCCGCGCCCGCCGGCGCCGTAGGCCTGGCTCAGGGCGATGGAGCGCACGTTGAGGATGGTGCCTTCCATGGCCGCCGCGATGGTGCCGGAATAGGTCACGTCCTCGGCGACGTTCTGGCCGCGATTGACCCCGGACAGGACGAGGTCCGGCCCATGGTCTTTGAGGATGTGGCGCACCCCCATGATCACGCAGTCGGAGGGCGTGCCCTTCACGGCGAAGCGCTTCTCGGAGACCTGGCGCAGGCGCAGGGGATCGTTGAGCGACAGGGAGTGCGAGACGCCGGACTGATCGCTCTCGGGCGCCACGACCCAGACGTCGTCGGACAGGGTCCGGGCGATGCCCTCCAGGGTTTCGAGGCCCGGCGCGTGGATGCCGTCGTCGTTGGTGACCAGGATGCGCATCAGCTCTTGAGCCCTTCGATCTTCTCGATGCCGCCCATGTAGGGCTTGAGAACCGACGGGATGGTGACGCTGCCGTCCGGGTTCTGGTAATTTTCCATCACGGCGATGAGGGCGCGGCCGACCGCGACGCCCGATCCGTTGAGGGTATGCACGAATTGTGCGCCCTTGCCCTCCTTCGGGCGGTAGCGCGCGTTCATCCGCCGCGCCTGGAAGTCGCCGCAGACCGAGCAGGACGAGATCTCGCGAAACGTCTCCTGCCCTGGCATCCAGACCTCGATGTCGTAGGTCTTCTGGCTGGCAAAGCCCATGTCGCCGGTGCAGAGCGTCATCACCCGGTAGGTCAGGTCGAGCTTCTTCAGGATCGCCTCGGCCGAGCCGAGCATCCGCTCGTGCTCGTTGGCGGATTGATCGGGCGTGGTGATCGAGACGAGCTCGACCTTGTTGAACTGGTGCTGGCGCAGCATGCCGCGCGTGTCGCGCCCGGCCGACCCGGCCTCGGCGCGGAAGCACGGGGTCAGCGCGGTGAAGCGTAAGGGTAGCTCGTCCTCGGAGAGGATCGATTCACGCACGAGGTTGGTGAGGGGGACTTCGGCCGTGGGGATGAGCCAGTGCTCCTCTCCGGCCCGGAACTGGTCGTCCCGGAACTTCGGCAACTGCGCAGTGCCGAACATCGCCTCGTCGCGCACCAGGATCGGCGGCGCCACTTCGGTGTAGCCGTGCTCGCCGGTGTGAAGATCGAGCATGAACTGCCCGAGCGCCCGCTCCAGCCGCGCGAGCTGGCCCTTGAGCACCACGAACCGCGCGCCGGACATGCGCGAGGCCGCCTCGAAATCCATCAGGCCGAAGGCCTCGCCGAGCTCGAAATGCTGGCGGCCGGTGGCGAGCTTGGTCCGGCTGCCGGAGAAGGCGCGGTGCTCGACATTGCCGTGCTCGTCGGCGCCTTCCGGCACCTCCGGGTTCGGGCGGTTGGGGATCGCCGCGAGGCGGTCGTCGAGGACTTTGCCGGCCTCCGTCTGGGCCGCCTCCAGGGCGGGCCCCTCCTCCTTCAGCCGCGCCACCTCTTCCATCAACTCGGCGGCACGCGCCTCGTCCTTCGCCTTCTTCGCGCCGCCGATCTCCTTGGCCAGCGCGTTGCGCCGCTCCTGGTTGGCCTGCGCCGCCGAGGTGGCGGTTTTGCGCGCGTCGTCGAGGGCGATCAGCTCGGCCGAGAGCGCGTCGAGGCCGCGACGGCGCAGGGCTTCGTCGAACGCTTGCGGATTCTCGCGGATGGCGCGGATGTCGTGCATGGGCGGCTCGGTTCGCTGTGAGTCGCCGACGCTTTGCAGCATCGGGGCGACCCCGACAAGGCCGGGCATGAGTCGACGGAGCATCCCCGATATCCCCTCATCCTGAGGCGGCACAGCGCAGCGCAGCCCTCGAAGGAGGCCTCCAGACACCAAGTTGCGGACTGGAGGCCTCCTTCGAGGCCGCTTACGCAGCACCTCAGGATGAGGGGGGGGGGGATGGCGTTTATGTGGCGCCTACGGCTCCAGCCCTTCCGCGACCCGCTTGGCTTTGCGGCGGCGCTCGACGCGGGCCACCGAGAAAATCGAGGCCTCGTAGAGAAGGAGCATCGGCAGGGCCAGCGACAGCTGCGAGATCACGTCGGGCGGCGTCAGGATCGCGGCCGCCACGAAGACGAGGACGATGGCGTAGCGGCGCTTCTCGCGCAGGAAGACGGTGTCGATCACGCCGATCTGGCCGAGCAGGGTGAGGATCACCGGCAGCTGGAACGCCAGCCCGAAGGCGAAGATCAGGGTCATGATGAGCGAGAGATATTCGTCCACCTTCGGCAGAAGCGAGATCGTCGCTTCGCCCGGCTGGCCGACTTGCTGCAGGCTCACCGAGAACTGGATGAGCAGCGGCATCGCCAGGAAGAACACCACCAGTGCGCCCAGAACGAAGAAGATCGGCGTCGCCACGAGATAGGGCAGGAAGGCCTGACGCTCGTTGCGGTAGAGGCCGGGCGCGACGAAGGCGTAGATCTGCGTCGCGATGACCGGGAAGGCGAGGAAACCCGCGCCGAACACGCTGAGCTTGATGTTGGTGAACACCTGTTCGAGGAAATGCGTCGCGATGAGCTGTGCCTTCTCCGGGCCGACGATGGAGACGTAGGGGTGGAGCAGGATGTTGTAGATGTGCCGCGAGACGAAGAAGCACGCGAAGAACATCACGACGAAGGCCGCCAGGGACTTGATCAGCCGCGAGCGCAATTCGATCAAGTGGTCGAGGAGCGGCGCGCGCGATGCCTCCACCTCGGATTCGTCGACCGGATCGATCATGAGGCAGCGCCGGGCTCGGTAGGCTTGGTGGAGGGTTCGGTCGGGGCCATGGCAGTCCGGGGCGGGAGATCGGGCAGCGCGTAATCCGGCGGGGGCGGTGGCTCGACGTGCGCCGGCTCAGCCGATGCGGGAGCCTGGATCGACGGCTCGGACGGCGCGGGCGGGTCGTTCTCGGCGAGCTTGGCGGCCACGTTGGCCAGGGGCTGCGTGCTCGATTGCGAGCGTCCGTCCACGGCGCCGCGGATCTCGTCGCGGATGGTCTGGACCGGATTGAAGCTCGGCCCCATCGTACTCGCGGAACGCTTGATACCGTCGACTTCGCGGCGGACCTCGTCGAACTCGGCCTCGCGGATCGCCTCGTTGAACTGGGCATGGAACTCGCCGGCCATGCGACGCATCTTGCCCGTCACCTGGCCCACGGTGCGCAGGGCTTTGGGAAGATCCTTGGGCCCGATGACGATGAGGGCGACGCCGCCGATCAGCATCACCTCGCCCCAACTCATGTCGAACATGGTGTCGCTCGTCCCGCGGCCGATGGCCTATGCCTCGTCACGACCGACGGCCTAGCATGGTTCACGCAAGACCGATCTCCGTCGGGCGATTTCGCTCACACGAACTTCGGGCGATCCCGTCCAGGACCGCCGATGTCGCCTTGACGGTCTCAGACGACCTTGCGGTCGGCCGACACGTGGCTGGCGGTGGCCGGCTCGCCCTGGTGAGGCAGGGTGCGAACGGGCTCGCCGTTGCTCGGCGGCGGCACGGCCGGCGCCTGCCCGGCCGGCGTCTCATCCTCGGCCATGCCTTTCTTGAAGGCCTTGATACCCTTGGCGACGTCGCCCATCAGGTCGGAGATCTTGCCGCGCCCGAACAGCAGCATCACGATGCCCGCGACGATGATCCAGTGCCAGATACTCATGCTGCCCATGGCAAACTCCTGCGCCCATGCGGTCGCCTGCCCAGCGACGCCCTCTCACGACGGATTGTCGGGAAACTAGGGATGGGAGGAAGCGAACACAAGAACCACGGGGTCTCTGGCCACGGCATTCGCGGCATCTGAGGCAATTGTGCAGTGCGTCATAAACGCGTCGGGAGCATCGCGCTCATGCCTGGGCGGAAAGGCCTGCCTCGAAGCGCGAGCGCGCCTCGGCGACGTCGAACTCCTCCTGCGGTGCGAGCCGGGCCAGGGCGGCCTCGGCGCGGCGCAGGGCTTCGCCGGACAGGATCGGCGTGCCTTCGAGAACGGCCTGCATCTCTTGCCGATCGCCGTTGCAATGGAGAGCGACGTCGATTCCGGCGGCGAACGCCTTCTCGGCCTTCTCGCGAAAGGTGCCGTCCAGTGCCTTCATCGAGAGGTCGTCGGTCATGAGCAGTCCGTCGAAACCGATCAGGCCGCGGATCACCTGTCCGATCACCACGCTGGACTGCGTGGCGGGATGGTGCGGGTCGAGGGCGGCGTAGACCACGTGGGCGCTCATCGCCATCGGCAGGTCCGCCAGGGCGCGGAAGGGAACGAAATCGTGGGCGGCCAGGCTCACGCCCTCTGCCTCCACCACGGGCAGGTCCATGTGGCTGTCGCAGGCGGCGCGGCCGTGACCGGGGATGTGCTTGATGACGGGGAGGACGCCCCCCTCCATTAGCCCCTCGGCCACCGCGCGCCCCAGGGCGATGACGGCGTGCGGATCGGTGCCGTAGGCGCGGTCGCCGATGATGTCGTGGGCGCCGGCCACGGGCACGTCGAGAACGGGCGCGCAATCGACGTTGATCCCCACCGAGGCGAGATCGTATGCCATCAGCCGCGCGCCGAGGCGCGCCATGGCGATGCCCGACCCGTCGAGCCGGCCGAAACGGGCGCCCGCCGGATAGGACGGCCAGTGCGGCGGCCCCATCCGCTGCACCCGTCCGCCCTCCTGGTCGATCAGGATCGGCGTGTCGGCCCGGCCCGTCGTGGCCCGCAGCGCATCGGTCAACGCCCTCACTTCGTCCGGCGAGCCGATGTTGCGCTTGAACAGGATGAAGCCCCAGGGCTGCGCATCGCGGAAGAACGCGGCCTCCTCGTCCGAGAGGGTCCGGCCGGCACAGCCGAGGATCAGGGCGCGAGTGGTCATGGGGGATGCTGCTCGGCTTGAATGGACAGACGATCCGAGGGACGTCCGCCCCTGCTCTTGCCGGTCGCGGCGGCCCTCGCCCGGGCGGGGCTCGCACGAAGCGCTACCGGGATGCGAGGTGTCGACGATCGCCTTCGAGGTCTTCGCTTCGGCTCCCTCGGCCTGGAATCCTCAGGCCCGGATCCCGAAACTCAATTCCCTTGGCTCAGTTCTTGGCCACGAAGCACTGGCCGCCTGCACCCTGCAGTTCGGTGCAGAGGGTGGTGGCTTCGGCCTTGGCCAGGGGTCCGACGCGGACGCGGTAGATCGTCTTGCCGCTTACCTCGGCCTGACGGATCAGGGCGGGCTTGCCGGAGAGCTGGCTGAACTTGCCCTGCATCTGCTTGAAGGCGGCCTGAGCCTCGGCCTCGCTGGTGCGCACCCCGAGCTGGACCGAATACCCGCTGACGGGCGCGGTCGAAGCCGCCGGAACGGGGGCGGGCGTCGGCAGGGCGGACGTCGCATCGGGAGCGACGGCGCTAACGCGCTGCGGGGCCTTCACGCGGGGAGCGGGGGCGGCCTGCTCGGGTACCGCAGTTTCGTCGGCCACTGCGGGCGTCGCCGTCGGCAGCTTTCCGACACGCGGATGCATCGACCCGCTGGTGGAGCCGCCGTTATCGCCCGGAAGCGTCATCGTGGGGATCACGGATTGGGCGGCGGAAGCCTCGCGCTGGGGCGGCGGCGGAGGCGTATCCGGCTTCACTGAGACGGTCCGCACCCGGCGTGGCTCGCCGAGGGTTTCGGTGAGGGGGGCCGTATTGCCGCCCTGCCCGGTCGAGGGCGTGGCTCCGCCCTCCCCGGCGCGCTGGGCGGAACGGGCGGCCTGCGCGACGTCGACCGGCTGCTCTTCGCGGTTGACGATGCGGATCTGGCCGTCCTTGGCGTTGCGATCGTAGATCTGCTTGTTCTGGTCGGGAATCTCGACGCCGTCCGCCTTCTGCGGGGCGATCTTCAGCGGAGCCTTGTCGGCCAGGATCGTCGGCACGGTGCCGTCGCCCTGGCTCGAATGCAGGCCGCGCCAGGTGAGCGCGCCGGTGACGCAGACCACCAGCACGCCGAGGCCGGCACCCACGGAGACGAGGCGGCTGCGCTGGCGGGGCCGTTCGGCCGCGCGGTTGAGGCGGTCTTCCTGCTCCGGCGCATAGGCCTCCGATCCGCGGGGATCGTGGACCCCGTCGGCATAGGCGCTGTGATCGACGGAGGCGAGATACTGGTCGAAGGCATCGGCCGGATGAGCCGAGAGCGAGGCCTCCGATTCGGACTGGTACTGAGGATGCTGGGCGTAGGCCGCAGGCGCAGGTGCATAGGCCGCAGGTGACCCGGAATGGGCCGACGGGGCGGCTGCCGGTGCCTCGTCGTGGAAGATCGGCTCCCTCCGCCCGCCCTGGCCCTGCGGCTGGGGCGCGGTACGGGAATCGCGGGCTTCGAGGAGGGCGCGGAAGGGGTCGTCCTGGCCAACGATGCGGGCGAGTTCCGCCAGCGGATCGGGCTTGGCCGCAGGCTGGCCCTGCGGCTGGGGCGGCGTCGTGGGCTGCAAGTCACGCGCGAAGGCGTCGAAATCGACAGGCGCTCGCGAAGCGTTCGTCGTCATGGCAGCATTCCTCTTCACGCCGAGATCACCTCACCGCATTTCATCCGGCGCGGTGACACCCAAGACCGCGAGGCCGGAGGCGACGACGCCTCTCAAAGCCTCCACGAGGGCCAGTCTTGCCCGTGTCGAGTTTCGGTCGTTTGGATTAATAAACCGTAATTGCGGCAGGTCTTTGCCTTTGTTCCAGAAACCATGCAGGGAACTTGCCAGCTCGTAGAGGTAGAATGCCACACGGTGTGGCTCGTGTGCCGCCGCCGCCGCTTCGATCACCCGCGGGTATTGGGCGATGAGGCGCATGATCTCGATTTCCGCGGAATCGGCCAGCAGCGTCAGATCCGCATCCGCGAGGCCGGCGACGGAAAAGTCCTCGCCGGGCATCGCTTCGCGCGCCTGCCGGAACACCGAGGCGCAGCGGGCATGGGCGTACTGGACGTAGAAGACCGGGTTGTCCTTGGATTGCTCCACCACCTTGGCGAGGTCGAAGTCCAGGGTCGCGTCGTTCTTGCGGTAGAGCATCATGAAGCGGATCGCGTCGCGGCCGACTTCGTCGACCACCTCGGCGAGGGTGATGAATTCGCCCGCGCGCTTGGACATCTTCACTGGCTCGCCGGCCCGAAGGAGCCGCACCAACTGGCATAGCTTGACGTCGAGGGTGGCGTTCCCGTCGCTCACCGCCTTCACCGCCGCCTGCATGCGCTTGACGTAGCCGCCGTGATCCGCGCCGAGGACGTCGATCAGGTCTGTGGCGCCGCGCCTGATCTTGTCGCGATGATAGGCGATGTCCGAGGCGAAGTAGGTGAACGAGCCGTCCGATTTCAGCAGCGGCCGGTCGACGTCGTCGCCGAACTCCACGGTGCGGAACAGGGTCTGCTCGCGGTCCTCCCAATCCTCGGGCAGCTGGCCCTTCGGCGGCGGCAGCCGGCCTTCGTAGACGAGGCCCTTTTCACGAAGCTCCGCCAGAAGAGCGGGCACCGCCTCCTTCAGGGTGGCTTCCGAGAAGAACACGTCATGGTGGATGCCGAGCCGGGCGAGATCGCCCCGGATCAGGTCCATCATCGCGGCGATGGCATCCGCCCGCACCTGCGGCAGCCAGTCGGATTCCGGCGTGTCGAGGAGTGCGCGTCCGTGCGTCTCGGCGAGGGCCTTGCCCACCGGCACGAGGTAGTCACCGGGATAGAGGCCTTCGGGCACAGGGCCGACCTCTTCGCCCAGCGCCTCGCGGTAACGCAGGAACGCGGAGCGGGCGAGCACGTCCACCTGCGCACCGGCATCGTTGATGTAGTACTCGCGCGTCACGTCGCGGCCGGCCGCCACGAGCAGGTTGGCCAGCGCGTCGCCGAACACCGCCCCGCGGCCATGGCCCACATGCATCGGCCCGGTGGGGTTGGCCGAGACATATTCGATGTTGACCTTGCCGCCGGGCAGGTGGGCTCGACCGTACTCGGTGCCCTCGCCGAGCGCGGCACGCACGACCTCGTGATAGGTCTCGGGCGTCAGGCGCAGGTTGATGAAGCCCGGTCCGGCCACGCTCGCCTCGATCACGCGGGGATATTGCCGGAGCTCCGCCGCAAGCGCTTCGCCCAGCGCCTTCGGATTGGTCCGGGCCTCCTTGGCGAGGACCAGGGCGGCATTGGTGGCGAGGTCGCCATAAGTGGCATCGCGCGGCGGCTCGACCACCACGCGGGAGAGATCGAGCCCCTCGGGCAGCGTCCCGGACCGGATCAGGCTCTCGAGCGCCTCGCGTACGCGCGTCTCGAAGGTGGCGAAGATGTTCATGGGATATCTATTCCGCTCGCGCCAAGCCGCATCGTCACGACGGCCTGCGCCTCAATGCGGCGGCATACCAATGCGGGGGGCAGGTGTCACGGGAGGCCGCCCATCGCCCTTTGCTGCCCCCATCAGCCCGGCGCTTCAGAACCAGGCGCGCCAAGCCTCCCACTCGGCCACGGCGCCGGCCAGGGCCGCGTAGCCGCCGGCATTGGGGTGGGTTCCGTCCCCCGCCGCGGCCTCGCTGGTCCATGCATCGGATCCCGTGGCCACGCCGAAGACCGGCAGGAACGGAACACCCAGTCGGGCGCAGAGGGGAGCGATGTCGCGCGACAGAGCCAGGATTCGTGCATCCGTCGAGGGATCGTCGCAGACGGGAAGCGGGCCGATCATCAGGGTTTTTCGCCAACCGGCGGCGTCTGCGAGAATTGCCCGTGTTGCATCGAGGGAGCTGTCATGGGCGACGCGGGTTCGGCCATCCATGAGGGTGCAATCGTTTGCGCCGAACGCGAAAACGAGCCGGCCGTCCAGCCCCTTGGGCAGGCGGGCTTCGGCCTCGCCGCGCCAGCGGCCCTGAATGTCGAGGCTGGTGTCGCGGCGAATGCCCAGATTGTAATGCGTGACGTCCCAGCCCGCGCGACGGGCCTCGGCACAGAGACGGCCCGTCCATCCGAGACAGGTGTCGTCACCGACCCCGTTCACGAAACTGTCGCCGATGAAGCAGATGCGCATGGATCGTCCCGACATCCCGGCCCTACCCCTCCGCCAGCGGCAGGCCCCGGCTCTCGGGACTCCAGTGCAGGTCCGGCGTCGTGGGAAACAGGCGCTTGTGGGCGAGCACCGCGTAGGTGTCGGTCATGCCGGCGATATAGTCGGCCACCCGGCGGGCGATGCGCCCCTCCCCCGCCGC
Organism: Methylobacterium bullatum; assembly: GCF_014845095.1. Lineage (GTDB taxonomy): Bacteria > Pseudomonadota > Alphaproteobacteria > Rhizobiales > Beijerinckiaceae > Methylobacterium > Methylobacterium bullatum. The sequence goes on along the minus strand of NZ_NKUG01000035.1, from coordinate 2,787 downwards.
CTCGAGCCCGGCCCGCCATTCCTCGGGCATGCGGGCAGGGTTCGTGCTGAAGGCATCGAACAGGTCCGCGACGATGATGTCCGCCTGCGCCCGCACCGCCAGCACGCTCGGGTGGCGGTACATCCGCGCGTAGAGGAAGCGCTTGATCGCGGCATCCGCCTCCTCCAGGGCCGGCGAGAAGGAGACGACCGCCTCGTCGGCCGCGCGGATATCGGCGACGGAAGCCGGTGCCAGGGCCTCGATCCGCCGGGTGCTCTCGGCGATCACGTCCTCGACGAAGCGGGTGATCACGCGCCGCGCCAGTTCGTGGATCTTTCGCGATTCCTCGAGATTCGGGTGCAGCGCGTCGATTTCGTCGAGGATGTCCCGGAGGAAGGGGACGCCGTCGAGATCCGACAGTTCGAACAGGCCCGCCCGCAGACCGTCGTCGAGGTCGTGGCTGTCATAGGCGATATCGTCGGCCAGAGCCGCCGCCTGTGCCTCCGGCCCGGCGAAACGGGCGAGGTCGAGGTCGTTCTGTGCGTTGTATTCGAGGATGGCGGCGGGAATGCCCCGTGCCGCCCAGCGCGGGGTCGGGTCGCCCTCCTTCGTGAGGAGCGGGCCGTTGTGCTTGACGAGGCCCTCCAGGGTCTCCCAGGCGAGGTTGAGCCCGTCGAACCCGGCATAGCGCCGCTCGAGCCGGGTGACGATCCGCAGGGCCTGGGCATTGTGGTCGAACCCGCCGTGAGCGGCCATGAGGGCATCGAGCGCGTCCTCGCCGGTATGGCCGAAACAGGTGTGGCCGAGGTCGTGGGAGAGTGCCAGCGCCTCCGCGAGATCCTCGTCGAGGCCGAGCGCGCGGGCCAGCGCACGGGCGATCTGGCTGACTTCGAGGGTGTGGGTCAGACGGGTGCGGTAATGGTCGCCCTCGTGGTGGACGAAGACCTGGGTCTTGTGCTTGAGGCGGCGGAAGGCGGCCGAATGGATGATCCGGTCGCGGTCGCGCTGGAAGTGGCTGCGTGTGGGCGAGATCGCCTCCGGGATCAGCCGCCCGCGCGTGGCCGCCGGATCGGTGGCGTAGCGCGCCCGCCAGCGTTCGCCCCTGTGCCGCACGTCACCTCCTGAATGCGCCATCGCGCGCAACGATCATCCCGCGTTGCAGCGCGTCTCTACGGCGCATATCTTGTGTGGGCTAGCGCTTCTGGCAATCGACAAGAACCCAAGAGCATCACGATGGCCGACATCACCCTGACCCCCCGCGCGGCCAAGCGCATCAACGAGATCATGGGAGCCGAGCCTCCCGGCGCGTCCCTGCGGATCAGCGTGAACGGCGGCGGATGCTCGGGCTTCTCCTACGCCTTCGACATCGAGCGGGCGCGGGCCGAGGACGACGTGGTGATCGAGCGGGACGGCGCCACCGTCCTCGTCGATCCGGTTTCCCTCGAATACATGAGCGGATCGACCATCGATTTCGCCAACGACCTGATTGGCCAGGCCTTCAAGATCGAGAATCCGCAGGTCACCTCCTCCTGCGGCTGCGGCACCTCGTTCTCGCTCTGAGGCTTCGTCATTCCGTCACAGCACGGCGTGAGGCAGCGCGATTGCCTCGCCGTGGAAAAAGCGGCACGGATGCGGTTCGGCGCGGCACCGTTGCACGAAGCGCCTTTTTTCGCAGCGCCCCGGATCCGCTCATGATCGTCCCACAAGGTCGTCCCTTTCTCATGCGGACGGCTGGCCTTTCGGTCTGCGCCCTCCTCGTCTTCGGCGGCGGCGGCCCGATCGGCCCCTTGCCGGCCTCGGCGCAGGAAGCCGCCTCCGCCGTGCAGGACGTCACGCTCCAGAACGTGACGATGACCTTCGGCGGCACGGTCCTCACCGCGCCGCAGGTCATCGTCAGCGGCACGCGCCTGACGAAGGACGACCTTCTCGCCCTGCTCAGATCCGGCCCCGAGCCTCTGCCAGCGCGTCTCGCGAAGTTCGATGCCGCGAGCATCGTGATTCCCGAGCTTCGCTCCGAGATACGGGTCGGCCCCAGGACCCAGACCGTGATCTACCGCGACGTGACTGCCAAGGATGTGCGCGGCGGCCGCATCGCCCAGGCGGCAGCGGCGGGGGCGACGGCTGCCGAGGCGGGAGGCGGCGAGAAGCGCAGCGCCAGCTACGGCCGCATGGAGATGCGGGACGTCGATCTCATGGCGATGGCGCGTCTCTACGGTGAGGCCGGCGATGCCAAGAGCCCGATGATGCGCCTCTATGGCGCGTTCTCGGTCTCCGATACGCTGATGGAGGCCGACGGCACGGTGGTGAAGGTGGCGCGCATCGAGGGCACCGACCTCAGCGGGCGCCAGATTCCGGCGACCTGGACGGGCGCGCTGGACGCGATGGCGCGCGCGGACCAAGCTCAGGGCAATCCCGCCGACAGGGCGAGAATCTTCGGGGTGATGGCGGACGTTCTCGACGGCTTCTCCGTCGGCTCGGTCCAGGCCACCGGGCTCACCATCAGCCAGACGAAGGACGGCGAGCCCGTATCGATCGGCATGGGGCGCATGGTCCTGTCCTCCGGTGGCCTCAGCATGGAAGATCTCGGCTTCACCGCGGGCGATGCCGCCGGAAAGCTCGCGCGCTTGAGCGTCGCGGGCTTCTCCTTTGCCCCGACCGTGGTGGCCATGCGCAAGCTTTCGACCCAGGCCGGGGAGCCCACCGAAGCGGATTTGCGGCAGATGACGCCGGCGCTCGGCACCCTGGCATTCAAGGATCTGAGTCTCGACCTGCCGCCGGACGAGGTGCCCGCTTCGCCCAAGCCCCCCG
>NZ_NKUG01000034.1 GCF_014845095.1 Methylobacterium bullatum | reverse complement strand
GTGGTTGGGCGACCCTCAGCTTGCGGAGGCTGGCGGAGCCACCCCCACTCCCAACCTCTCCCCACAGGGGGGAGAGGGACGCGCTCTGCCTGGATGTGTGAACCCAGTGGCCCCACCGGGAGAGTGGAGACCGAATGCGCGTCATCGACCGTATCGTGGGCAGCAGGCTCGATCCCGAGATCGCACACCGCCTGCATCATCTCGATCACCACCATGCCGTCGACATCCTGGCCATCGACAGCGCCGACATGGCCCGGCGGCGTTTGCGGGCGACGACACAGGGCGGCGAGGACATCGCCATCGCCCTGCCCCGCGAGGAAACCCTGTTCGACGGTGCCGTCCTGATCCTCGACACGGACCGCGCCCTGGTGGTGCGGGTCGGGGCGGAACGCTGGCTTCGGCTGGCGCCTGCGGACAAGGCCGCCGCCCTCGAACTCGGCTACCACGCGGGCAACCTGCATTGGCGCGTGCGCTTCGACGGCGAAGACCTGCTCGTGGCCCTCGAAGGCCCGCCGGAGGATTATCTGGCGCGGCTCGGCGATCTGACGGCGTCCGGCCGCGTCGCCCATGGCGTCGACGGGCGGACGGAAGCTGCCTGATGCTACAGCGGCTCATCGCCCTCCAGCAGGCGGATTCGGCCTTTCCCAGCGGCAGCTTCGCCTTCTCGAACGGGATCGAGGGGCTCGCGGCGCTCCCGGACGGTCTCGGCGGGGCGGAACTCGGCCATGCGGTCGAGGTCATCCTGCGTCATCGCTGGGCCGGCAGCGACCGGGTCGCCCTGGTTCTGGCCCATCGCGCGCAAGGGGATCTCGCCCGCCTCGCCCGGATCGACGCCGCCGTGGAGGCGGCCTGCCTGGCGGAACCGATGCGTACGGGCAGCCGACGCAACGGCGGGGCGCTGCTCGCCGCCCATACCCGCATCGGGACGCCGGGAGCCGAAGGCTTGCGCATGGCGGTGCGCGACGGCCCGCTTCTCGGCCACCTTGCGGTGATGCAGGGCGCCCTGTGGCGCTCCCTCGGCCTCGACGAGACCACGGTCACCGAGATCGCCGGCTACCAATGTGCGGCGGCCCTCGTCACCGCCGCCGTGAGGCTCGGGCGGGTCGGCGCCATCGAGGCGCAGCGCATCCTCTCCGCCCTGATGCCGGTGCTGGCGGAGATCGCGGCCCGGCCTGTGCAAGGGGGCGAAGAGGACGACACCGACCACGCCGACATCATGCTCGTCGCCTTCACGCCGCTCATCGAGATCGCCACCATGCGTCACGCCCGCGCCGATCTGCGCCTGTTCGCGAATTGAAACCGCCGCCGGACGGTGAAACCCGGTTCCGGGAACGGACGAGGCCGTAGGGACCACCAATGCTGCTGACACCGACCGAACTCGAACGGCTGACCATCTTCACGGCGGCGGAACTGGCGCGAAAGCGCCGCGCGCGCGGCCTCAAGCTCAACTACCCGGAGGCCGTCGCCATCATCTCCGACGAGATCCTGGAGGGGGCGCGCGACGGGCGCAGCGTCGCCGACCTGATCGGGTGGGGCTCGACCATCCTCACCACCGGGGACGTCATGCCCGGCATCGCCGCCATGCTGCCGATCCTGCAGGTCGAGGGCGTGTTCCCCGACGGGACCAAGCTCGTCACCGTGCACGAGCCGATCCGGCCCGCCGAGGGGGCGCCGGCCGATACGCTGGAGCCCGGCGCGATCCTGCCCGCCGAGGGGGAGATCGAGCTCGCGGCGGGGCGCCCGCGCACCACCATCGAGGTGGTCAATACCGGCGACCGGCCGGTGCAGATCGGATCGCATTACCACTTCTTCGAGGTCAATCGCGCCCTCGATTTCGACCGCGAGGCGGCTCTGGGCCTGCGCCTCGACATCCCGGCCGGCACGGCGGTGCGGTTCGAGCCGGGCCAGCGCAAGACCGTGACCCTCGTGGGATTCGGCGGCGAGCGCCGGCTCACCGGCCTGAACGACCTGACCCGGGGGACGATCGACACGCCGGCGGACCGCGCCGCCGCCCTGGCGCGGGCCAAAGCCGGCGGCTTCAAGGGTGCCTAGAAGTCCGGGCGCGTCAGACCGGACGACGATGAGGAGACCTCATCGTCGTCCGCCCGCGCGACGGCGCGGCGGCGGGCGTCCGCCGAACGCACTGATTCCGGCCATCGGCCGGGATCAGTGCCGCTTGGTATGAAGGATATCATCATGGTGACGATCCCCCGCCGCGACTACGCCGCCCTCTACGGTCCCACCACGGGGGACGGCGTGCGCCTCGCCGACACCTCCCTCGTCGCCGTCGTCGAGAAGGATTACGCCGTCTACGGCGACGAATGCCTGCATGGCGGCGGCAAGACCCTGCGCGACGGGATCGGCATGGCGCCGGGCGTCACCTCGGCCGAGGGCGCCCTCGATTTCCTGCTCTGCAACGTCCTCGTCATCGATCCGGTGCTCGGCATCGTGAAGGGCGATCTCGGCATCCGCCACGGCAAGATCGTCGGCATCGGCAAGGCGGGCAACCCGGCGATCATGGACGGGGTCGATCCCCGGCTCATCGTGTCGGCCGGCACCACGGTGCGCGATTGCGAGGGGCTGATCGCGACGCCGGGCGCCATCGACGTCCATGTGCATTTCGATTCCGCCGCCCTGCCCGATCACGCCATCGCGTCGGGCATCACCACCCTGCTCGGCGGCTCGCTCGGGCCGATCACCGTGGGCATCGATTCCGGGGGGCCGTTCAACACGGGCAAGATGCTCCAGGCGGCCGAGCAGTGGCCGGTGAATTTCGGGTTCCTCGGCCGTGGCAACACCCACGAGCCGGCGGCTCTCAAGGAGCAGTTGGAGACCGGCGTGCTGGGCCTGAAGATCCACGAGGATTGGGGGGCGATGCCCTCGGCCATCGATGCCTGCCTGGGATTCGCCGACGAGCACGACTTCCAGGTCCAGCTCCACACCGACACGCTCAACGAATCCGGCTTCGTCGAGGACACGCTCGCCGCCATCGGCGGCCGGGTGATCCACATGTATCACACGGAAGGGGCCGGCGGCGGGCACGCGCCGGACATCATCCGCGTCGCCGGCCTGCCCCATTGCCTGCCTTCGTCGACGAACCCCACCAATCCCTACACGGTGAACACGTTCGACGAGCACCTCGACATGACGATGGTGTGCCACCACCTCAACCCGGCCCTGCCGGAGGACGTGGCCTTCGCCGAGAGCCGCATCCGCGCCCAGACCATCGCCGCCGAGGACGTGCTGCACGATATCGGCGCGATCTCGATGCTCGGCTCCGACAGCCAGGGCATGGGCCGCATCCACGAGGTGATCTGCCGGACCTGGCAGCTCGCCTCCAAGATGAAGGACCAGCGCGGCAGCCTGCCCGAGGACCGGGCCGGCTTCGGCGACAATGCCCGGATCAAGCGCTACATCGCCAAATACACCATCAACGCCGCGCGCACCTTCGGCATCGCCGAGCACATCGGCTCCCTCGAAGAGGGCAAGATGGCCGACATCGTTCTGTGGCGGCCCGCCTTCTTCGGCATCAAGCCGGAACTCGTCATCAAGGGCGGCTTCATCGCCTGGGGCGCCATGGGCGATTCCGCCGCCTCGCTGATGACCTGCGAACCGATGCTGCTGCGCCCGCAATGGGGCGCGTTCGGCCTCGCCAAGCAGGGGCTCTCGGCCTGTTTCGTCCATCCGCTGGCGATCGAGCGGGGCCTGCGCGACGAGCTCGGCCTGCGCAAGGCGCTGCTGCCGGCCCATGGCACCCGGACGCTCAGCAAGGCCGACATGCTCTGGAACGACGCCTGCCCCGATATCCGCGTCGACCCCCAGACCTTCGACGTCTTCGTCGACGGGACCATCGCCACCTGCGAACCGGCCAAGGTCCTCCCCCTCGCCCAACGCTACATGCTGCGCTGATGCCCGACACCGCGATGATCCTCACTCCCTCCCCGTCCCGCGCCAGCGCCGCGCGGATCGGCATCGGCGGACCGGTCGGCTCGGGGAAGACGGCGCTGATCGAGCGTCTGATCCCGGTCCTGGCGGGGCGCGGCGTCGATCTCGCCATCGTCACCAACGACCTCGTCACCAAGGAGGACGCGGAGCGCCTGCGCCGGTCCGGGCTGATCGACCCGGCCCGGGTCTCGGCGGTGGAGGCCGGCGCCTGTCCGCACACGGTGATCCGCGAGGACCCGACCCTCAACATCGCGGCGGGCGATGCCCTGGAGGCGGCCTTTCCCGGCCTCGACCTCCTCATCTTCGAATCCGGCGGCGACAACCTCGCCTCCACCTTCTCCCTCGATCTGGTGGATTGGTGGATCTTCGTCATCGACGTGGCGGGGGGCGACGACATCCCGAGGAAGCGCGGCCCCGGCGTGCTGCGCTGCGACCTTCTCGTGGTGAACAAGACCGACCTCGCCCCCCATGTGGGCATCGACCTCCCCGCCATGCTCGCCGAGGCCACCGCCGTGCGCGGCGGCAAGGCGATGATCGCCACCAATGCCCGCTCGGGCGACGGGATCGAGGCCGTGGCGGATGCGATCTGCCGCGCCGTGCTCTTCGCGCCTTGAGTGACGTGGGAGAGGAGGTCCGGGGCATCTCGCCGGAGGGAGCGGGCCGCTCGCGCCATTCTCAGGCGCGCCTCGTCTTCGTGCGCGGCGGCGGCACCACGGTGCTGTCGCGGCAGGTCGTGCCCTATCCGTTCCACATCACGCGGCCGTTCCGGATGTATCCGGACCATCCCGACATCGCGACGCTGTATCTCCAATCGGCCTCCGGCGGGCTCTACCGGGCCGACCGCCTGGGCCTCGACATCACGGCGAGGCCCGGAAGCCGGGCCCATGTCACCACGCAATCGGCCACCGTCGTGCATGACACCGGCGCCTTCGCGGCACGCCAGGACACGCGTCTGGCCATCGCCGGCGACGCGGGCCTGGCGCTGCATCCCGATCCGATGATCCTGTTTCCCGGCGCCGCGCTCGATCTCGACACCCGCATCGTCGTCGGCCCGGATGCGCGCGCCATCGTCAGCGAAGGCTTCGCCAGCCACGATCCCACCGGCATGGGCCGGCCGTTCGCCCGGATCGGGCTGTCCCTGCGGATCGAGACCGAGGAGGGACGCATCCTCGTCAACGAGCGCTCGACGCTCGACGGCGCGAGTCTCGCCGGCCCCGCCTCCCCCCTCGGCACGTATGCGGCCTATGGCTCGATGGCGATCCTCGGGGGCGTCGAGGGCCATCCCGACATCGCCGCGCTGCAGGGCGCCGCCGATGCGGTGGGGTGCCTGTGCGGAGCGAGCCCGCTGCCGAACGCCGCCGGACTGGCCGTGCGGGTCCTCGCGCCCAGCGGGGGCGCCCTGTCGACGGCGATGGATGCGGTCTTCGCGGTCGCCTTCGAAGCGCTGTTCGGTGTCGCCCCCGCGCGCCGCCGCAAATGACGACGGGTTCATGCCTGCCCAGCAATGATGCAGCGTGCGGTCAATTTGCCCTTTAAGAAACGAATTTTCTTCCCGAAACTGTGTCTCGGTCGAGTTGGAGTGATCCGGCTCCGGAGAACAACCGTGGATGGACAGGAGCGTGTCCTCCACAATGACGAGTAAGGAACGAACCGATGGCGTCAAAAGACGAAGGCACCGCTCATCTTCGGCTTCGGCGCCGGTTGCTGCTCGGCCTGGCCGCCGCACCCTTCGTCGCCGCCACGAGAAGTTCGTCCGTCCTTGCCGCCGAGACCGCCACCGCCGCCGTGAACACCACGGGCCTCGCCGTCACCGACAGCGAGGTGACCGTCGGCATCCTCCACTCCGTCACCGGCACCATGGCGATCTCCGAGACCGGTGCCACGCAGGCCGAGAAGCTCGCTTTCGATGAGATCAACGCCGCCGGCGGCATCCTCGGCCGCAAGATCAAGGTGATCCAGGAGGACGGCGCCTCCGACTGGCCGACCTTCGCGGAGAAGGCCAAGAAGCTCCTCGTCAACGACCATTGCGCGGCGATCTTCGGCTGCTTCACCTCGGCCTCGCGCAAGGCGGCGCTGCCGGTGATCGAGCAGTATAACGGCCTCCTGTACTACCCGACTTTCTACGAGGGATTGGAGCAGTCCAAGAACGTCATCTATACCGGGCAGGAGGCGACGCAGCAGATCCTCGCCAGTCTCGATTGGGTCAACAAGGAGAAGGGCGGCGACACGTTCTTCTTCATCGGTTCGGATTACATCTGGCCGCGCACCTCGAACAAGATCGCCCGCAAGCATATCGAGAGCGTGCTCAAGGGCAAAGTCGTCGGCGAGGAGTATTTCCCCTTCGGTCACACTCAGTTCAACTCGGTAATCAACAAGATCAAGCTCACCAAGCCGAAGGTGATCTTCGTCACCGTGGTCGGCGGCTCGAACGTGGCGTTCTACAAGCAGCTCAAGGCCTCCGGCATCGACCTGTCGAAACAGATCCTGCTCACCCTCTCCGTCACGGAGGACGAGGTCGAGGGCATCGGCGGCGACAACATCGCGGGCGCCTATTCCTGCATGAAGTACTTCCAGTCCATCGAGAACGAGAACAACAAGGCCTTCGTCACCGCCTTCCACAAGATGTGGGGCGAGAAGACCGTCATCGGCGACGTGACCCAGGCCGCCTATCTCGGCCCGTTCCTATGGAAGATGGCCTGCGAGAAGGCCGGTTCCTTCGATGTGGACAAGGTCGTCGCGGCCTCTCCGGGCCTGGAATTCAAGGCCGCGCCGGAAGGTTACGTGCGCGTCGATCCCAATCACCACCTCTGGTCCAAGACCCGCGTCGGCAAGGCCAAGGCCGATGGCCAGTTCGAGATCGTCTATACGAGCCCGGAGCTGATCAAGCCGGACCCCTTCCCCAAAGGGTATCAATAGGCCCGAGCGAGGGCGGTCCTTCACGAGAGGGTCGTGCCGCCCGGACATTGGCCTGGACGTGCTGCTCGTTGGATCGAGCGGCATCGCTCGGTGCGCGGAGCCGGCCTGCCGGAGGGGGCCTACAATCGCAGGGCGCTCTTCAAATGACCGAGTTCGGTTCCGACGGCCTTCGTCACATGCTCACCGAGCGCGGCGAGTTGGCCCATCTCCTTGGCGACGACGCCGAATCCGGCCCCGGCCTCGGCGGAGCGCGCCGCTTCGATCCGGGCGTTCAGCGAGAGCATCTTCAGGGATCGCAGCATCTCGATCATCCGATCCGAGGCCTGGCCGATCGCATCCAGCGCAGTCTGACCGGACTGGATTCGATCCGCCAGGTCGTTGGCGCGACCGAAGTCGATGACGATGCCGTCGAGATAGGCGATCTCGCCCGCGGCATCGGCGCGGCCACCGCCGGTTTCGAGCACGTGTTTCCACGTGCCGCCGGCCGTCTTGACCCGGTAGCTGATCTGCCAGCGCGAACTCGCGCTCAGGGCGGCCCCAACGGCCGCATCGACCGCAGGCAGGTCGTCCGCATGGATCAGGCTCGAGAAGCTCGTCCCATTCCTCAAAAACGAGGCGACGTCGTATCCCAGCAATCTTTCGAAGCCATCCGATAGATAGGTCATATTGTAATCGGCATTGTTGAGGCCGCTATACATAAAGCCATCTATTCTGCTCGATAAATTCTGCAGGAAGGCATCGGCATCGAGCATTTCTTCAACCGATCCCTGACGTGTTTCGCGTTCCCGTTGTTCGTCGTGCAAGCATGGTTCAGGCCATTCCGAGGTCTGGAATCTTGCGCATCGTCCCCATGGGTGCGACCGCATCACGGTTCAGGCGGCGTCGTTCGATCGTCGAGGGTCGCCCGGAATCCTGAAGACATGCAATCGCATCGCTCACGGGGCGCAAGCGGCCTTCGACCCGACGCCCGTCCGATATCAGGTCATCGGTTCTCGCGAGGCTCGCCTGAGGCATCGTCGAGCGAGCCTCGCGGCGAGCCATTGCTCATTCTGCCCTAAGCGGGGATTCCGGCCGTTGCCACGTTCTCCGGCGAGGGCTTGGCGGGGCTGGCCTGTCCCTGATCGCCGCGTGTGGGCGATTCCGCCCGGACGCGCGTCTTCTTGGGATCGAAATGGGGAAACGCCACGATGGTCGCGGGAAGCCGCTTCTGATGGCCGTCGAGCTTGCCGATCTCCACCGACCCACCGATGGCCGCCGCCGAGACGTCGAGGCGCGCCAGGGCGATGGTCTTGCCGAGGATCGGCGATTTCGTGGCGCTGGTGACGATCCCGACCTGGGTCCGGCCGTCATAGACGGGATCGCCGTGCCCGACGGGCTCGTTGCCCGTGACGTCGAGGCCAACCATCCGCTTGTGCGGGTTGTCTCGCCGCCGCGCCACGGCCTCCGACCCGATAGAGGCGTCAGGCTTGTCCTTGGGAACCGTGAAGCCGATGCCCGCCTCGAACGGGTCGGTCTGGTCGCAGAAATCGTATCCGGCGAAGACGAGGCCGGCCTCGATCCGCAGCATGTCGAGGGCGGCGAGCCCCATCGGCGTGAGACCATGCGGCTCGCCGGCCGTCATGATCGAGTCCCAGATCGCGGTCGCCTGGCTCGGGTGGCACCAGACCTCGTAGCCGAGTTCGCCGGTATATCCCGTCCGCGACACCAGGACCGGCACGCCGTCGATGCGCCCGACGGTGAAGCGGAACCATTTCAACTCGTCGATGGTGGGTTCCTGGGGCGGGCTGACCACGAGGCCGGACAGGATCGCCCGCGATCTCGGCCCCTGGACGGAGACGTTGTGGAGCTGGTCGGTGGAGCTCTTCACCCAGACCTTCAGCTTGTGGTCCTCGGCGAGCTTGCGCAGCCAGATGCCGGAATACTCGTCCCCGCAGATCCAGCGGAAGTTGTTCTGGCCGAGACGGAACAGCGTGCCGTCGTCGATCATCCCCCCATGCGGGTTGCACATGGCGGTATAGACGATCTGGTTGACGGCGAGCTTGCGCACGTTGCGCGTCACCGCCAGCTGCATCAGATCCTCGGCATCGGGTCCGATCACCTCGAACTTGCGCAGCACCGAGAGGTCCATGATCGTGGCCCGCTCGCGGCAGGCCCAGTATTCCTCCAGCGGGCCGGCCGCGTTGAAGCAGGTCGGCACCCAGAACCCGCGATAATCCTCCATCTTCCGGGTCAGGGCGGCGGTGCGCGGGTGAAACCCGGATTCGCGGGTGAGGCGCGGTTCGGCATCGGGGGTCATGCGGTGGCTCATACCCTTGGAGAAGGCGCTCTGGGAATCATAGACCCGGACGTGGATGTCGGTGGGGCACCAGCCATTGGCGGGATCGATGTCGTCGGCACAGGACGAGGTGGCGCAGACGAGGTCGGTCAGCGCCCGCAGGAGGACGTAATCGCCCGGGCGTGACCAGGGCTCGTCCATGGTGATCCTGTCGTCCGGCCCCGCGACGGTGTTGTAGAAGAAATTGATCGCCGGCCAGCCTTTCTTGGGCAGGACTCCATGGGGGCTCAGCACCGCGTTGAAGTTGTCGGTGCAGTTCGAATGGCCGGGATATCCCATATCCTCGTAATACTTGGCCGAGCAGGCGAGCATGAACGTGTCGTGGCGCCCGACCGTATCCTGGACGATCTCCACCAGGGGGACCATGCGCGCGTCGAAATACTTCGACAGCAGGCCGGGTTTCGGCGCCGTCGATCCCATCAGGGTATGCGTGGTGGTGGCGTCGAGGCCGTATTCGTCACCTGCTTGAAGGGCGACGGCATCGAAGGCCAGGAAATCCGCGCATTGGCGCCCGTCCACGTCGATGATCTGGATGTACTGGCCGGCCTTGACGGAGAAAGCCTCGGCGGTGGCGGCCTTCACGCGCAGGTCGAGGAGGGGCGGAGCCAGCGGCGGCGGCGCCCTCCCTTCGAGGGATGTGGCGGGCTCGATCTCCACCCGCAGATCGGTCGGGGGATCCTGCGCGTCCGGCGCCATCGGGCCGCCGGGAATGACGAGAACGCAGACGGAGCTCGCCGCCGCCGTGGCGTGGAAGCTCGATCCCGGCGGGGATTCCGCATGGAACAGAGCATGGGCTTCGAGATCGGACGGTGCAACGCCGCGTGCCGCGAGGGCGGCCTCAACCGATCGACCGCCGGCCCCGTCTCCTCGTGTCCGCAGGGTATCCAAGAGGGGCGGGGCGCCCGGTGTCGCCTCCCCGAACGCGCCGGGGCCGGCATAGAGCCGGGCGGGCTGGCGCCCCTCCGGGTCGACGATGCGCAGGCGATCCCCGGCCTCGACCTCGAAGAAGGCACAGGCCCCTCCCCTCGCCGAGAACGAGAGCGTGCGCGGCGACCTTGCCCCCCACGCGCCCTCGGGCTGCATCCAGATCTGGTTCATTCGTCTATCCAGGGTGAACGGGTCGCAACGGATGCGGGCCGACGCGCCCCGCTCGGGGCCGTCATCGCCATCGGAGGCCGCTCCCCGGTGAGGCCGGGGAACGGCGTGATTCCAACACGGTTACGCGCGAAGAGCCTGCTTGATCGGATTTTGCAGCGGATGCTCATGCCAAAGTAAATCGGCTGCCAAAGTCGATCATCCAGGCCGACCTCCTCATCCTGAGGTGCCCGCGTCAGCGGGCCTCGAAGGAGGCCTCCAGTTGTCGCGCGATCCCTGGAACCCTCCTTCGAGGCCGCTACGCGGCACCTCAGGATGAGGTCAAGTCTTGGATAAACACCTCAAACAGGCTCCAATACAGCTCCGCGCTCATTCCGCGGCCTGGGGCAGACCCATGAAGGCCTGGAGCGAATCGTCCATCGCCTTCATCCATGTGGTGTGATGGGCCGGCGACAGAGTTCCGGTGATGGTCGAGCGGTAGGACCGGTCGCGATAGGTGAGGATGCCTTCCATCTTGTGGTGCTCCCACTCCTTGAACAGCTCGGCGACCTTGTCGACGTCGAGACGCGGATAGTCGGTCGCCGCCAGGAGTTCGCGGACGTATTCCGTCTGGAAGTCGATCGCCTCGAACGGGTTGGTGAGCGTGTCCTGATAGGCCAGCCATTTGGCGATGTCGGCTTCCTGCTCCTCCGGACCCGGCAGCGCCAGCTTGCCCATCATGTAGTCGCGGGCATACCAGGCCTGGGCGTCGAACATGTTGAAGGTGTAATACTGGTCCTGCATCCCGAGATAGATCAGGTTCGGGTTGGACTGCCAGAAGATGCCCTTGTAGATCCCCGCCGGGTAGAGGCAGTTGTGGGATTTCAGCCGCAGGTCGTCCGGCAGGAACGGATAGGTGTGCTTGTAGCCCGTACAGAAGATGATCGCGTCGACCTCGGTGTCGCTGCCATCCTTGAAATAGGCCGTGTTGCCGACGAGCTTCTCCAGAAGCGGCCTCTCCTCGAACCCCGCCGGCCAGTCGAAGCCCATGGGCTTGGTGCGGTAGCTGAAGGTGATCGACGTGGCGCCGTACTTGATGCACTGCGTGCCGATATCCTCCGCCGAGTAGCTCGCACCGATCATCAGCAGGCGCTTGCCGGCGAACTCGTCGGCGACGCGGAAATCGTGCGCGTGCATCACGCGGCCGGGGAAGAATTCGAGCCCCTCGAAGCTCGGAACGTTGGGCACCGAGAAGTGGCCGTTGGCCACCACGACGTAGTCGAAGTCCTCGACCTGATGCTCGTCCTTGATCAGGTCCTTCGCCGTCACGGTGAACCGGCCGGTCTCCTCCGAATAGCTCACCCAGCGGACGGGGGTGCAGAAACGGATGTACTTGCGTACGTCGCTGCGCGCGACGCGGCCGGCGATGTAATCATGCAGCACGGCGCGCGGCGGATAGGACGGGATCGGCCGGCCGAAATGCTCCTCGAAGGAGTAATCCGCGAATTCGAGGCACTCCTTCGGGCCGTTCGACCAGAGGTAGCGATACATGCTGCTGTGGACCGGCTCGCCGTTCTCGTCGAGGCCGGTGCGCCACGAGTAGTTCCACTGGCCGCCCCAATCGGATTGCTTCTCGAAACAGACGAGCTCGGGGATCTCCTCGCCCGCGCGCCGCGCCGCCTCGAAGGCGCGCAGCTGGGCGAGGCCGCTCGGACCCGCGCCGATGATCGCAACCCGCTTCTTCATGATCAGATCCCCGTTCTATGTCTCGTGAGCCGGGCGGTCCGGGTCTCCCGATGGCGGTTCCCGATCGGTGCCGGACGCCCGCCAAAGACCATTCTCCCCCGAGGACAGATCCGGCGAGGGCGAAACCTCGGCGGAACATTCCTGCTGAGAAAATTTATACGCCTCGGAGAAATGGCCGTGCAATAGTGACTGTTGGCACTACTGTCGTCGCTCAGTTGTGCATTGCAAACGAAAAGGGGGGTTACTGATAAGCGAGAACCATGCCAGGCATCCCGGTCGAACCGGGTGGCACGTCCTGGACGTCCGGCGCGGGCCTATCCCTCTCCCGGCGGGGCTACGGTATTCACACATCTCGCGGGCAGCGCGGGTCCGAGGCCGGGCGCCGCGACGACGCGCCTGCTTCATGGGGAATGGCACCGTTTCAGGATGAAGGACGAACCGATCCGGAGCGGACCCGATCCGCTGGCCACCGCCGAATGGTACAGCCGGTTGGGCGACGTCGCCGCATCCATCGGGACCGAGCACTTTCACCGGAACCTGCTGTCCCTGTTCGCCCTCTGCGTGAAAAGCGATTCGGGATGGATCATCCGGTACTCGCGGGTGGCCCCGCCCGACGTGCTCTACACGACCGGGGTTCCGAGCGAGATCGTGGAGTTCTACAACAAGAAGTGCCTTCGCATCGATCCGTTCTCCCTCTACTGGAAGAACGGCGGCAAGCCGGGCATCCTGACCCTCTCGGAGATCGGGAACAGCAGCCCGGAATCGATCCTCTACGGCAAGATATTCAGGCCGGCCGCGAACATTTCCGACGAGCTCGGCATGTTCTTCTCGACGGTGGGGCATTGCTGCTTCGGCTTGTTCCTCGAACGCGAGCGCGGCGTCTTCTCGCAGGAGGACATCCGGCGGGCCAAGCTGGTCTTTCCCGCCCTGGAGGGATGCCACCGGAGCCATCTCGGCCATCTGTTCAGCAACCTGCGCTACACCGACGGGACGCAGGCGGAGGGGCTCCTCAACCGGCCGACCCTGATCCGCGACCGGCACGACGTGGAGGTGTTCGCCAACGAATCCTGGAAGCGGGCCGTCCAGTCGGATGCCTCGATCCTGCCGATGCTCGAGACCCTGGCGCCGTCGGACGCCATCCGCACGGTCCATGCGCGCGATCACGTGATCACATCGGAGGTCTTCGACCGGGACTTCGCCCTGGCGCCGGGCGGCCGGATCTTCATGCTCGGGCCGAAGCCCGCGCCGCAGGACGAATCGGTGGGCTACCGGGCGGCGGCGGAGGTGCTGGTGGCGTTGACCCCGCGTGAGCGGGACATCCTGACCTTGACGATGAAAGGCCAGGCCACGGGCCAGATCGCGCAGAGCCTGGGGATCGGCAAGGGCACCGTCAAGAACTGTAAGATCCGCATCTACCGGAAGGCGGAGGTCACCTCCGAGCGCGATCTCATCAAGAAGTTCAGCCCGTTCTTCCCCTCGGCCTGAGGGAGGACGACGTTCACATGGTTCGCCGGCTGCGCCGCCCTGCCCTCGTTCCCCTCGTGGCTGCGGCCTTCACGGAAACGATTCGGGTGATTTGAGTTTTGCAGCCTTTGGCGGTGTGCCGGCGGCGGGGTCGACGGTGAGGACGTCGCCGCCATCGGCATCGGCGTCCTCCTCGTCGCCGTTGCGTGATGCGCGATGGAGGATGTCGTCCCTCGGCATCCGGCTGGCGAGCGCGTCGATGGCGAGGCGCGACCGCAGCGGCAGATACCGTGCCGCGGGCCAGACGGCGTAGCAATCCATGGTCGCGTAGGGGCGGTTCGCCCAGAGCTGGACGAGTTCGCCCGCCTGCAGGCTGTCGCGGATCAGCCAATGCTGGAGCCAGCAGAGGCCGAGCCCGGCCTTGGCGGCGGCCAGGATGACTTCGACGTCGTCGAACCGAAGCCTGGCATGAGGGGAAACGGGGACGAGGACCCCGCCGGCATCCGGCAGGCGCCAGACATAGCCGCGGTCGCCGCGCGCATAGACCAGCGTGTCGTGCCCGGCCAGATCGGCAATGTCGTCCGGCCGTCCGCGCGCGGCGAGGTAGGACGGGGCAGCGCACAGCACCATGCGTTCCGTCACCAGCCGCCGGGCACGCAGGGAGCTGTTGTTGCCGAGCGCGCCGAAGCGCAATCCGAGATCGAAGCCGCCGGCGATCAGATCGACGACCCGGTCGCTGAAGTTCAACTCGAGTTCCAGCTTCGGATGCGCCTTGGCGTAGTCGAGCAGGATCGGCGCCGCGCAGCGCCGACCGAGGAGAACGGGCATCGAAATCCTCAAGCACCCCGCGACTTCCCGGCGGCCCGATTCGAGGAGCGCCTCGCCGGTGCGCATTTCTTCGACGGCCCGCAGGCAATGTTCGTAGAATTGCTGCCCGGCTTCCGTCAGGCTCTGCGTTCGCGTGGTCCGTTGGAACAGCCGCACGCCGAGCCGCTCTTCGAGGCGCGCCACGGCCTTGCCGACGGCGGAGCGTGACAGGGCCAGCCGGTCGGCCGCCCGCGCGAACCCTCCGGCCTCCACCGCCTCCACGAAGATCTGCACGCCATCGAACTTGTCTCGCATCGGTCGCCCGGTCCCGCACGGCCTGCCACGTGGATTGTAGCGCTACAGGCAACAAAGAAGCGAATAACTGGGTCTAAAGCCGAATGGCAATCTACGCTAGAGGAGTGGCGGGCGTACAGCGCGGCCCGGACAGGAACGGCTCCGCCCCATGGGCAGCCGACGCGGTTCCTGACCGAAGGCACGGCTGGGACGACAATCGGAAGGGTTGAGTGATGAGCGGTAAAGTCGTTGTCGTGACCGGCGCGAGCAGTGGTTTCGGAAAGCTCACGGTCCTAGAACTCGCGAGGCGGGGTCATACCGTCATCGCGACCATGCGTGACGTCGAGGGCCGGAATAGCGCGGTCCGGAGCGAATTGATCGACGCCGCGAAGGCGGACGGGAATCCGCTGCAGGTTCTCGAAATGGATGTGGCCAGCGACGAGTCGGTCGAGGCCGCCATCGGTCACGTCATTGCCCAGCACGGCAGGATCGACGTTCTGGTCAACAACGCCGGCCTGATGCCGATCGGTGTGACGGAAGCCTATACGATCGCCGATGTCGAACGGCTGTTCGCGGTCAATGTCTTCGGGGCCATTCGCACCAATCGGGCCGTCCTGCCGCATATGCGCGCTGCCGGCAGCGGACTTCTCGTGCAGATCACGTCGTTGATGGGGCGATTCGTCATTCCCTTCTTCGGTGTCTATGCGGCGAGCAAGTTCGCGCTCGAGGCACTGGCGGAGACCTATCGCTACGAGCTCGGCGGCTTCGGGATCGATTCGGTCATCGTCGAGCCGGGCCAGTTCCCGAGCAACCTCATCTCGTCGAGCCCCGAACCGTCCGATGCGGGGGTCCTGGCCTCTTATGGCGAGGTCGCGGCGATCCCGGGGCAGATCAAGGCCCATGCCGAACAGCCCTACGATCCCGCCCATCCGCCGCGCCCGCAACGGGTCGCCGATGCGATCGCAGGGCTGGTCGAGGCAACGGAGCGGCGTCCCCTGCGCACGGTCGTGATGCCCGAGGGCATGGATTTCGGCGTCGCGCGCATCAACGAGGCGGTCGCTCCCATTCAGAACGACGTGCTCAGGGCCATGGGCATGGCGCACATGATCTAAAAGCCTGTTTAAGTCGTCTTTCCAAGGATTCACCTCATCCTGAGGTGCCGCGTAGCGGCCTCGAAGGAGCCCGTTAGAGCGCTCTCCGCCGAAGTGGATGCCGGTTCGGCGAAAAAGAGCGCGGCAGTCAAAGGCCCAGAGCTGTGTCCCGACCCAACGTGGTCGGGCACAGCTCTAGGGATCGCGCGATCACTGGAGGGCTCCTTCGAGACCCTTTGCTCGAGCAAAGGGTCCCTCAGGATGAGGGGGTCTTATTCGAGGCGGGCCTGGTCCGGCTGGATGCCGAGGGACAGGGGCGCCCCGTCGTCCAGGGCGGCCAGGCGCGACACCGCCATGCCGTGGAACCGGGTCAGGCCCTTGTACTCGACGAGTTCGGGCGGGAGGCTCGCCAGGACGCGGTGGAGGCGCTTGCGCCACTTCTCCACCCGCTCGATGTCCTGCAGGCTGATCAGGTAGCAGCGGATGCCGAACAGGATCGCGTTGGAGCGCGGCAGGCGGAACAGGGTCTGCAGTTCCACGCGCAGGTGGAGCTTGCCCGCGATGTTCTCCGGGGTCACGGTGGTGCGGTCCGGCCCCCAATCGGGATAGTTCTCGGGCGACGTGTCGAGGCGCGGGTTGATCGTCATCGTCCAGTTCAGCCGGCGGACGGGATGCCCGTACTGCAGCCGCAGCAGATATTGCAGCGCCCGGTCGAACACCCCGATCTCGTGCGCCAGCGGCACCGGCCCGTGCCACTCGTGGAAGCTCATGCCGATATCGAATTCCAGCGACCAATCCGCCTGCGTGGTGACCATGCCGCCATCGACGTAGAGGTTGTCGTCCCGCTGATCCTGCAGGGTGAAGTCCCCCTGAGCCTGCCGGGTGATGTACTCGAACGGCTCGCAGGGCAGGGTGGACGCGTCGCCGAAGACGAAGCGCTGGTCGAGGCCCAGGGGGCGGTTGATCCAGTGCCAGGCGGTGCCGTCCCGCGTCAGGCTGAAATGCTCGGGGTAATCCGCCGACAGGCTCTCCATCAGGAGTTCGAGCGTGTCCCATTGCGCCGGCATCATGTGCGCCAGCACCTGGCATCGCTTCGGGTCGTGATCGAGGACGATCGCGCGCTCGCGGCATTCGGCGACGTAATGTTCGTCCACGTCGAACGCGTGTTCGAAGGCCGGCGACGTGCCCGCCTTCACATGCGGCTCGATGTTGACCGAGTACATATATTTGTCTTCGCCGAACGGAAACGGGAAGCGGAGCACTGCCGCGTCGCTGTTCCGGTAGGAGAAGTCGTCCCGGAACGTCTCGTCGGTCTTGAACTGAATACCCATCTCAGCTTCCCTTTACCAAGCGGCGCCGATCCCGGCCGACGGCCGGCACCGATGCGTTCGGCGGATGCCCGCCGCCGCGCGGTCGTCCGGTCTTAAAAATCGAGCACGAGGGTCTCGGATCTGGCCCGCGAGACGCAGGTCGCGATGAGGCGGCCCTCCGCCTTCTCGGCATCGGACAGGACGTGATCCCGGTGATCGGGGATGCCCTCCACGAGGGGCAGGAGGCAGACGCCGCAGGCGCCCCCCCGGCAGAGGCACGGAGCCTCGATGCCTTCGCCCTCCAGCGCTTCGAGCAGGGTCTGCGAGGCCCCGACCGCGATCGACCGGCCGGACCGCGCCAGGGTGACGGTGAACGGCTCGCCGCCCTTGTCCCCGCCGAAACTCTCGCGGTGGATCGCGTGCGGCGTCCAGCCGAGGCCGCGCGCCGTCTCCTCGACCGCGTCCATCAGGCCCTGAGGCCCGCAGGTATAGACATGGGTTCCCAGCGGCTGATCGGCGAGGAGGGCGGCGAGATCCGGCCGCTCTCCCCGTCCGACGCCATGGACGTGGATGCCGGCCGCGTCCGAGCCGAGCAGGCCCCGGAAGGTCTCGACCTCGTCGGGGGCGCAGAACTGATGCAGTTCGTAGGCGGCGCCGCGCGACGCCAGGACCGGCCGGTAGGACAGGAACGGCGTCAGCCCGATGCCGCCGGCGATCAGGATGTGCTTGCGGGCGAGCGACGCGATCGGGAACAGGCTGGCCGGCGCGCTCAGCTCGACGGCGTCACCGATCTCGAGCCTGTCGTGCAGGAAGTGGGAGCCGCCGCGCGAGTCCGGAACCCGGCGGACGACGATCGCGTAGTGATCGCGCTGATCGGGCGGCGTCACCAGCGAATAGGCGTTCTGCCAGACCCGGTCCGGCCCCCGCAGGGTGACGAGGACATGCGCCCCCGGCGGCGATGTGGGAAACGCCCCGCCCTTCTCGGGAACGAAGCGGAACCGCTTCAGCGTCGGGCTCAGGCGTTCGATCTCGGCGACGCGCGCCGACAGCTTGCCGTCGAGGATCATGAATAGGCCTGCTCTGCCGGAGGGACTTCGCCGGCGACCTCGGCATCGATCTTGACCCCCATGAAGGCCGACAGGCGCCGCGAGAAATGATCCCGCACGAACAGGTTGGCGCCGCAGCCGTCGCATCGGACGATGGTGGTCGTCACGCCGTGATTGAAGGTCCGGCAATGGACGCAGGCCACGCGCCGCGCTCGTGTGCCGGAATGGCACTGGAAGATCTCCTGCTTGGTCATCCCCGCGCGCTGCGCCGTGTTGAAGACGTCCCACAGGAAATCCTCGGTCCCGCTCACGTAGAGCCGCAGACCCATGCGCTCCTGCGCGAGGCGATGGTCGAGGCGATCGATGAGGTGCCTCGGCGAACGGAACCCTCGTTCGTGAACGGTCTCGGAGGGTGGGATCCGGCCCTCCTGGTCGGGGCCTGCGACGAACCAGACCTCCACCTCCCTGTCGGGCGGGGCCTCGAAGCGGTAGGCGGGCGAATCCGACACCAACAGGTGGCGCAACCCGGACAGATCCATCGCCAGCGATTGATAGACCGGTCGGCTCTTGATGGACTGATCTGACATCGACCTCGACTCGACAATGGGCGGGGCGGCGGCCGGAGCGGACCGCGCCGAACCAGAGGACGAATTCAGTCCCGTCGACAAAGCCGGCTCCGTCTTGCTTGCGCGGCGATCTGGTTCTTTAAGAGAATTTCATTTTCTCCAAGAGAACAACAATGTCAATCGCCGTTTTCGACCGAAGTCCCGGCCAAGGAGTTTCGGCCAATGGGTCGGATGCCGGTTCGATGGGCGGCGGACACGTGTTTCGGCACCCGCTGCCGTCATGGTCCGCACTCCCGTGCGGGATGCGCAGGGTCGCAGGGCGCGCGCGCGAAAGCGAGAGGCCATGTCGACCATCCGCTCGAATCGAGAAGGCCCATCGCGGTCCGATCTCTCGTCATGCCCGTGATCGGCAAACATCCATGCCCATTTACTGGTCACATCTGCCCGAAAATCAATTCTCATGGAAAATTTCGATGCAATTCCACTGTTCGCTCGAGGGGGAGCCGCAATAGCGCTTGACAGCGGCTCAACCGAAGAGAAATGATTATTCCTGTAGAGAATTTCAGGAGTTCGACCGGCAGTCTTCCACTGACGTGATGTGTCGGGCTCTCATGAAACGTGCGCACCGACGGTCGCGGCGCCCCGGCTATTTGGAAAGACTTCGTGTGACCCTCTCCGCAAGGACGGGAAATATCCATGTCGCTGACGATACATCGACACGCACATCCCTAGCTTAGAATTCCTCACGAAACGTCCGGTCGGTATCGATCCTCGCTCCGGGCACGCCGGTGCGGCGGAAGTTTCGTGAGGGACACTCGAAACCTCCTTCGGAACACCCTTCTGCGGCGCCGATCAACTTGGCGGAGCGGCGCCCCGAGCCAGACGACACTCCGGATGCGCCTCGACCCCGCCGAGACCGCGCGGACACGCATCGCCCCGGGATCACACCTTCGGCGAGGGCACGGGTCGATCCGGACCGAACCCTCGATACGACCAATGGAGAGCTGAATCATGAGCACCGGACTGGCATCCTCGGCAAAGCCCGTGGCGGGCTTCACGTCCCCCGCCACCGGGACGGCCGAAGACGGGAAGCTGCATCGCAGCATCAACTGGACGGGCGCGTTCTGGGTCGCGAGCGGTGTGCCCGCCCTCGTCCTGTTCTCGGTGGGCGGCATTGCCGGCAATACGGGCAAGCTCGCCTTCCTGATCTGGACGCTCTCCATGATCATGGGCTTCATCCAGTCCTTCACCTATGCGGAGATCGCCGGCCTGTTCCCGAACAAGTCGGGGGGCGCGTCGGTCTACGGGGCCGCGGCCTGGGTCCGCTACACCAAGCTGGTGGCGCCCCTCTCGGTCTGGTGCAACTGGTTCGCCTGGTCGCCGGTCCTGTCGCTGGGCTGTTCCATCGCGGCCTCCTACATCATCAACGCGGTGGCGCCGCAGCCCACGGCCACGTCGCCGGCCGTGGTGCAATGGCTCGCCACCAACGGTGCCGCCCTGCAGATGGCCGATGCCGACAAGGTGACGGCGGCCATCGCGGCCGTGGCGCCCGGCATCCGCACCTGGACCCTGTTCACCACCACCCTCGGCCCGGTCTCGCTCTCCCTCAACCTAGCCTTCTTCATCGGCGCCGCCCTCATGCTCGCGGTCTTCGCCGTGCAGCACCGCGGTATTCTCGGAACGGCGAACGTCCAGAAGTATATCGGTCTCCTCGTCATCATCCCGATGTTCATCGTCGGCGTGGTTCCGCTGCTGATCCACGGCGTGAACTGGGAGAACTTCTCTCCCCTCGTCCCCCTCGCGGCGCCGGCCGCTCCCGCGCCGGGTGCCTGGAACATCACGGGCTGGACGCTGGTCCTCGGCAGCATGTTCATCGCGGCCTGGTCGACCTACGGGTTCGAGACGGCGATCTGCTACACCAGCGAGTTCCGTGATCCCGCCAAGGATACGTTCAAGGCGATCTTCTATTCGGGCCTGCTCTGCCTCCTGCTGTTCACCCTCGTGCCCTTCACCTTCCAGAGCATGCTCGGCGTCGAGGGAATGCTGGAGGCCTCCATCGTCGACGGGTCGGGTGTGGCGGCCGCACTGGCGCACATGGTCGGCGGCGGTCCCATCGTCGAGAATTTCCTCGTCATGCTGATGATCCTGGCCCTCGTGCTCTGCATCATGACGGCGATGGCGGGGTCCTCGCGCACCCTCTACCAGGGCTCGGCCGACGGCTGGCTGCCGCGCTACCTCAGCCATGTGAACGAGCATGGCGCACCGACACGGGCGATGTGGACCGATCTCGTCTTCAATCTCGCGATCCTGGCGATCGCCTGTGCCGATGCGACGAGCTTCTTCTTCATCCTGGCCGTGTCGAATTGCGGCTACATCATCTTCAACTTCCTCAACCTCAACTCGGCCTGGATCCACCGCATCGACTCGGCGCATATCCCGCGCCCCTACCGCGCACCGACCTTCGTCCTGGTGCTCGGCGGCGTCTTCGCCTTCGTGAACGTGATCTTCATGGGCGCGGGCGCGAAGGTCTGGAACCCGATCGCCCTCTGGGCCGGCCTGATCACCGCCGCCCTGATCATCCCGGTCTTCTGCTACCGCCACTATGTCCAGGACGGCGGCAAGTTCCCGGCCGAGATGTACGAGGACCTGCATGTCGGCCCCGACGGTGCGGTGAGCCGCCGCCGGGCGGGAATCCTGCCCTACCTGACGCTGGCCGCCGGCGTCGTGGTGCTCCTCCTCTCGAACTGGTTCTTCCAGCTGTGATCGAACCGGGCTGCCGGGCCCCTGGGCTCCGGCAGCCCGCGCGTGGGACGAGACAGGGTCCGCCCAATCAAAAAACGGAACGCTAGAGCTGCGCCCGACCACGTTGGGTCGGGGCACATCTCTAGGCCTTTGTTTTGCCGCGCTCTTTTTCGCCGAACCGGCATCCGCTTCGGCGGAGAGCGCTCTAAGGGACAGCCGCCATGAGCTACACAGACCTTCCCCGCCAGTCGGCCCTCAACGAACGCCACCTGGCCCTGGGCTCGACACTCGACGCCGAGTGGAACGGGATGCCCATCCCCCAATCCTACAGCACCGACCGCTACGAGGAGACCACCATCGTCCGCTCGCGGGCGGGCCTGTTCGACGTCTCCGGCCTTCGCATCGTCAACGTCTCCGGTCCGGACGCGGAGGCGATGCTGAACGCGATGCTCACCAGCGACGTCGGCAAGATCGCGCAGGGCCGATCGGCCATCAGCAACATCGTCGACGAGAACGGCTCCCTGATCGACGACGTGCTGGTCTACCGCGACGGGCCGCAGGCCTTCCGCGTCTCGCATGGCGGCGGCAGCCTCGAAGACGTTCTTCCTGAATTCACCGAAGGCCGCGCCGTGGAGGCGGCCCGCGACGACGACGTCCACATCCTGTCGCTGCAGGGACCGCTGGCGCTCGCTATCCTCGCGCCGCACACGCCCTTCGACCTGCCGACGCTGAAGTATTTCGAGCATGTCCGCACGACGCTGTTCGGCCGCGACGTATCCCTGGCGCGGGGCGGCTACTCGGCCGAGCGCGGCTACGAGGTGTTCTGCGCCGCCAAGGACGCCGTCGCCATCTGGGACGCGATCATGCAGGCCGGCGAGCCCTTCGGCATCGTGGCGGCCTCCTGGGACTGCCTCGACATCGTGCGCGTGGAGGGCGGCCTGCTGTTCTTCCCCTTCGACATGCCGAAGCCCGACACCACGCCGTGGGAAATGGGCCTGGCCTGGACCGTCGACCTCGACAAGCCGGATTTCCGCGGCAAGGCCGCCCTGCTGGCGCGGAGGGGCACCGAGCGTTTCAGCCAGGTCGGCCTCGAGATCCTGCACCATGAGGCGGTGACGCCCGGCGCCAAGATCTTCAAGGACGGACTCGAGGTCGGCACCGTCAACAGCACCACCTACAGCCGGCACCTGATGAAGTCGCTGGGCCTCGCCCACCTGCCGCCGGAGCTCGCCGCCCTCGGCACGGAGGTCGAGGTCCGGACCGAGACCGGCCCGCTGGTCGCCAACGTGGTGCGGACGCCGTTCTACGACCCGATGCGCCTGCGCACCCATCCGGCCGACGAACGGACCGCCTGATACCGGGCGGCGTCCCCCTCCCCCCTGTGGCTACGGCCTGGACGGACGGGGAACCCGCGGTACCGGCGAAATCGGCGGTCCCGCTTCCAGAGGCTCGCGCTCACGCGGCACCCTTCCGCGGACGGAGACCGGCGCCGGTCACGCACGGGCTTCGGTGAGGTCGTCCCAGAGCCGGTCGGCCGCATCGTTGCGGCAGTCGAGGGAGCGGAACAGCCTGATGTCGATGGGGATGTCGAACCGGTCTGGACCGGCGCGCACGAGCCTGCCGCGCGCCTGATCTTCGGCCGCCAGCGTCTGCGGCAGCCAGGCGATGCCGTGTCCGTTCCGCGCCATCGTCATGAGCGCCGCCGCCAGATGAGAGGTGAGCGCCGTCGCCGAATGGGCCGGCTCGCGATCCGGGAAGGCCGCGATGATGCGCCCGAGCCCCGAGGCCTGGCTGTATCTCAGATAGGGCAGAGGCGCCTCCGGCGTTCCCGGCAGCGACCATGTCGGCCCGCCGTCCAAGGTGGGGGCGCAGAGGGGAACCAGCAGGTCGTCGCCCAGGGACAGGCTCGGAAACCGCTCCGCTTCGAAGCGCGTCCGTGCATCCGGGTGATGGTGGCACAGGAGGAAGTGGACCTCGCCGGCGAGCATGATGGCTTCGCAGGCCTCCATGCTGTCGGAGATCAGGTTGAGGGTGCCCAGCGTCTGATGGTGCATCAGGCCGCGGATCCAGTTCGGAAAGAACGTGAACGACAGGGCGTGGGTCGCCGCGATGGAGAGCGTCGCCGTGTCCCGGGCGCCCACCTCCCGCGCGTCGCGTCGTGCCCGCTCCAGGCTGCGCATCATGTCCTGGGCCGCCGGCTGGAAGGCGAGCCCGGCCGGCGTGAGCACCGCCCCCTGCGGACCACGGGCGAACAGGGGCGTGCCGACCCAATCCTCGAGGGCACGGATGCGCCGGCTGAAGGCCGGCTGCGTCACGCTCCGCGCCTCGGCCGCGCGCGAGAACGTCTTCTGCTCCGCCAGGGCGAGGAAGTCCTTCAGCCAGTCCAGATCCATCGATCAGCCAGTGTCCGTCAGCCCGTCCAGCCCGATGCCGACCGCGCATAGCGCGCACCGAACATGGCATTGGCCGAGCGACGGTGTCCAGGCGTAAGGACGGCATCAAGCCCCGCAAGAGGGATCACTAATCAAGCTGCCCGCTAAGTGGCAGATCAGGAGGAAACAGATCATGAAGTCATGGCTAAGCCGACTCTATGTTCAAGTCTTCATAGCAATCGTCATCGGCGGGCTCGTCGGGTATTTCCTGCCCGACGTCGCCGTCACGCTGCAGCCCCTGGCGGACGGCTTCATCAAGCTGATCAAGATGCTGCTCGCGCCGGTCATCTTCGGCACCATCGTGGTCGGCATCGCCAAGATGGGCAACTTGAAGGAGGTCGGCCGCATCGGTGTGCGCGCGCTGATCTACTTCGAGGTCGTCTCCACGCTGGCCCTCGTCATCGGCCTCGTCGTGGTCAACGTGATGCAGCCGGGCGTCGGCATGAACATCGACGCCACGCAGATCGACGGCAGCGCCATCGCCTCCTACGCCAAGCGGGCGGAAGCGCAGCCCGGCATCGTCGGCTTCTTCATGGACATCATCCCCTCGACGATGGTGGATGCCTTCGCCAAGGGCGCGATGCTGCAGATCATTCTGATCTCGCTGCTCTTCGGCGTCGCGCTGGTTCAGGCGGGCGAACGCGGCAAGCCGGTGGTGGTCGTCATCGACAGCCTGCTGGACGCGCTGTTCCGCATCGTCGCCATGGTGATGCGCCTGGCCCCCATCGGTGCGGGTGCCGGTGTCGCCTTCACCATCGGCAAGTACGGC
>NZ_NKUG01000330.1 GCF_014845095.1 Methylobacterium bullatum | reverse complement strand
CGTCATCGCCTGCGGCCCCTGCGAGCGCCGGGGCGTCTACCGTGTCGCCCGCCTGCGCGAGCGATTCGGCGATCACGCCTCGATCCTGGACGTCTATCTGAGGCTGACGCAAACCTGCCGCTGGCAGCGCGAGGTCGGCAGCCGGCCGCCCAATGTCTACGCGGTCGGGTGTCGGGCCAAGCTCGATACGTCGGGCGGGGCCATCGCGAACGGACTTCCCTCGCGGACATAGGCGAAGGGCAGCGCCCCGATTCCGCCGGGTCGGGTGCGAAAAGATTCAGGCATCGTCCTCGCGGCCGAACACCTCGCCCTCTTCGGCGAGCCGGGCATCCGCCTCGTCGGTCCGCAACTCCAGCAGGGCGCGGTACTCCCGCAGCCGCCGCCGAAGCGGCGTGCCCGCCTCCTCGCAATCGGCCGGCTCATCGGTCTCGAGGGCGCAGCCCTCGATCGTCTCCGAGGTCTGGCGATCGACGGCCGCGCGGTCGGCCTCGCTCAGTCCGGCCGGATCGCCGAGACCGAGTTCCGACGCGATCAAAGCCGCGATCTCCTCGCGCTTCTCATCGAGCTTCGACATCGCCACCCCCATTCCTTCGAATCCGATGCCCCGATGATCGGGTACCTTGCCGCCGGGGAGCAAGGGGAGGGGTACCGGAAGACGGGTGG
>NZ_NKUG01000033.1 GCF_014845095.1 Methylobacterium bullatum | reverse complement strand
CTCGAAGGAGCCCTCCAGACACCAGAGCGATCCCTGGACGCCTCCTTCGAGGCCGCTACGCGGCACCTCAGGATGAGGTAAAGCCTTGGAAAAACAAATCAAACAGGCCCTCACGAAACTCCCGCCGCGCCGTCGCGTCCTGAGCCAGAACCGACTGCGACAGGGAGTTGTGTGAGGCCCTCCGAACTTCCCCTCCTAGTCGATCGGCCAGAGACTCCCATGACGACCTCATTCCGCTCCCCGTCCTCCGGCCCCTCCCGCCGCCGTTTCCTCGAGACGTCCCTGCTCGGTGCCGGTGCCCTCGCGGGTGGTCTCGCGGGCCACTCGGCCGGCGCCGCCACCGGCCGCACCACCGACACGCTGCGCCTGACCTGGGGCTATACCGGCCTCACCTTCATCGCCAAGGAGCGCGGCGAACTGGTGAAGACCCTCGCCAAAGACGGGATCAAGGTGGAATGGGTCGGCCCGTTCCCCAACCACGCGCCGACCCTCCAGGCGGTCACCGGCGGCACCGCCGATTTCAGCTTCGGCGGCAGCACGACCCCGGCGCTCGCCGCCATCTCCGCCGGCTCGCCGCTGGTCTTCACCCAGTTCCTCATCTACAGCCCGCGCACCACGGCCATCATCGCCAAGGACGGGTCCGGCATCGACAAGGTCGAGGATCTCGTCGGCAAGTCTGTGGCGGTGAACCGGTCGGGGCTCGGCGAGTTCCTGGTGGTGGCGGCGCTGGAAAAGCACGGCATCGACCGGTCCAAGGTCAAGTTCGTCTATCTCAACCCGCCCGATGCCGCCCCGGCGCTGGCCTCCGGCAAGGTCGATGCGTGGTCGATGTGGAGCCCCGGCGTGGACATCGCCCGCTTCGACTACAACGCCCACGACATCTTCCTCGAAGAGCGCGACCTGCCCTTCCAGATCGATTTCACCTCCTACCTGACGCGCCGGGATTTCGTCGCGAAGAACCCCGATCTCGTCCGCGCCTTCCATGCGGCGCTGAAGAACGACGCCGATTGGGCGTCCGCGAACACGGAAGAGGCCGAGCGGCTCACGCAGGCCAAGGCGGGCTACAGTGACCGGGTGCGCGACCACTTCATCGGCCTGCGCAAGCAATACAAGCTCTACGCGACGGACGATCAGGCCTTCCTGTCGGAGTTCCAGAAGGCGGCCGAGTGGCTGGTCACGCGCAAGGTCCTGCCCGAGCCGGTGACCGTCACCGATCATCTCGTCCGGGTCTGACGGGATCGTCGCCCCGTTCCAGGCCCCGGTCCTCGCGGCCCTGAGGCGGACCTCGTATCTTACCGGAACGGGCCGGGAGCCGATGCTTCCCGTCGGCCGGGCCTATTCCGAACGTCTCGCACTCCCGAGCAGCGCGCGGGCGGCTTCGTGACGGATCTCGCCCGTCTCGCAGGTCTTGCAGATCGCCCCGAGATAGCGACCGTCGATCACCGTCGCGGCGAACAGCCCGGACTTGAAGCGGTTCGCGGCCTGTGTCTCCACGGCGTACCAGAGGCGTGTCCCGAACCGCACCTTGCCGAACTCGCCGCGCAACGTCGCGTCCCTGCTCGTGCTTTTCAGGGCGCTGCGGATGCGGGTGTAGCGCGACGTGGGCGAGGCGTAGAGCCCGTCGAGACGGGCCGTGTCGTCGCCGTCGCCGTCGACGGGATCGCGTCTCAGGAACAGGGTGCAGACCTCCAGGGTGCGCTTGCAGGGGAGCGTGCCGCAGACGAGACGCACGGTCATCCGGCCCGTGGCGTCACCGGTCGCCTCGGCGGGATCTTCCAGGGTCCATCCCTCCGGGAGATCGATGACGAAGCCCTGATCCAGACGGACCGCCCGTGTCCTCGCGGTCTCCCCGCCCCAGGCCGCTCCCGCGACGGTCAGTGCCGGGAACACGCATGCGAGGGCGAGCCAGCCGGAGCGGCGTTTCGGAGCACGGCTCATGACGGTCCGCCGTCCGAAGGCAGATGGCGCGCCGCGAGCGCCTCGAAACGGGCGAGTGCGTCCGGATCGAAGGCGCGTGTCGGGAGTGGCAATACACTGCCCCAGCGCATCGGCAGGACGATGAGCTCGCCCAGCCGCTCGCAGCCCCGGAAGTTCGTCCAGCCGAGGCGTGCCCAGGCTCCTCCTTGGGCGACCGAGAGGCCCCGGGCGTCGGCATGGGCATAGGACGTGCCGGGCCGTGCCTCCCGCGCGAGATCCCGTCCGAGCTCGCGCGCCGCCCAGCGACGGTTCCAGGGACCGAGCGCGAGGACGAGCAGGACCACCGCCGCGGCCCCTATGGCCGGCTTCAGGAAATCGGTTCCCGCCATCTCGAGGAAGAGCG
This sequence comes from Methylobacterium bullatum, assembly GCF_014845095.1. Taxonomy (GTDB): domain Bacteria; phylum Pseudomonadota; class Alphaproteobacteria; order Rhizobiales; family Beijerinckiaceae; genus Methylobacterium; species Methylobacterium bullatum. Next base: position 28,425 of record NZ_NKUG01000033.1, on the reverse strand, counting down.
GGAACGCGATGGAGAACGGGACGCGGTAGGGGTCCACCGCCCAGACGAAGGCGACGATGCCGGGAACGAGCAGGCTCAGACCGACGAAGAGCAGCACTGCCCCGCGCATCCGTGCTCGCCGCATCGCCGGCCGGTCGAGGGTCCTGGTCACGAGCGCCGCCCGATCCTCCGCCGTGAGCGTGAAGGCGATGCGCACCGCATCCCCGGCTTCGTCGGCGAAGGGATCGGTGTCGTCGGGCGGGTGGGGCGACAAGGGCCGCCCGGCGGCGGTCCAGGCCCGAACGCCGTCGGCCTGCGCCGTCGTGAGATCGGCCTTGGCGAGGACGATGGGTTCGCCCTCGACATCCGTCAGGACGAAGAGGTGGAGACGGTCCTCGTCCAGCCCCTTGATGAGATGCCAGGGCAGGAAGGCCTCCAGATCCGCACTCGTCTGCGTGATCCCGGCATCGTCGAAGCGGTAGGTCATCGGCACGGGCGTGTCTTCGCCGGGGGGGCCGATCGCGGCGACGAGCCGCTGCTGCAGCAGCCACGGGTAGGCCGCGTGAAGGGTGAGGCAGGCGAGTGTCACGACCGCGAGGAGCGCGGCCAGCGGCCAGAGCGACAGGTCGGGGAGGTCCTGCAGAAACCCGGATATGGTCTTGCCTTTACGCCCTCCCTCCGTCGCCCAGGTCGAGACGAAGCCGAGCAGGGCGAAGAACCATAGCGCGGGTAGTCCGACCGTCAGGATACGCCGCCGGAATGCCGCCGAGCGAGGTCGGTGCGTCCGGGCGATGCCGGCGAGTCGATGGGTGAAGTGAAGCGGGGCGGCGAAGACGAGGGGCGCGCCGGGGGATAGCGGACGTGCCGAAATGGATGGGACGACGGGCAGGGTTGCATCTCCTACGACGCGCGGCGCGCGCTCATGGCGCTACGCGGGTTTCGCAAAAGTGGTCGCTGGTTTTGCGGCCGAAAACCTGCGACGCTCCAAAGGCCAATGCGGACCCGCACAGGTCCGGCAGGCCTCCATCGTGCCCGGACCGGGCGGCTGAGACAACCGCCGACGACACGGGGTGGTTGAGAGCATCGCCGGATTCGAACGCCCGCGCACCGAATTTGCCGCCGGCGGCCGTTTCCGGGCGTGCCGACACGCGAGAGTTCGGGGCCCGATCCGACGAGACCGGGCCGCGGGCGGATTTCCCTTCGGAACCGAGCGGTCCAACGGGCCGTGTCGATCGAGGGTCCTGGCTCACCGAGCCGGGGCTAGAGCGCTCTTCGCCGAAGTGGATGCCGGTTCGGCGAAAAAGAGCGCGGCACAACAAAGACTTAGAGATGTGTCCCGACCCAACGTGGTCGGGCACAGCTCTAGACCTGCCCGGCTGCGTCTTTCATGGCCGCCGCCGCTGCTGCCAGTCCCCAGCGGACCATCTCCTCCGCGTCGGCGGCCGTCCCCGCCTCCGCGTAGCAACGCAGCTCGGGCGCATTGCCGGACGCACGGAAGTGGATCGTGCGTCCCCCGTCGAGTTCGACCCTGACACCGTCCTGTTCGTCCACGGATTGCGGCGTGCCGAGCGGGCGGAAGAAATCCGCGCGGAACGCCTCCCGGCCGAGCTGGCGCAGCAAGGCGCCGCTCCGCTCCGCCGGGGTTTCGGGCAGGCGGTCGCTGGCGGTCTCGCCGACCTTCAGGGAAACGACGAGTTCCGCGAGCGTCATTCCGGCGTCCCGTGCCGCCGCCAGGGTCGCCACGATCGGAAGGATCGCGTCGCGCGTGGGCAGGGCCGCGAGGATCCTGTCGCCGACGGCAATGTCCGAACCGAGGAGGAAACCGCCATTGGCCTCGAAACCGACGACGCTCGCGGCTCCGTCGCCCTGCGCCTGGCCCATCCCGGCGATGACGAACGGCGAGCCGACCTTGGTGCGCAGCACGCGTCGGAAGCCGCCCGCATGCTCGATGGCCGAGCCCGCCGTGACGGGGACGACCACCGTGTCGACGCCGAGATAGCGAGCGGTGATCAGCCCGAGGACATCGCCCCGGACGATCCGACCGGCGGCGTCCGCGAGCAGCGGCCGGTCCGCGTCGCCATCGGTCGTCACCAGCGCGTCGAAGCCGCCCGATGCCATCGCGTCGCGGATGAACGCGATATCCTCCGGGCGGTGGGCTTCGGTGTCGATCGGCACGAAACTGTCGGAGCGGCCGATGGCGACGATGTCGGCCCCGAGGGCGGCCAGCACGTCGGCGAGGAGATCGCGCGCCACGGAACTCTGCTGATAGACCGCGATCCTCTGGCCGGCCAGGACGGTGGAGGGGAAGGCTTCGGTGTAGCGCTGACGGTAGCGGTCGACCGCCCCCGGCTCCCGGGTGGCGGCGTCGGTCGGCGGCATGTCGCCGACCCGAGAGATGTCGCCCAGGGCGGCGAGGATCGCGACCTCGTCGGTCTTGGTGATCTCGCCGTCGGGCCGATAGAATTTCAGGCCGTTGCGATCCGAGGGAATGTGGCTGCCGGTGACCATGACGGCGCAGGCCCCGCGCCGGAAGCCTTCGAGCGCGAGGGCCGGTGTCGGCAAGGCCCCGCAATCGAACACGGTAAAGCCGGCCCCCGCCGCGGCGGCGGCCACCGTCGCCGCGATCCCCTCGCTGCTGTCGCGCAAGTCCCGCCCGATCACGACGTCGCGACTGCCGCCGGCCGTCGCGGCGATCGAACGGAAGAACGCGCTGGCATAGGCGTAGCTCGGCCATCCCACGAGGTCTGTCACCAATCCGCGCAGGCCACTGGTCCCGAATTTCAGACTGCTCATGAGCTTTCCACTTGCGATGGGCGCGACGGTGCGACGAGCCCCGCTTTTAGGTGGAGTGGGCCGCCGCCTCAATCGGTTCCCGTCGGGGCGTTTCCGCCGCCTTCAGGCGCCGGGGCGGATTGCCATGCGATCACCGGGCGTTCGAAGTGCCACGCGACGCTCACCGTCACCGCCACTTCAGGTCGGTTGTGGCCGCAGGCTTGAGGCCGCTTCACGCGATCGCGGTGATCCGATGCAGAAGCGACATCAGATCGGATTGGCGCCGCGTCTGCGTCTTCGAGAAGATCGACGCCAGATGTGTCCGCACGGTCCACAACGTGATGCGCTTGTCGGATGCGATTTCCGCGAGTGTCTTTCCAAAGCAGATCTGCTTGGCGATGCTGGACTCGGTCTGCGTAAGGCCGAACATCTTCTGCATGACTTCGTTGCTGGGGTCCGGGTTCTCGTTCAGATCGACAATCGTCACGAGCGTATAGCCGTAAGCGTCCGTTTCATCGCCGGCGGGCATGGCGTGAATGGCCAGGGAGCGCTTTCCGTGGCGCGGCACCATGATCCACGACTCGGACCTGTGCCGGAATCGTGTTCCCCCCGCTTCGAGCACGTTCTTGAAGCCGGCCCTCAGGTCCACGGACTTGGGTGTCTCCTCGTCGTTGAATTCCTGGATGGCCCGGATGGCCGCCTGATTGGATTCCACCACATCCCCGTCGGAATCCAGAAGCAGCGCGCCACAGCCCATGCGATCCAAAACGCCGAAGAAACGGCTGTTGATCGACACGATGTGCTCCCCAATACGGATTTGTTCAGTATTATCGTGTCCGACGCTTGCTACGTCTTTGGCGCTACCGGGACGAGGCCGGCCTGATTTGCCTCGCGAGCGGACAGGCATGCAAGGCGATATGAAATCTCCAAGGTCCGCATTCCCTCGTCCAACTACTCAAGTAGGCATCGTGGCGGCTCGCCGGAAACTTCGGGCGCCGCGATCTCATTCACACATGCCTTATAACGTTTGTTTCCACAACGAAACGTGCATCTCCATAATTCTCGCCCGCTCCGCCGGTTGCCAGTACAGATTACGGGGCGAGCCGATATTTTTACATCCCTATGATAACTGATTGACCGACGTGGGAAATTCTCGATTTTCAACAGATCGAAGATCGCGGCTCAGTGTCTGTTCGAGGGATGATTTCGGTTTGTCATCACTCATATGAGGGAGGCCGGCGAAATTTTATTTCTGGACCGCGCCGGCGCCCGCGCGACGTGAGACGTTTCCCTACGGCAAGAACGATAAGTTGTAATTTTCGAGACAACGACCGGTGATGGGTTCGCTTTGGCGTGTCGCCTCCGCCGGTCCAGCGGGCGCGCTCATCCCGCGTGGTGCAACCCCTCCGGGGCGAGGGTGCGGAGGCAGGGAAGGGACGGCGACGGCATCCCGACCTGCAGTGAGGGGTCGGCGCGGAACAGCCGCTTCAGGAACCCCGTCACCGCCTGGATGCGGGGGGAGAAGCGCAGGTCCGTATGCACGTTGAGCCAGAGATCGCGGCTGGTCGAGGCGGTTTCATGGAGCACGGGGACGAGGTCGTCGCGCCCCTTCACGGCGAAGCTCGGCAGAAGCACGAGGCCGAGACCGCCGGCGGCGGCGTTCTTCTGGGCGATCATGCTGTTGGAATGGAACACGATGTGACGGTCGAGCACGACGTCGTCGAGCCAGCGGACGCAATCCACCTGGATCAGATCGCTGATGTAGGAGACGAAGGCGTGATGGCGCAGTTCGTCGATGCTCTGCGGCATGCCGGCCCGGGCGAGGTAGGTGGGGGCGCCGTAGAGGCCGAGCCGGAAGCGTCCCACCTGTTCGGAGACCAGCCCCTGGCCCGGCGGTTTGAAGAAGCTCAGGAAGAGGTCGGCCTCGCGCCGGTTGACGTAGACGGTCTGGGACGAGGTGACGAGTTCGATCGCGAGATCCGGGTGGGTCTCACGCAGGCGCACGAAGCGTTCCGCGAGGTAGAGCGAGGCGATGCCCTCCATCGTCGCGAGCCGCACCCGCCCGCTGGCCTGCGCCGCCGAGGGAGAAACCTCCTCGCCCATGGCGATGACCGCGCTCTCGACCCGCTCGGCATGCCCGAGGAGGCGCTGGCCCGGCTCGCTCAGCCGAAGCCCTGACGGCACGCGCTCGAAGAGCGCGATGCCGAGCGCACTCTCCAGATGGGCGAGGCGGCGGCTCACCGTCGATTGATCGACCTTCAGGCGCTTCGCCGCCCCGGCGAGGCTGCCGCCCCTGGCGGCGTTGAGGAAGACCTTCAGGTCGTCCCAGTCGAGCAGATCGAGCGCAGCCATGGGGATCGGTTGGCAAGACTCGCGCCACGCCCGGCCATTCGGTCGCCGGCCGCGCCGGGTCCCTTCCGCAAGGCGCCTTGCAGATTTGCCCACTTCGCGCCCGCCGGGCGCCGGCTAGGCTGGTTCACGAAAGGGTCAAGTCCATGCTTCCACGCTTCAAGGCCGCGGCGATCCACGCCGCCCCCGTCTTCCTCGACGCCGCCGCCACCACCGACAAGGCGGTCTCGCTGATCCACGAGGCGGCGCGGGCGGGGGCGGGCCTCGTCGCCTTTCCGGAGACCTTCATCCCGGCCTTTCCGGTCTGGGCGGCGCTCTCGGCTCCCATCGACAACCACGATCTCTTCGCCCTCATGGTCGAGCAATCCGTCCTGGTCGACGGGCCGGAGATCGGGCGCATCCGCCAGGCGGCGCAGAAGGCGGGCATCGTCGTGTCCTTGGGGCTCAGCGAGCGCTCGCCCGTGAGCGTCGGCTGCCTATGGAACGCCAATCTCATCATCGGCGCGGATGGCACGATCCTGAACCATCATCGCAAGCTGATGCCGACCTATTACGAGAAGCTCATCTGGGCCCCGGGCGACGGCGCCGGGCTGAAGGTGGTGGAGACCGGGATCGGGCGCATCGGCCAGCTCATCTGCGGCGAGAACACCAACCCGCTGGCGCGCTATGCCCTGATGGCGCAGGGCGAGCAGTTCCACATCTCGTCCTGGCCCCCGGTCTGGCCGACGCGGCGGCCGAAGGGGGGCGGCAATTACGACAACCTGGCGGCCAACCGCCTGCGGGCCAGCGCCCATTGCTTCGAGGCCAAGGTCTTCGGCCTCGTGACGGCGGGCATGCTGGACGGCAAGGCCTACGATTTCCTCGCCGCCCGCGATCCCGGCGCCGCCGACGTGCTCGACGCAACGCCGCGCGCCGCCTCCTTCTTCGTCGATCCCACGGGGGCGCAGATCGGCGAGGCGCTGCAGGACGAGGGGATCCTCTATGCGGAGATCGACCTCGATGCCTGCATCGAGCCCAAGCAGTTCCACGACGTGGTCGGCTATTACAACCGCTTCGATGTGTTCGACCTCGGGGTGAACCGCCAGCGGCTCGTTCCCGCCCGGTTCCGCGACGGCCCGGAGCTTGCTGCCGCATCCGAGCCCCCGGCCCCGCCAGCGAACGGCGCGTGAGCGACCGACCCCGCGGAAGTCCGCTCCTCTTCCTTGCGTCCGATCCTTCGCCCCCGTTCCTTCGCGTCAACGACCCAGAATGGAGATGTGCCATGACCATCGACCGTCGCAAGCTCATCCTCGGAGGTGCCGCCGGACTGATGCTGCCGGATCTTCGCGCAGCCTTCGCCCAGAGTCCGGCACAGATCGGAACGTTCCCGGGCGGCGTCGGCGCGGATTCGGTCTTCATCGGCCTCAACATGCCGCTCACCGGGGTCTTTTCCGGCGATGGAAGCGACCTGAAGCTCGGCTATGAACTCGCCATCGCGCAGATCAACGCGGGCGGCGAGATCCCCGCCGCCTGGGGGCTCAAGGGCAAGGGCGTCCTCGGCCGCCAGATCCGCCACAAGATCGCCGATACGGAGGGCAAGCCCAACGTGGCGGTCCAGGCCGCGACGCAGTTCATCCAGCGCGACAAGGCCATCATGTTCCAGGGCTCCGTCAGCAGTGCGGAGGCCATCGCCCTCGAGGAGCTCGCGAGCCGCGACAAGGTCCTCTACATGGTCGGCATCGCCGGCTCGAACGACGTCACCGGCAAGAACTGCCAGCGCTACGGCTTCCGCTCGCAGCAGAACGCCTACATGGCCGCCAAGGCCCTCGCTCCCGTCGTCGCCAAGGCGCTCGGCACGAAGCTCAAGGCCGCCTTCCTCGTCCCCGACTACACCTACGGCCAGACGGTCTACGAGTCCTTCTCCAAGTTCTCGAAGGAGCAGGGCTGGACGCAGGTCCTGAAGGAGACGGTCCCCCTGGGGACGGCCGATTACAGCTCGGCGCTCCTCAACATCGCCAACAGCGGCGCCGACGTCTTCGTCAACATCTGCTTCGGCTCGGATGCCGTGGCCTCCACCAAGCAGGCCGAGCAGTTCGGCGTCCTGTCGAGCATGAAGCTCGTGGTGCCGAACCTGTCCTCGTTCCAGGACAAGGAGGTCGGCCCGGAACTGATGCAGGGCGTCTACGGCTCCTGCGACTTCTGGTGGACGCTGCAGGATCGCTTCCCCCTCGCCAAGACGTTCGTGGAGGCCTTCCTCGCCCGGAACGCCTATCGCCCGCGCTGGGGCGCCCACATCGCCTACATGCAGACCTATCTCTGGGCGCTCTCGGTGGAGAGGGCGGGCGGTTTCAACCCCGTCGACATCATCAAGGTGATGGAAGGCTCGAAGGCGCAGCCCTACGAGACCACGATCGGCCGCGTCTATTTCCGCGCCGAGGACCACCAGATGGTCCGCCCGATCCCGATCCTGCGCGGCAAGGCGCCCTCGGCCATGAAGGGGCCGGAGGATTTCTACGAGGTCGTGGACCTCGTGGACGGCGAGACCGTGATGAACCCGCCCGATCTCTTCGGGTGCAAGCTCGGCCCCTACAGCTGAGGCGCGCCGTCATGCCGAGCACCGCCGTCCTCCTCTCGCAGGCCTTCAACGGCCTCGCCCTCGGCAGCCTCCTGGCTCTCGTCTCCAGCGGGCTCACCATCATCCTCGGGACGCTCGGCGTCCTGAACTTCGCCCATGGCGCGCTGTTCGCTGTCGGCGCCTACACGGCCTTCGTGATGATGCAGGCCACGCACTCCTTCGTGCTCGCCATGCTCGGCGGCTGCGCCATCATGCTCATCATCGGCTTCACGATGGAGCGGCTCGTCATCCGCCACTTCTATGCCCGGCCGGACGAGGACCAGATCCTCGTCACCTACGGGATCGGCATCGTCCTGGTCGAGGGATTGCGGGCCGGGTTCGGCGGCAACAGCCAGCGGGTTCCGGTGCCGTCCTGGGGCACCGGCGCGACGAAGCTCGGGTTCATGGTCTACCCGACCTATCGCCTGCAGCTCATCGGCATCGTCGCGGCGCTCCTCGTGGGCCTCTACCTCGTGCTCTACCGGACCTCGGTCGGCCTCGTGGTGCGGGCCGGCATCGAGAATGCCGGCATGGTCGGCATCCTCGGCATCGACGTGCGGCGGACCTTCCTGCTCGTCTTCGCGGTGGGCATCGTCGCCGTCGGGCTCGCCGGCATGCTCTACGCCCCCGTGGTGGCGGTGACGCCCGACATGGGCGCGAGCTTCATGGTGCAGTCCTTCGTGGTCATCGTGCTCGGCGGCCTCGGATCCTTTCCCGGCGCCATCGTCGGCGGCCTCATCGCGGGCGAGATCATCAGCCTCACCAGCGCCTTCGATTCCGCCTACTCGGAAGTCATGCTCTACGGCCTGATGGCCCTCGTCCTCGTGGCGCGGCCGCAGGGCCTGTTCGGCACGGAGGGACGCGTCTGATGACACGCGGCCCCCTCCGGGCGCTGTTGCCCGAGCTCGCCCTCTTCTTCGTTCTCCTCGCCGCCCCCATCCTCCTGCCTCCGCTCGGCTTCTCCCACGACCTGCTGTCGCGGGCGCTGAACTGGGCCTTGTTCGGCCTCGGCTTCGACATCCTCTTCGGGCTCGCCGGCCTGCTCTCCTTCGGGCAGGCGGCCTTCTACGGTGCCGGCGGCTTCGTCGCCGCCTACCTGCTGGTCTCGGGGACGATTCAGAGCGTCTGGCTCGCCTTCCTCATCGGCACGCTGGCCGCCGGCCTGTTCGGCATCGCCGTCGGCTGGCTCGCCGTGCGGCGGATCGGCATCTACTTCGCCATGATCACCCTGGCCTTCGGCCAGATGGCCTATTTCATCCAGAACTCGTCGCTGTCGGACTACACGGGCGGCGAGAACGGTATCGCCGGGGTGCCCGTACCGGTGATCGGTTTCGGTGATGGCGCCTTCCGGATCACGGCTGGCCTGCCGATGTATGCGCTCCTGGCCGCGACCTTCTTCTTCGGCTTCGTGCTGGCCCGGCGCATCGTGCGGTCGCCGGTGGGCCTGATCCTGAAGGCCATCAAGGAGAACACGCCCCGCGTGGCCATGCTCGGCCACGACGTTCCCGCCTACAAGCTCGCGGCCTTCACCATCGCGGCGCTCTATGCGGGCCTGGCCGGAGCGATGCTCGGCTCCTTCCAGAGCTACATGCCGCCGGACGCCTTCGCGCTCGAGACGTCCGGCCAGCTCGTGGTGCAGACGATCGTCGGCGGGGTCGGCACCCTCGTCGGCCCCCTGGTGGGGGCGGCGCTCTGGCTCTGGCTGCGGGACAACCTTCAACTCGTCCCCGGCCTGGGCCCTCTCTGGAAGCTCATTCTCGGGATCGCCTTCATCGGTCTCGTGATGGGCCTGCGCCGCGGCATCTGCGGCGAGATCCTGCACCGCTGGGAGCGACGCCGCGACGCGGCGCTCCTGCGCGCCGCCGAGGCCCGCACCGAGGTCATCGAGGCGGCGACCGGCGCGGTCACTCCCGAAGTCCCGGCCGAGGTCGCGCTCCCCATGCCCCGGCCGGCCATCGACGGCCGCGCGTCGCACGCGGAGATCGCCCTGGAGGCTCAGGATCTCGCCCGCCATTACGGAGGCCTGAAGGCCGTGGACGGGGTCAGCTTCCGGGTCCGGCGAGGATCGATCCATGCGGTGATCGGCCCGAACGGAGCCGGCAAGAGCACCCTGTTCAAGATGCTCTCCGACGAGGTGAGCCCGAGCGCCGGCTCGGTCCTGCTGTTCGGTGAGCGGCTCACGGGGGCGGGGGGGGCCCGTGCCGCTCAGCTCGGCGTCGCCAAGAGCAACCAGCTCAACCAGCTCTTCCTCAACCTCACGGTGCGGGAGAACCTGCGGGTGGCCGCCCTCGCCCGGGCGCGGGGCAGGTTCCGCCTCGATCTCCTCGCCCCCTCGGTCGGTCGGGCGGAGGTGGAGGATCAGGTGGAGACCATGCTGGCCATCCTCGATCTCGGCCCGCGGGCGGAAACCCGCGCGAGCATCCTGGCCTACGGCGAGAAGCGCCGCCTCGAAATCGGGATGGCGCTGGCGACGAGCCCCAACGTCCTCCTCCTCGACGAACCGCTCGCCGGGATGAGTCCCTCCGAACGGGTCGCGACCTGCGCACTGATCCGGCGGATCGGACGGTCCTGCACGATCCTCATCGTCGAACACGATCTCGATGCCGTCTTCGACCTCGCCGAGCAGGTCACCGTCCTCAGCGACGGGCACCTCCTCGCGGATGGACCGGCCGAGGACGTGCGCCGCGATCCCGCCGTGCGGAAAGCCTATCTCGGCACGGGGCCGGAGGAGGACGGGACCGGCGAGTCCACCCGCATCCGGGGAGCCATGAATGAGCCTGCTTGAGGTCGAGAGCATCAACACGCTCTACGGGGATTCGCACGTCCTATTCGACGTGTCGCTCCGGGTCGAGGAAAACGAAGTCGTGGCGCTGCTCGGCCGCAACGGCGCGGGCAAGACGACGACGCTCCGGACTCTGATGGGCGCCCTGTCTCCGCGCAGCGGGACGATCCGCCTCGACGGCAAGCCGATCCACGGCCTGCGGCCCGAGAAGATCGCGCGTGTCGGGATGCAGCTCGTCCCGGAGGAGCGCGCCGTCTTCGGCACTCTCACGGTGGAGGAGAACCTGCGCGTCGCCCGCCTGACCGCACAGAAGCCATGGTCCCTCGACCGGATCTGGGAGGTTTTTCCGCGATTGAAGGAGCGCCGCACGTCGCGGGGGCGCACCCTGTCGGGTGGCGAGCAGCAGATGCTCTCGATCGCCCGGGCGCTCATCCGCGATCCCCGGATCATCCTCCTCGACGAGCCGTTCGAGGGCCTGGCCCCCCTCATCGTCCAGGACCTGATCGCCTTGACCCGACGCCTCGCGCAGGAGGGCCGGACGATCGTCGTGGTGGAGCAGAACGTGGCGGCGGTGCTGAGCTTCGCCCAGCGGGTCTACGGTTTCAACAATGGCCACGTCGTCTACGAGGGGCAGGCCGCCGATCTCCGCGCCGACGCCGCGCCGATGCGGGCCTTCATGGGGCTTGCCGGGTAGAGCGCCCGTCACGGATGGCGGCCTACGCGTCGGACGATGCCGCATCCGTCACACGACACGAGGCTGCATGCGAGGAGAGCACACCGAAACGCCTCGACAGGGGCTTTGCGCCCTGAGATAAGCCTCCGGCGATCGCTGGATGACGAGGCGTTTTAAGTCTTTGTCGCCGCGTGGCATTTTTCCGAGAAGCGGCTCCGGATCCCGAGCCGGCTCTGTAGGGAGAGGCGAACATTGGCGAATGATGAAGAGACTATTGCCGAGAAGACGTTCCTGACCTTCCTCCGGAATGGAGAGCGGGACGCCTTCCTCCAACTGGAAGCCGAGTTGCTGGGCCAGTCCGTCGAAAAATGGGGAGCCCTGGTCGCGGCGTATCGCTCCCTGCTCACCCTCGACGACATCGCGGCGGAGGCCGGGCTCGACGAGCGGTTTCGTCCGAAGATCTGGTGGATGCGCAGTCCGTTCCCGGGGAATTTCGGCGATATCCTGACACCCTACGTGCTCTGGCATGCCTTCGGCGTCATGCCCCGCTGGTACAATTCGAAGCATGCAGACGGGCTCTGCATCGGCAGTATCGCCAAGTTCGCCCGGCCCGGCATGTATCTGTGGGGGACCGGCATGCCCCGCAGCACCGACGACATCTGCCCGACCGCGATCTATTCGGCGGTTCGCGGGCCGCTCTCGCGCGACGCCGTTCTGGCCGCCGGTGGTCAATGCCCCGAAATCTACGGCGATGCCGCCATCCTGCTGCCCGAGCTCTACGCTCCTGCGGTGGAGAAGACCCACAAGGTCGGCATCATCGCGCACGTCCTGCAGGAAGCGCGGATCCGCGAGGCCGTCGAGGCGGTGGGCGCCGACCACGTCAAGGTCATCTCGCTCCTCTCGGTGTCGTTCGAGGACATCGAGCGGGTGATCCGCGAGATCCTCTCCTGCGACGAGATCGTCACCACCTCGCTGCACGGCCTCATCGTGGCGCATGCCTATGGTGTCCCCGCTCAATCGGCGCGGCTGTCGGAGGGCAAGAAGGAGGCGAAGGATTCTTTCAAGATGCGGGACTACAAGCAATCGGTGGGGCTCTCCGACGAAGCCCTCGAACTTCCCCGGACGTTCAGCGACCTTGCCTGGCTCGACCACCGCGCCTGCGTGCTGCCGCCCTCCCCCCTCGACACGAAGCCTCTGCGGGCGGCCTTCCCGTTCCCAGTCCGATTTCAGGAACCGCCGGCCGCGAGGACCTGAGCAGGTTCGCATTGGCAAGCCAATGCTTGACCTCGCTCAGGCCTTTGGAGTGTCGCAGGTTTCGGCACGCAAAACCGGTGACCACCTTTGCTCAACCTGCTGAGGGGCCCACGCGGAAAGATCGGTCCTGCCAGGCAAAAGGCTCCCCATGCGGTTGCATCGGGAGCCTTTTCATTTTCGGGCCGCGGCGACTCGGGGCGCCTCGGACAAGACCCGGCCACCACCGGCTATCGTTCGAGGTGCGGCGGCGCGGCGGGAGTTTTGGAGAGCACTCAGTTCAGCGCCACGGTGTAGGCGCCCTGGGTCTTGGAGCGGATCTCCTCCTCGGTGACGCCATCGGCGAGCTCGACCAGGACCATGCCGCCATCGCCCTTCTTGTCGATGGTGAAGACGCCGAGATCGGTGATCACCATGTCGACGACGGCGGTGCCGGTCAGCGGCAGGTCGCAGGCGGTGAGGAGCTTCGGGCTTTCCGACCCGTCCTTCCCCTTGGCGGTGTGCTCCATCACCACCACCACCTTCTTCACGCCGGCCACGAGATCCATGGCGCCGCCCATGCCCTTCACCATCTTGCCTGGGATCATCCAGTTGGCGAGGTCGCCGTTCTCCGCCACCTGCATGGCACCGAGGATCGACAGGTTGATGTGCCCGCCCCGGACCATGCCGAAGGAATCGGAGGACGAGAAATAGCTCGTGGTCGCCAATTCGGTGATCGTCTGCTTGCCGGCATTGATGAGGTCGGGGTCTTCCTCACCCTCGTAAGGGAAAGGCCCCATGCCGAGCATGCCGTTCTCGGATTGCAGCTGCACCGACATGCCCTCGGGAATGTAGTTCGAGACCAGGGTCGGAATGCCGATGCCGAGGTTCACGTAGTAGCCGTCGCGCAGCTCCTTGGCGGCGCGCGCCGCCATCTGTTCGCGGGTCCAGGCCATGGTGGTGTCTCCCTAGGATGTCAGACGGCGGCGGAAGAGGCGGCGGCCTCGCCACGCTTGCGCGTGGTGCGCTGCTCGATCCTCTTCTCGCGGATCGCCACGTGGATGATGCGCTTGACGAAGATGCCCGGCGTATGGATCGCGTCGCCGTCGATCTCGCCCGGCTGGACCAGGTGTTCCACCTGAGCGACCGTCACCTTGGCGGCGGTGGCCATCATCGGATTGAAGTTGCGGGCGGTCTTCCGGTAGACGAGGTTGCCTTCGGTATCGCCCTTCCAGGCATGGACGATGGCGAGATCGGCGAAGAGACCGCGCTCCATCACGTAATCCTCGCCGTCGAACTCGCGCACTTCCTTGCCCTCGGCGATGAGGGTTCCGACGCCGGTCTTGGTGAAGAAGGCCGGGATGCCCGCCCCGCCGGCGCGGATGCGCTCGGCCAGGGTGCCCTGGGGGTTGAACTCGATGGCGAGTTCGCCGCCGAGATACTGGCGGGCGAATTCCTTGTTCTCGCCGACATAGGACGAGATCATCTTGGCGATCTGGCGGGTCTGCAGCAGCTTGCCGAGGCCGACATTGTCGATGCCGGCATTGTTGGAGATGACGGTGAGATCCTTGACCCCTGACGCCTGGATCGCGTCGATCAGCTCGTCGGGAATGCCGCACAGGCCGAAGCCGCCGGCCATGATCGTCATGCCGTCCTTGAGCAAGCCGGCGACCGCCTGCGTGGCGTCGGAATATACCTTCTTCATCTCAAGCCTTCCTCCCGAAATCCGGTTCCTGGCGCCGTTTCGGGCTGCCCTGCGAAACGCGAGCCAATCCCGCCTCCCCGGCCCGGCTCGCGCGGGGCTCGGATCGACAAGGGAGGGCCGCGTCCGTCTGTCCTGTCTCTGCGCCAGGACATGCTCTGCGCCAGGACATGGCGTTTCGGCAAGATCCTGCGGGAGAACATCGTGGTGGAAAGAATAAGGGTCACGAGACCTGTAGCAGGTTGAGCCGTCGGGGAAGGACGGCTCCAAGGACGAGAGCCCGTTTCCGAATGCTCCACTGCGGAGAAATGATGCATGGCAGACAAACCCCGTCCGGCTCGCTATGGAATGAAACGGGGGGCAGGTTTTCGAAGATCGACCGCAGCGGCTGGGCGAGGCCGTGCGCGGGACCGCGCGTCGCGGTTTTGCTCCGATAGGGAGAGATATGCCGCTCCGTCGCCTCCTGCCGGCCGTCTGTATCGGCAGCCTCGTCCTCGCCCTGATCGCTGCCTGCCTGCCCTGGTCCGTCGCCTCCGCGCGCCTCACGCGGGGCGTCGGCAAATCGCTGGCGACCGGTTACGGAATCGCGATGACGGCCGGGGGGCGGGCAGGCATCGCCCTGCTGCCCATTCCACGGCTGGATTTCGAGGGAGTCCGTCTCAGTGCCGGGACGGTCGACGGGCCGCTTCTCGCCGAGGGCGGAACGCTCACCCTCAAGCTCGGGATCCGCGCCCTCCTCGCCGGCCGTATCGAGATCGATACCCTCTCCCTCGAGCGCACCACGATCACCCTCCCCGTCGATGACGGGGACCGGCGTTGGGTCGAGCCGTTCCGCCGGCTCAAGGCGCGCCTGACCGAGGGCGGCGCGTCGCGTCCCCGTCGCATCAGCCTCACGGATGCGATCCTGGTGGGGCGCGATCCGCGCGACGGCAGTGCCCAGACCGCCAGCGACGTCGATCTGGTCCTCGCCTGGCCGTTCTGGAGTTCGCAGACCAACGTCGCGGGAAGCTTCGTCTGGAACGAGACTCCCACCCGGTTCTCGCTCTCCGGGGTTCGTCTGGACGAGCTGTTCTCGGGCCGTGAATCCCCGTTCTCCGCCAGCGCGACCTGGCCCGCAGGCCAGATGACGGCGGAGGGAAGCGGCAGCCTCGCCGACGGGGTATCGCTTCGCGGCCAGGGCAGCCTGCAGACCCGTTCCCTGCGCGAGACTTTGGCCTGGGCGGGGACGGACATCGCCCTGTCGCCGTTGCTCGATACCTTCGCCATAGACGGTACGTTCGAGAGTTCGGGCCGCAACCTGCTCCTACCGACCATGCGTCTACGGCTCGGTGACAACAGCCTGGAAGGTGCCGGCTCGATCAGCTTCGGCCAGGGCCGCCCGGCCCTGCAGGCGACCCTGGCGGCGGAGAACCTGAACCTCGCCCCCGTTCTGGCCACCCTGGTCCGGGTCTTCGGCTCGGACGACACGCTGAACGCCAACGGCTGGAGCCGGCAGAGCCTGGCCCTGCGGCCCTTCACCGGCGGCGACCTCGATCTGCGTCTCTCGGCGGGCAGTGCCCGCCTCGGCCCGGTGGTGATGGAGGATCTCGCATCCAGCCTGCTGGTGCGCGACGGCAGCGTCGAGGGCTCTCTCGTCCGCGCGATGGTGAGGGGCGGCCTCGTCAAGGGACGGTTCGGCCTCACCACCTCCGCCACCGATCGCGGCGAGACCGAACTGCGTGCGCAGGGGGCTTTCGACCAGCTCGATCTCGGCGCCTTCCTCGTCGATGTCGGGCAGGAGGGCTGGATCCTGGGCAATGCCCAGGGGCACTTCACCCTTGAGGGATCGGGCCGTACCGCCGCCGGGCTGATCGCTCACCTCAATGGACGTTCGTCCTTGGCCATGGAGAACGGCACCCTCGCCGGCCTCGACCTCGCCGACGTGATCCATCGCAACGGCGTCGCCGCCGATGGCGCCCTGGTCCGCCGGAACGGCCGTACGCCCTTCGAACGCGCGGGGGTGGTGCTGCGCTTCGTCGACGGGATCGGCGAGATCACGGATGGAATGCTGAAGACCACGTCGCTGTCCGCATCGCTGCGCGGAACCCTGTCGCTGCCGGAGCGGACCCTCGCCGCCAGGGCGGAGCTGACACCGCGTGTATCCACCGACACCGTCCTGCGGCCGGTCTCACCCAAGAACCTGTCTTCGGCCCCGGCGCAGGGGCCGCTCTTCGACATCGACGGTCCCTGGGACGCCGTCGCCGTTCGCGTCATCCCGCGGGAGGGCGGTTCCGACCTCGACTCCCGGGGCGGCTCGATCCTGGCTCCCGATGCGATGCAGGGGGCGCGGACGGGGGCGCTCGACCTGCCGACGCGGGTGCGCGCCTACGTGCCCTGAGCGCTGGCGGAGGGGCGGCCGGTGAGGAAGGACGCCGTCAGCACGACGAGGGTGACGCCGCCGACCAGAAGTGTAGAGGCGGCGTTGATCTCCGGGTTCACGCCGAGGCGGACCTGGCTGTAGAGCCGCATCGGCAATGTCGTCGCCCCCGGCCCCGAGACGAAGCTCGCGATGACGAGGTCGTCGAGGGAAAGGGTGAAGGCGAGGAGGAACGCCGCCGCCAGGGACGGTGCGATCAGCGGCAGGGTGACGGTGGCGAAGACGCGGATGGGTCCTGCTCCCAGATCCGCCGCCGCCTCCTCCAGGGAGCGGTCGAGCCCCTTCAACCGGGCGCCCACCACCACGGCGACGAAACCGAGGCCGAGGGTGGCGTGGGCGACGACCAGGGTCACGAGGCCACGGTCGAGGCCGAGCCCGACGAAGAGCAGCAGCAGCGACAGGCCGGTGATCACCTCCGGCATCACCATCGGCGCGTAGACGAGGCCGGTGAAGGCACCCCGTCCGCTAAAGCGGCCGCTGCGGTCGAGAGCCAGCGCCGCCAGGGTGCCGAGGACGGTCGCCACCAGGGCGGCGAGCGACGCCACTTTCAGGGAAACGAGGGCGGCGGCGATGAGCGGGCCGTCGTTCACGAGCACTCCGTACCAGCGTGTGGAGAACCCGCCCCAGACCGTCACGAGGGACGAGGCGTTGAACGAGAAGACGACGAGGACGGCGATCGGCGCGTAGAGGAAGGCGAGCCCGAGCCCGAGGCTGATCCGGTTGAGCCGGCTCATCGGCCGACCTCCCCGCGCCCGCGTTCGGCATCCCGGAACAGCACGATCGGTCCGACGATGAGGACGAGGAGCAGCACCGCCACCGCCGAGGCGAGCGGCCAGTCCCGGTTGGAGAAGAACTCGCTCCACAGGACGCGGCCGAGCATCAGCGTGTCCGAGCCGCCGAGGAGATCGGGGATGATGAACTCGCCCACCATCGGAATGAAGCAGAGGAGCGCGCCCGCGACGATGCCGGGCCGGGCCAGCGGCAGCGTGACGGTCCAGAACGCCCGCGCCGGCGAGGCCCCGAGATCGGCGGCGGCCTCCGTCAGGGTCGGGTCGAGGCGGGAGAGCACCGCGTAGAGCGGCAGCACCATGAAGGGCAGGTAGGCATAGGTCAGCCCGATCATCACCGCCGCCGGAGTGTTCAGGATGTCCAGGGGGCGGGCGATGAGACCGGTCCAGACGAGGCCGGCATTGAGCAGGCCCTCGGGCTTCAGGATCGCGATCCAGGCATAGATGCGGATGAGGAAGCTCGTCCAGAACGGCACGATCACCAGGGCGACGAGGAGCGGCTGGAGCCTGGCCGGCGAGCGGGCCAGGGCATGGGCGACGGGCGTGCCGAGGATCACCAGGATCGCCGTCGCCGTGGCCGCATAGACCAGGGAGGACAGGGCCGCGTCGCGATACAGGCTGTCCCCGGCCAGGGTCTCGAAATTGGCGAAGTCCAGGGCTTCGAGGAACGCGCCCCATCCATCGATCCCGGCGCTCCAGTCGAGCACCGGCAGGTAGGGCGGCTGCGCCGTCGCCGGCGAGGACAGGCTGATCTTGAGGGTGATGAGGCAGGGCAGCAGCACGAAGGCGGCGAGCCACAGATACGGCGCAACCGGGAGGAGCCGCTTCATCACGCCGCCATGACCGTCGCGGCGTCGGGGGTGAAGGACAGGCGGACCGGGACGCCGCCGTCGATCCCGGCTCCGGCCGGCAGGGTCGCGCGGATGGTGCTGCCGTCCACCATGCGGATCTGGAGACGGATGCGGTCGCCGAGATAGGTCGAGGCCTCGACGTGCCCGTCGAGGGCGTTGCGATCCCCGGTGGCCATCGGATCGACGGGTGAAGCCCCGATGCGCTCGGGGCGCAGGGCGACCAGCGCGGGGGCGCCGGCGGCCGGGGCGCCCTCCCCGAGGGCGAGGACCGGACCGAGGGCGGTCTCGACCCGCACCAGCGCCCCGTCGGTTTCCCCGACCGTCCCCGGAATGAGGTTCACGTCGCCCAGCAGCCCGGCGACGAAGCGATTGACCGGCCGTTCGTAGAGCGTCTCGGGCCGGCCGATCTGGACGAGACGGCCCTTGTCCATCACGCCGATCCGGTCCGCGAGCGCCATGGCCTCGGAAGGGTCGTGGGTGACGATGACGAAGGCGGTGCCGAGGCGGCGCTGGATCGCGCGCAACTCCCCCTGGGTCTCCTCGCGGAGCCCCCGGTCGAGGGCGCCGAGGGGCTCGTCGAGGAGGAGCACCTTCGGTTCGCGCGCCAGGGCGCGTGCGAGGGCGACGCGCTGGCGCTGGCCTCCGGACAGGGTCTCGGGTGCCCGGTTCCCGAATTCGTCCATCCGCACCAGGCGCAGCAACGCGTCCACGCGGGCGGAAGCGGCTGAACGGCCGAGGCCTTTCAGCCCGTAGGCGATGTTGCGCGCGACGCTGAGATGGGGAAACAGCGCATAGGACTGGAACATCATGTTCACCGGCCGCCTGTGCGGGGCGAGGCCGGTGAGATCGGTGCCGTCGAGGCGGATCGCCCCGCCCGTGGGCGTCTCGAACCCGGCGATCAGGCGAAGCAGGGTGCTCTTGCCGCAGCCGGAGGGGCCGAGCAGGCACAGGATTTCGCCCGACGGCATGTCGAGCGAGAGATCCGCCACCGCATCATGGGTGCCGAACGTCTTCGTCAGCCGTTGGAGGGTGAGGAACGGGACCACGGCGTTCCGCGCCGTCAATTGTCCTCGCGCAAGGCTTCGGCCACCCGCGCCTCCAGCAGGTCGGGCCGGCGGATGACGAGGGCGCCACGGGTCCGGTCGATCAGGCCATCGGCCGCCATCACGGTGAACTCGCGGGTCACCTGCTCGCGCCGGCAGCCGATGCGGGCGGCCAGCACGTGGTGATAGGGCGGCGGCGTCACCACCCGTTCGCCGTCGCCGCCGGCGCGCGGCACGGACAGGCGCAGCAACTCGGCATAGAGGCGGTGGCGCAGGTCGAGGAGCGCGTGTTCCATCAGCCGCGTGTTGAGTTCGCGCACGCGCTTGGCGAGCAGGCGGAACAGACGGTCGGCGATAGCCTCGGAGGCGAAGATCATCTGCCGGAAGATCGGGGCCGGGACGACACAGACCTCACCGCGGGTCAGGGCGGTGACGTTGGCCGAGCGGCCGATTCCGTCGAGGGCCGCGAGCTCGCCGAAGAACGCGCCGCCCCGCATCTCGCCGAGGATCACTTCCTTGCCCGATTGCGAGCGGTTGAGGATGCGGACCTCGCCGGAGGCGAGGAAATAGACGTCGGTGGAGATGTCGTCGTAATCGACGAGGACTTCGTTCTCGTCGAACCGGCGCCAATGGCAACGGGTCTCGTAGGTCGACAGCTCGATTCCCGGCTCCTTGAAGAAGGGGATTGTCGCCAGCCGTCCTGCGGTCACGGGTATCGTCTCCTAAAGCGGGTGATCGTTAAGCTGCCGGTCCCGTGGGTCAACCCATTCCGGCGGCCCATCCCTACCAAAAAGTCGGTCCGCCGGATTTAGGGGTCCGCTGCGGCTTCGCGATCGTGCGGAGGAAAGCGCCCTCTCCTCGCGCGTAGTTTACCTGCCTTTGCGATCGAGCGGGGTTACGATAGGCGCACGCCGGAAATGAACACCCTGTCTCATGACAATCCCGGTTGATCGCTCCGGGAGCCGAGACGTGCTGGTAAGGTCAGCGTCATCGAGAGACGTCGCGGGCGCGACCCGTCAGCCGGGGCCACCCAGGATCGAGGCGGACGTCCCCTCGCCGTGGTGGACGCGAGACGTCGCGGCCAATTCCCCCGCCCCATCGATCCAGGCCGCGCACGACGTGGCGCCGGCGAGTGCGCGCCAACGGCAGGCGACCCTGTCCGCGAGCGTCCGTCTGACGGGCTACGGCCTTCATACCGGGCGCCGCGTCACGGTCACCGTCGCGCCCGCCGGCGACGACCACGGCATCGTGTTCCGACGCGATCTCGGCCGTGGCCGCACGGTGGATGTGCCGGCCCTGTGGACTTTTCGCGAGACGCAACCGCTCTGCACCGCCCTTCGCTCGCCCCACGGACCCCTGGTCCGGACCGTGGAGCATCTTCTGGCCGCGCTCTACGCCCATCGCATCGACAACGCGCTGGTCTCCCTCGACGCGGAGGAACTGCCGATCTTCGACGGGGGCGCCCTGCCCTGGTGCGAGGGTTTGCGCGCGAGCGGCCGGACCGAGAGCGACGCGCAGCTGCGCAGCATCCGGGTGCTGCGGCCGGTCGAGGTCCGACAGGACCACCGGACGTTGAGGATCGCCCCGGCGGATGCGCTTCACCTCTCCGGTCGTCTCGAACTCTCGCGTTTCGACCCCATGCACTGGTCCGGCACGATCACCCCGGAGGTGTTTACCGAGCAGCTGGCTCCCTCGCGCAGTTTCGGGCGGGCCAAATGGGCGATTCCGGCCAAGATCTACGGGATGCTCCTGCGCAAGCCGCTGCTGCGGGGGGCGAACCTCTCTTCGACCGCCTGTATCGTCGGCGGACAGATCATCGGCGGGATGACGGTGCCCGACGAGCCGGTGCGCCATCGCATGCTGGATCTGATCGGCGATCTGGCGCTGGCGGGATACCCGATCCTCGGCCGGATCGAGGCCGCGCATACGGGGCACGAGCTGAACCACGCCCTGGTCGCGGCCCTGATGAACGATCCCGCCGCCTGGGAGCTGACCTGACCAGGGGGCCGCGGGGGCGTCTCAGCCGAGTCCGGCCAAGGCCAGCACGATCGCCAGGACAAGGGGGAGCGCCACCCCGGCGATCACGGTCTGGGTCGCCGTGATCCCTGCCATCAGCGGCGCGTCCCCGCCGAGCTGGCGCGATAGGATGTAGGACGACGAGGCGGTCGGCAGGGTCTGGAACAGCAGGGCCGTCACCGCGGCCGGACCCTTGAGCCCCAAGGCGAGGCAGGCCAGGATCGTGGCGGTCGGCATCAGCCCGAACTTGATCAGGGACGCCACGGCGACCGGCCTGATCCAGCTTCGCGCCGATCCGAAATCGAGGGCGGCCCCGACGCAGAGCAGGCCCAGCGGCAGCGACGCCTGGCCCAAGGCTCGCAGCATCGGCTCGAGTCCCGGCGGCAGGCCGAGCCCCGAGGCCTGGAGCGCGATGCCGCCCAGGCTCCCGAGGACCAGCGGATTGAGAGCGATCTGCCGCGCGAGGCCGAGGGCCGAGGGTCGGCCCCCCGTGCCGAAACGGGCGAAGACCAGAACGCAGAGGACGTTGACCGTCGGCACGATCGCGGCGTTCGCCACCGCCGCCAGCGCGACGCCCTGGGCGCCGTAGAGACCCGCCGCCGCCGAGACCCCCACATAGTTGTTGAACCGGATCCCACCCTGGAACACCGAGGTGAAGGCCGGTCCGCCGAAGCCGAGGCGTGGCCGGGCCGCCAGTGTGAGGCCCGCCACCGCCAGGGTCGAGAAAACCAGGACCAGGGCGAGCGCACCCACCGGGACGTCGGCGAGGCGTGCGGTGGCGAGGCTGTCCAGGAGAAGGCTCGGCAGCAGCACGTAATAGGCGAGGCGTTCGGCCTGCGGCCAGAAGCCCTCGGCGAGGAAGCCGAGGCGGCGCAGGGCCGCGCCGAGACCTATGAGGAGTGCGATCGGAACGAGGGCGGCGAGAAGCGTCACGGTCATGGCGGCCGGATTACAGCGCTCCGCCCCCGCCGGATACGGCACCCTGCTGCCCTCGCCTCGTGACGCTCCCCTTGCAACCCTTGCCGCGCGCCGCCAGAAGCCTTCCATGCTTCGCGTCAACGACCTCACCTACCGCATCGGCGAACGCCTGATCCTCGACGGCGCCACTTTCGTCATTCCGGACCGGGCCCGCGTCGGGCTCGTGGGCCGCAACGGCGCGGGCAAGACGACGTTGTTCAAGGCGATCCTCGGCGAGTTGCCCACCGAGGGCGGCACCGTCTCGATGCCAAAGGGCATGCGCATCGGCGCCGTGGCGCAGGAGGCCCCGGCCGGCCCTGAAACTCTGCATGCCGTGGTGCTCGCCGCCGATACCGAGCGGGCGCGCCTGATGGCCGAGGCGGAGCATGCCGACGGCCTGCGCCGGGCCGAGATCGAGACGCGCCTCGTCGATATCGAAGCGCATTCGGCGCCTGCCCGCGCCGCCGCCATCCTGCACGGCCTCGGATTCGACGCGGAGGCGCAGGGGCGGCCCTGTTCCGACTTCTCGGGTGGATGGCGCATGCGCGTGGCGCTGGCCGCCGTGCTGTTCTCGGAGCCCGACCTGCTCCTCCTCGACGAGCCCACCAACTACCTCGACATCGAGGGCACGATCTGGCTCTACGACTATCTCGAGCGCTATCCGCGCACCGCCGTCATCATTTCCCATGACCGCGACCTGCTCGACGAATGCGTCGATCACATCCTGCATCTCGACCGCGGCAAGCTCAGTATCTATCGGGGTGGCTACACCTCCTTCGCCCGGCAGGTGGCCGAGAAGCGCGTGCTGCAGTCCAAGGCCAAGGCCAAGCAGGATGCGGAGCGTGCGCATCTCCAGAGCTTCGTCGACCGGTTCAAGGCGAAGGCCACGAAGGCGCGCCAGGCCCAGTCCCGCGTCAAGCGCCTCGCCAAGATGGAGATCATCGCCTCGGTGATCGAGGACGACGTACCGGCCTTCCGCCTGCCGAGCCCCGAACGTCCGCTCTCCCCGCCCATCGTCGCTATGGAGCGGGTACAGGCGGGCTACCCGGACCGCATCGTCCTGTCTGGCCTGAATCTCAGTCTCGCCCCCGACGACCGGGTCGCGCTGCTCGGCGCCAACGGCAACGGCAAGTCGACCTTCTGCAAGCTCATCGGCGGGCGCCTGCCCCCCTTGAGCGGCGAGATGCGGCGCTCGGGCAAGATGGAGGTGGCCTATTTCGCCCAGCACCAGCTCGACGAATTGCGCCCGGCCGACAGCGCCTACGCCCATGTCCGCGACCTGATGCCGGACGTGCCGGAATCGAAGGCCCGCGCCGCCGCCGCCCGGCTCGGCTTCTCGGGCACCAAATCCGAGACGCCGGTCTCGCAGCTCTCGGGCGGTGAGAAAGCGCGCCTGCTGATGGGGCTGGCGGCCTTCAAGGGGCCGCATCTCCTGATCCTCGACGAGCCCACCAACCATCTCGACATCGAGAGCCGGCAGGCCCTGGTGGAAGCGATCAACGACTACGAGGGCGCGGTCATTCTGGTGAGCCACGACCGCTTCCTGGTGGAGGCCTGCGCCGACCGGCTCTGGCTCGTGGCGAACGGCAGCGTGAAGGCCTTCGACGGGGACATGGACGATTACCGCCGCTTCGTCCTCGCCGGCCCCGAACGCGAGGCTCAGACGAGCGCGTCCGAGGCGACCGGCGGGGTGAAGGCGCTGGAGCGCCGCTCCAACGCCGACCGCCGCGTGGCTCTGGCCCCCCTGCGCAAGAAGCTGGAGGGCGTCGAGGCGCGGATGAAGAAGCTCACCGACGCCATGACCAAGATCGACGCGGCGCTCGCCGACGGCACCGCCTTCCAGACCAATGCCGCCAAGGCCGGAGAACTCGCAAAGATGCGCTCCGACGCCGCCGCCGCCCTGGAAGCGGCGGAGGAGGAATGGCTGGAACTCAGCGGCGAGATCGAGGGCGCGACGGCGTAGCGAGGGGAAGGCCTGGATCGACCGGGCAGCCTTCGCGTTTCTCGCAGACGATTCCCTACCCGGACGAGACGATGACCGCACCGATCCGCCGCGACAGGCCTGCATCCCGCGTGAGCCTCGCCGCCAAGCTCGCTCTCCTGCCCCTCGGCGCGGCGGGCGCCTGGATCGCATGGAGCCGGTTGGGGATCGACCACGATCAGACGTTGCATCCCGCCCTGCCGGGACGACACGAGCGCCTGGAAACCCTGGCCGGGGATATCGGCCTTTATGGCGACGCCACCGCGCCGGGCGTTCCGCTGCTGCTGATCCACTCGGTCAACGCGGCGGCGAACGCCTATGAGATCCGACCGCTCTACCGGCATTACGCGGGGAGCCGCCCGGTCTATGCCCTCGACCTGCCGGGCTTCGGTTTCTCGGAACGCAGCGACCGGGGCTACACGCCCCGCCTGATGTCCGATGCGATCCAGGCCGTCACCGCCGAGATCCGTGCGCGACACGGCGGCGGGAAGATCGATGCGGTCGCCCTGTCCCTGTCCTGCGAATACCTCGCCGCCGCCGCTCTCGAGGCGCCGGGCGATTATCGCAGTCTCGGCCTCGTCAGCCCCACCGGCTTCGATTCCCGCTTCGTCGGCCGACACCGCGAGCGGACCCGTCACGGCGGCGCCGTCGCCCGCGCCATGCTGAACGCGCCGCTCTGGGGAGAGCCGCTGTTCGATCTCCTCGTGAGCCGGCCGAGCATGCGCTTCTTCCTGGAAAAGACCTGGGGCTCGAAGGACATCGACGAGGGCCTGCTCGCCTACGATCACGCCTCGGCGCATCGTCCGGGCGCGCGGCATGCGCCGTTCTCGTTCCTGTCCGGTGCCCTGTTCCCAGACGCGCCGGGGCGGTTCTACGAGGCGCTCACCCTCCCGGTCTGGATGATCCACGGGGTGCGCGGCGATTTCGTCGATTACCGCCATGCCGACCGTGTCGCCGGCCGCCCGAACTGGACCGTCGACGTCCTGCCCACCGGGGCCTTCCCGCATTTCGAGGATCTGGCGGCGGTGACGCGGCACTACGATGCGTTCCTGGCCGACAGCGAGGGGTGAGGCCGGGGCTGGTCCGGCATCGACGGCCGGGCTACGTCCGGTATGACCCGTGACCTCATCCCCCGGTAAGCCGATGCCCGACCTGACCCTCGCCGCCGCCCAGACCATCGTCGCCACCGCCCTCGAGACGGCGCGCGGGCACAGCCTGAAGCCCCTCGCGGTGGTGGTCTACGATGCGCGCGGCGCGCTCAAGGCCATGGCCGCCGAGGACGGCACGTCCCTGCGCCGGGCGGAGGTCGCCATGGGCAAGGCCAATGGCTGCCTGGCGCTGGGCCTCGGCGGGCGCGCGATCCACAAGCGGGCCGAGGAGCAGGCCTATTTCGTGGCGGCCGTGAGCCATCTCGTCGGTCCCGCCGCGCTGGTGCCGGTGCCGGGCGGTGTCCTGATCCGCGATGGCGATGCGGTCATCGGCGCCGTCGGCATCTCGGGCGATACCTCCGACAACGACGAACTCTGCGCGCTCGCCGGGATCGAGGCGGCCGGCTTCACCGCGCAGACCGGCGCCTGAGCGCCGCCATGCGCATGGACCGGCGCGCCTGCCTTCTCGGCGGCGGCGCCCTGCTCGTGGCAGGAACCGGTCCGGCGCGTGCGGCGGCCTCGCCCGTCTACCGGCGCGGCAACGATGCCGATCCGGAAACCCTCGATCCGCACAAATCCTCCACCGTGGCGGAGGCGCATATCCTGCGCGACCTCTACGAGGGGCTGCTCACCTACGACAATCACGGCGCTCTCATTCCCGGCGCCGCGACGCACTGGGCCGTCTCCGACGACGCCCTGACCTACACGTTCCATCTGCGCGAGAACGGACGCTGGTCGAACGGCGATCCCGTGGTGGCGGCGGATTTCGTCTTCGGTCTGCGCCGGATCATGGCCCCGGAGACGGCGGCGAAATATGCCGAGGTGCTGTATCCGCTCAAGAACGCCCGCGCCGTGAACCAGGGTGAGGCCGCACCCGAGACGCTCGGCGTGACCGCGCCGGATGCCCGTACCCTCGTCGTCACCCTCGACCGGCCGACGCCCTACCTCCTCGAACTTCTCACCCACCAGACTTCGCTGCCGGTCCACCCGCCCTCGATCGCCCGGTTCGGCGATGCCTTCACCCGGCCGGGCAACCTCGTCAGCAACGGTGCCTACGCCCTCGTGGACATGGTGCCGAACGACCGCATCACCTTGCGGCGCAACCCCTATTTCCATGCGGCGGCCGGCGTCTCCATCGAGACCGTGGCCTTCCTGCCGACGCCCGACCTGTCCAGCGCGGTCCGCCGCTACGCCGCCGGCGAGATCGATTCCCTGGCCGATCTGCCGGGCGACCAGATGGCCTCCCTCAAGGGGAGGTTCGGCGATCAGGTCGTCCTCGGCCCGTCGCTCGGGCTCTATGCCCTGGCCGTCAACACCCGAAAGCCCCCCTTCGACGACGTCCGCCTGCGCCGGGCGCTG
This sequence comes from Methylobacterium bullatum, assembly GCF_014845095.1. Taxonomy (GTDB): domain Bacteria; phylum Pseudomonadota; class Alphaproteobacteria; order Rhizobiales; family Beijerinckiaceae; genus Methylobacterium; species Methylobacterium bullatum. The sequence goes on along the minus strand of NZ_NKUG01000033.1, from coordinate 1,786 downwards.
TCCCTGGTGATCGACCGGGAGTTTCTGGCCGAGAGGCTGTGGGGCGAGACCATGGCGCCGGCCTATTCCCTGTGCCCGCCGGGCCTCGACAATTACCGCGCGCCGCCGGAAATCGAAGGCCGCAGCGCCATGCCCATCGACCGCGAGGAGGAGGCGCGGTCGTTGCTCGCCGAGGCCGGGTTCGGCCCTGGCGGCAAGCCCCTCCGGGTCGAGTATCGCTTCAACAGCACCGACAACAACCGCAACACGGCAGTCGCCATCGCCGACATGTGGCGGGGCATCGGCGTCGACACGCGCCTCGTCTATACCGATGCCAAGACCCATTTCGCCCATCTGCGCGACGGCGGCGATTTCGATGTCGCCCGCATGTCCTGGGTCGCCGATTACTCCGATCCGCAGAATTTCCTGTTCCTGCTGGAGACCGGCAATGAAGGGGTCAACCCCGGCCGTTACGGCAATCCGGACTATGACGGGCTGATGCGCGAGGCGGCCGCCGAGCGGAATCTCGCCAAGCGGGCCGACCTCCTGTTCCGGGCCGAGACGATCATGCTCGACGATTTGCCATGGATCCCGGTGTTCCACACCCGGTCGAAGGCGCTGATCTCGCCCCGTCTCACCGGCTATCACCCGAATCCGCGCAACGCGTCGCCGACGCGCTTCCTGAGGCTCGAACCGTGAGGCCGGCGGCGGCATGATCGGCCTCATCCTGCGCCGCATCGCCCAGGCGGTCCCGACCCTGTTCCTCGTGGTCACCGGCAGCTTCTTCCTGATCCGCCTCGCCCCCGGAGGGCCGTTCGACCTGGAACGTCCGCTGCCGCCGGCGGCGATGCGCAACCTCGCCGCCATCTACGGCCTCGATCAGCCGTTGATCGTCCAGTTCGGGCGCTATCTCGGCGCGCTGATGCGGGGCGACCTCGGCCCGTCCTTCTCGTTCCGCGATTTGACCGTGGCCGACCTGTTCGCGCGCGGCCTGCCCGTCTCCATGACCCTGGGTGGCCTCGCCCTCGTCCTGGCGCTGGCCTGCGGGATCGGCTTAGGAAGCTGGGCCGCTCTCCGTCGCGGCGGATGGATCGACCGGACCATCGGCCTTCTTGCCGGGCTGACCCTGGCGGTGCCCAACTTCGTCGTGGCGCCGCTGCTCCAGATCGTGTTCGGGCTGACCCTGCGCTGGCTCCCCGTGGGAGGCTGGGAGGGCGGCGCGCCCTCGCATCTCATGCTTCCCGTCCTCACCCTCGCCCTGCCGCAGATCGGCGCCATCGCCCGCCTGACGCGGGTCTCGCTCAACGAGACCCTGAACGCCCAGCCGGTCCGCACCATGCGCGCCATGGGCCTGCCGCCCCACCGCATCGCCCGCCATGCCCTGCGCGGGGCGCTGCTGCCGGTGGTGTCCGTCCTCGGGCCGACCGCCGCCGCGCTGCTCACCGGCTCCGTCGTGGTGGAGACGGTCTTCGGCCTGCCCGGCATCGGCCGCGCCTTCGTCGACGGGGCGCTCAACCGTGACTACACCCTGGTGATGGGGACCGTGGTGCTGGTGGCCGTGTTCGTCACCCTCCTCAACATCGTCGCCGACATCGTCTGCGCCCTTCTCGATCCGCGCCTGAGGACGGCCCGATGAGGCGCGCATGGACCCGGTTCGCGCGCAATCGCGGCGCCCTCGCCGCCCTCCTGCTTCTCATCGCGATGACGCTCGCCTGTCTCGTCGGGCCGCGTCTCACCGGCCACGAGCCGGGGCGGATCTACCCCGACCTCGTGCGCACCGCGCCGGGCCTCGCCGCCCATCCCGAAC
>NZ_NKUG01000329.1 GCF_014845095.1 Methylobacterium bullatum | reverse complement strand
GGCGGGGGCGGCGAGGACGAGATAGAGGCCGGCGGCGGGCAGGAGCAGGAAAGTCTCGGCGGCAAAGCCCACCATGGCGTCGACGCCCACCACCTTGCGCACCAGCCCGTAGAGCGAAAAACTCGCGGCGAGCGTCAGGGACAGCCAGGGCAGGTGCCCGGCCAGGACCACCGCCAGGATCACGCCGGCGGCGGCGAGCCCCACCGCCACGGCCTGGACCGGCCGCAGCCGCTCGCCGAGAACGAGGGCGCCGAGCGCCACGCTCATCAGCGGATTGATGAAATAGCCCAGACTCGCATCGAGCATGTGCCCGGACTGGACCGCCACGAGGTAGAGCAGCCAGTTGACCGCGATGAGCCCAGCCGAGACGACGAGGAGAAGGTGGCGGCGCCTCAGGGGAAACGGGTTACGCACCCGCCGGCGCAGGATCGCCAGCAGGCCGACCACGAGCACGCTCGACCAGACGATGCGATGGGCGAGGATGCTGCCGGCCGGCACGGAATCGAGCAGCCGGAAATGCACCGGTACGACGATGCCCCAGCTCAGGTAGGCTCCGAGCGCGTAGATCAGCCCCACGACGTTCCTCCCGTCCCGCTTCGGATCTTGGTGTAAACCCCGTCCCATCCCCGAAGCGGGACGGGAGGAA
>NZ_NKUG01000328.1 GCF_014845095.1 Methylobacterium bullatum | reverse complement strand
GAGGATCAGCTTGCCGACGAGGTAGCCGCTCAGCACGAAGAACATGTCCACAGCAAGCCAGCCCACCATGAAGACGGAAAGGCCCCCCGGCACTTCGCCGAAGTAATGCGAGATCACAACGAAGATCGTCATGAGACCTCGAAGACCGTCGAGGGCAACCACACGTCGATCAGGGCTGAAAGGGCTGGCAGGATCGCGGCGGCTCATCGTGACAGTCGTCATCAGTTCCGTTGGCTGCATGAAGACTGCCCCGGTGATGAGCTATTCTACCGCGGAAGCGTCAACGCAGTCTGAAGGCACTCATCGATGAGCAGGGATAGGTGGGGAGACCTCCCGATCCCCGGGCACACCAGCCGTGTCGGCAACGAGTTGACGTCCGCGTCGAGTCGACGGTGGAACGTCCACCTTTGAGGTGAAGGCCAGAATCCGGCCGCCATCCGACCCGGTCCTTCGGGGCGGGACCCGACGACGGCGTCCTGTCACGAGGACCGCGACGCCGGCCTTCCACCGCCGGCCGGAGCGTGTTTGGGGGGCTTCAATAATGCGGCGGGGGCGGGTTCGGGGGGCCGGTGTCGGGGCGGGGGCCGGCCTCCCCCGCCTGCTCCCCCGGATTGGCCACAAGACGCGCCAGGGCGTGGGTCTGGGGGACGTCCGCGGCGGTAGTGCGGTTGG
>NZ_NKUG01000327.1 GCF_014845095.1 Methylobacterium bullatum | reverse complement strand
CGGTCGAGCTCGCCATAGGTGAGGCTGGCGTTGCCGGCGACCACGGCGTCCCGCTCGGGCAGCTCGGCCGCCCTGGCGGCGATCTCGTCGTGGATGCCGCGATCGTCCGCGAAGGGCGCGGTGGTGGCGTTGAGCGCGGCCACGATCGCCGCCTCTTCCTCCGGCACGAGGGGGAGCGCGCCGAGGCGGATTTCCGGATCGGCCAGGAAGGATTGGAGGAAGGCCGCGAACTGCCCGGCCATGGCTTGCGCGACCTCGACCTCGAAGGTCCGGCCGCAGACGAGGAGCTCCGCCCGGCTTTCGCCCTCGCTCAGGACCAGCGCAAGTTCGGAGCCGGTACGCGCCAGGAGACCCGGTTTCGCACCGCCATGGACCAGGCCGATCTTGCGCCATGCGACGGCCCTTTCGCGCATGTCCGGCGAGGCGGCGCGTTGCGGGAGATCGGCGGCCAGAAGGCCCCTGGCGGCGACGTCCGCGCGCTCGGCTGCGAACGCCGTCCGGAGCTCCGCGACAGAACCGTCCCGGTCGACGGCCAGGGTCAGGGGGCGGTCCGGCAGGAACCATGGCCAAGTATCGCGTTCGGAATCTGAGGCGGCCTCGCTGAGCCCCAGCGTGATCCGGGGCGTGTCGCAGACGAGGCCGATCCAGGCGAGGAAGGCCGCCGCCGCGTCGTCCAGGCTCGCCGTCCGGGCAAGCGGGATGGCGATGGCATGCGGCGCGGCCTCGGAGCCCCCGGCCCCGCGACGGGGATAGGGCAGCGTCGGCGCGGCGACATCGGCTAGGCGCTCGATCCAGAACGCTTCGTGGGCGGCGGCGGGGCGCTGGGCGGCGGCGATCGCCTCGGCGCGCGGGCCTTCGATCTCGGGCAGGAC
>NZ_NKUG01000326.1 GCF_014845095.1 Methylobacterium bullatum | reverse complement strand
GTCCGCCGCCCATGCCGGCGGTGATGAAGCACATGTGAGCGCCCGAGAGCTGGTCACGGATCTCGTCGATGACCTCGTCGGCGGCGGCCGAGCCGACCTCGGGGTGCGAGCCGGCGCCGACGAGGTCATCGACGAGATCCGTGACCAGCTCTCGGGCGCTCACATGTGCTTCATCACCGCCGGCATGGGCGGCGGCACCGGCACCGGTGCGGCCCCCGTCATCGCCCGCGCCGCCCGCGACATGGGCATCCTCACCGTCGGCGTCGTCACCAAGCCCTTCCAGTTCGAGGGCGTGCGCCGCATGCGCACCGCCGAGGCCGGCATCCAGGAGCTCCAGGCCGCCGTCGACACCCTCATCGTGATCCCGAACCAGAACCTGTTCCGGGTCGCCAACGAGAAGACCACCTTCGCCGACGCCTTCGCCATGGCCGACCAGGTGCTCTATTCGGGCGTCGCCTGCATCACCGACCTGATGGTCAAGGAAGGCCTCATCAACCTCGACTTCGCCGACGTCCGCGCGATCATGCGCGGCATGGGCAAGGCCATGATGGGCACCGGCGAGGCGTCGGGCGAGAAGCGCGCCAACCGCGCCGCCGAAGCCGCCATCGCCAACCCGCTCCTCGACGACGTGTCGATGAAGGGCGCGCGCGGCCTGCTGATCTCGATCACCGGCGGCAACGACCTCACCCTCTACGAGCTCGACGAAGCCGCCACCCGCATCCGCGAAGAGGTGGATTCGGACGCCAACATCATCCTCGGCGCCACCTTCG
>NZ_NKUG01000325.1 GCF_014845095.1 Methylobacterium bullatum | reverse complement strand
GCCGGCCTCGTCTTCCTGATGCTGCAGCGGATCATCGTGCGCCCGGTCCGGCGCCTCGCCCGCAACATCACGGAATTCGCCGACGATCCCCAGGGGAGCGACCGCATCATCACGCCGTCGCGCCGGACCGACGAGATCGGTCACGCGGAGGTGGCGCTCGCCCGCATGGAGACGGCGTTGGCCGGCGAACTGCGCCAGAAGCGCCGCCTCGCCGAACTCGGCCTGTCGGTGAGCAAGATCAACCACGAATTGCGCAACCTCCTGACCACGGCGCAGCTTCTGGGCGACCGGCTGGAATCCGTGTCGGACCCGGCGGTGGAGCGCATCGCCCCCCGCCTCCTCGCCACTCTCGGCCGGGCGATCCGCTTCTGCGAGGAGACGCTGGCGTATGGCCGGGCGAGCGAGGCCGTCCCGCAACGGCGCAAGGTCGAGCTCGCGCCGATCCTGGCCGAGCAATCCGACCTGTCCAGGCTCGACGGCGCGTCACGGGTGACGATTCGCGTGGCCTGCGACGAGAATGTCGAGGTGGAGGTCGATCCCGACCAGTTCTCGCGGGCGCTCACCAACATCGTGCGCAACGCCGTTCAGGCCATCGGTTCGGACAAGGCGCGGCTGCTCGATCCGGTGATCGAGATC
>NZ_NKUG01000324.1 GCF_014845095.1 Methylobacterium bullatum | reverse complement strand
CTTCGTCGATGGGCTGACGCAGGGTGCCGCTCTCGACCCATCCCTTCGCCGATGCGAGGAAGCTGACCTCCCGGTCGTCGGTGGTTCCGAACACGAACTCGGCCCGTGCCGACCCGGTGGTGGAGGAATTCCTGGCGGTGGGGGCGCAGGACGCGGTGATGTCCTCGCCATCGACCACCAGCGATTCGCAGCGGCCCTTGAAGGTCAGCTTCAGGACCATCCCCGGCGGTGTCTCTCCCGTCTCCGTCCCCGCATTGTCCCGGGGCACGGGCGGCGAGGCCGGGCGCGCGGTCTCGGCCGGCGGCGTTTCGGCGGGCGGGGCGCGGCCCGGATCGGTACCGGGCCGGTCCGACGCGTCGCGAGGCTGTCCGGCCTGCCAGACACAGAGACGCGCCTCCGCACCCTCCCAGCACGGCCCCTTGGGCGCCAGGGTGCCGAGGGGAGCCGTCGCCTGCGGTGCGCCGGGGCGCTCATTCCACGAGGCGGTGGCCTTCTGCGGGTCCCGTGGATCGCGGGTGAGCCGCGCGATGAAGTCCAGCCCTCCCCTTGCATAGGACCGGACCTCGAATCCGCCCGCCCCGTCCTGTCCGGCATCCACCCGGAACTGGCAGGGGCCGTCGATCCGGGCCGCGCCCCTGACCTCGATGAGACAATCGGCGGTGCGGGGCGCTCCGATCCCGGGTGCCGGCGCGACGCCGCCCCCGGCGAAACCGGGACGGCCCTCGCCGATCTTCCAGGCGCAGGCCGCGGGCCGTGGTCCCGTCCAGCAGGCCCCGCCGGAGGTGACGGCTTCGGAGGGGCCCCCTTACG
>NZ_NKUG01000323.1 GCF_014845095.1 Methylobacterium bullatum | reverse complement strand
GCGTATCGCCGATGCCGAGGTGATCGGTCACCACCGGGCGCGGCGCATCGGCCCGGATCACGCTGACGCTGTCGGCGTGCCCGTCGCTGGGCTCGGGGCCGGTATTGGCGGCGAGTGCCAAACGCCCGTCGGGCGTGACCTCGAGGCCATAGATGCCGGGGCCGACGGGAAGGTCGAGGGCGGGATCGTAGGTGGCTTTGGCGCCGTCGAGGGCGAGGACACCCACCTTGGCGGCCTTGTTCTTGGCCACGAACGCGCGGCGCCCGTCCGGGGCGATGGCCAAAGCCGCCGCCTCGTCGCCGACATCCACGGTGGACACGGCGCGCACGCTCGTCCCCGCGATCGACAGGATTGTGACGCTGCGGCCCTCGCGGTTGGCCACGAGGGCGACATCGCCTGTCCGCGCGATGGCGAGGCCCGAGGGCTGGCGCCCGACGCGGATGGTCTCCACCAGATGCGGCGGGTCCGCGAGGAGGTCGATCACGTGGAGCCGGTCGTCCGCCTGCGCGTACCAGGCCTCGCCCTCCTGCCGCATGAGCACCGAACTCGCCACCAGCCCGAGCCGTCCGTCCGGGGTGATCTGCAGGTTGGTGGGCGGCCCGTAGACGGAATTGTCGAGGGGCAGGACATGAGCGAGGCGGGGGCGGGC
>NZ_NKUG01000322.1 GCF_014845095.1 Methylobacterium bullatum | reverse complement strand
GCGCGCTCAGAGGGGGTGAGGGGCGCGCGCAACGGATCGAGGGCGCAAACGCACTCGGCGGCGAAGAGGCCGAGAGAGGGCGGGGGCGCCTCCGGCACCAGGGCCATGAAATCCCCGAGGGCGGCGACCCGCAGGGGGCCGACGGGCAGGGGACTCCGGTGCGCCGCCAGGGCCGCGGCCGCATGGAGGAGATCGGCTTCGGTCGCGTCCGGGGCGAGGCGCATCGGCGCCTTCAGGGTGGCGTGGAACCCGTAGACGCGCGGCTCGGCCGTGTTGGCCGCGAGGATGGCCCGGAGCGCGTCAGGACCGGGCGCCGGGCCGGCTCCCAGGATCGCGTCGCCGAAGGCGGCGAGCGCCGAACTCGGAGCAGGGGTGAAATACAGGGCGTATCGGGCAAGGTCGTCCAAAGGAGCTTTTCCTCGGCTGCGCGCGACGGGCCGAAGACCTCATAGGTCGTCGCCCGGACGCTGATATGACAGGCCGGGTGCCGAAGAAGAGAGGTCCGCCGTGGCCTGCC
>NZ_NKUG01000321.1 GCF_014845095.1 Methylobacterium bullatum | reverse complement strand
ACTCGTCATCGTCTCTCTCCTGGCCCTGTTCGTCGGCGCGCTGCTCGAGCGGACGATCCTCGGCGAGGCGATGATGCGCTCCCTCGACCGGGTCACGGCCTGGGCGCGGGAGAACACCGAGCTGATGTTCCGCGCGGTCTGCGGCGGCTTCTTCGTCTCGCTCTGGACGCTCGGCGGCGTCATCCTCACGCCCGAGCTCACCACCACCAGCACCGCCCTGCCCTGGTTCCAGCTCGCCATCGCCGCCGGATTCCTGTGGCGGCAGACGATGCCGCTCTCGGCTCTCGGCATCGTCGTCCTGTTCGGGATCGCGGTGGCGAATTACGGCGTGTTCCACCTGGCCGACTACCCCGTCTTCCTCGGTGTCGCCGCCTATCTCGCCCTGACGGGCCTCCGGCGGGAGCTGTTCGGGATCCGGCCCCTCGACATCGTCCGCTACTCGGCCGCCGTGACGCTGATGTGGGCCTCGGTGGAGAAATGGGCCTATCCGCAATGGTCCTACCCGCTCTTCATCGACCGCCCGGAACTGACGATGGGGTTCGACGGCGCCTTCTTCATGAAGGCCGCCGGCGCGGTGGAATTCGCCCTCGCCTTCGCGCTGATCTGCACGCCCCTGGTGCGCCGCCTGGCGGCGATCGTGCTCGCGGCGGCCTTCGTCTCCGCGATCTTCGAGTTCGGCAAGGTCGATGCGATCGGCCATTCCCCGATCATCGTGGCGATGG
>NZ_NKUG01000320.1 GCF_014845095.1 Methylobacterium bullatum | reverse complement strand
AGGGAACCGGGCTCGGTCTCTCGGTGGTGCAGGGGCTCGTCGGCCTCCATGGCGGCAGCATCTCCATCGAGAGCGCCGAGCGCCAGGGCACCAGCGTGACCGTGACGCTGCCCATCGATTGCCGGCGCGGCTCCAGCACCGCTCCCCCGGCCCCGATCCGCACGGGGATTCGTCGCTCGGCGCCCCTGCCGGTCGCGGAGGGGATTGTGGTCCCGGTGCGCCGCCCGATCGGTCTGTTCGACCCCGCGCCCGAAGCGGTGAGCGAGCGCTACATTCCCATGCAGCGCGCCGGATGAGTCCCTTGTCCGATCACCGCAACCCGACGCGCACCTCGTCCCGGAGCCGGCATCCGGGACGAGGTGCGCAGCTTACCGTCGGATCCTGCGTCCCGGCGATGCCACCGACCCGTTTTCGGCTCGACCTGTCGGGCCGTTTTCTGCGTTTGAGAGGATAGACCATGCGCGAACCGCTGCCGAAGCGCGACCAGCGCGAGATCGTCGTTCCCACCAGGGCCGCGCAGACCGCCGCTCCGCGCCGGAAACCCGCCTCCACCCCCGCCCTGTCTCTTATTCACATCGTAGTCTGGCGCTGAAAAGAGGGGGGTGGCTATCGTGTGGACTGG
>NZ_NKUG01000032.1 GCF_014845095.1 Methylobacterium bullatum | reverse complement strand
CTAGAGCGCTCTCCGCCGAAGTGGATGCCGGTTCGGCGAAAAAAGAGCGCGGCACAACAAAGGCCGAGAGATGTGCCCCGACCCAACGTGGTCGGGCGCAGCTCTAGCGCAATCCCACGAAGGACGAGGGCAAGGGCTCGTAGCCGGTCCCGAGCAGCCGCTTAACCTTATCCGTCTGCATGTCGCCGATCATCGCCAACAGGTCGTCGCCTCCGTATCGCACTGACAGGAAGGCGCGATCCAACGTGTAGAAGGCAAAGCGATCGTCAGTGCGTAGCCAGCAGAAGGACTCGCCGTTCTCGCTCGTGGCGAAGAAAACCAACTCATTGTAGCGGGCGGCGACGCCTACGCTCTCCTCATCGTAGGGCTCCAGGCAATCCAGGTCGCCGAGCCGGCCGCCGTCAGCGATCCAGTGGGCGACGAAGTCGTCGAGCACGTCGGTCAGGCCGCGGCCCCGATCTTCGAACGTGCCAGAGGGGCAGCTGAACGGCATGAAGATCAGCAACAGGTCATTGGTCCGGCCGGTGCCGTAGGTCTCGGCGAAGGTGCGATAAGACGGCGGCAAGTCGCCGATGGCCGTCTCCAGGGCCGCAAGTTCGTCCTGCGTAGCCGCTCGGGTGATCTGGATCGAAGCGAACAGTCGCTGGGTCACGTCGCGGGGCTCGCCATTGGAGCAGGACGTTAAATCCGTGGAAGCGGCGTGGCCAGCCCTGACCCGAACGTCGGCTTACTACACCGAGCCGAAGTTGCCGCAAGGCCGACGAATGGCGGCTTTCGGGAAGCGCTGGCAGCGATCTTGGCGGCCGGCATGGATCGCGAGCGCACCCAGCGCCCGGGTTCCATCCGTCAGATTTCGACCGATAGGGACGTACCGGATCATCCGGCCTCGTCCGTAATAGTTCTCCCAAAACAGTCGTCCGCATCATCGACAGGGTATTTATCAGTACAATTGTCGATATGCAGAAAGTCTGCTCTCTAATCCCCCTCGACGATCAGTCGCTATCTCGCCTCGTGTTGAGTGCGGCGCTGTTCCAGAGTTTGATTGTCTGGGGGATATCATGCCTGTCGTTCATTATAGTCCCGGATCCGTATTCAATCCGGATCATTACAGCTTTGTATACATTTATGAGCCAATATACGACTCGAACAAGTCGTCTTACACGTATATCGCGAATTGGACGCCCGTCAAAAACGATGCTTTCAACGGAAGTTTTACGAACAACCATACCGGTATGAGGTACGATCACAAATTCTATTATTGGGAATTGAGCTATCTCATCGACTTTTCCGACAACAAAGGCTCTGTTTTCCTGCAGGGGCACGTGTTCGACGACATCCTTCGCGGCGGGTCCGGTGCGGACACGCTTCTCGGCCTGGACGGCAATGACGTTCTCGAAGGAGGCAGGGGCCAGAATCGCCTGGACGGTGGGGGCGGCAACGACACCCTGCGCAGCACCGGCGAGGCGGATACGCTCCTGGGCGGGAACGGCAACGATCGTCTCGTCCTTCACCGCGCCGGAGCGGCCGTCGATGGCGGCGCGGGCAAGGACAAGCTGTTCCTGCAGGGAGCGGACGCGTTCAGCTTCACCGACGACACGTTCAAGAGCATCGAGGCCGTCCATGTGGGGGCGGGGTCGTCCCTGGATCTGTCGGAGGTCACAGAGGGCGTGGCCATCGTCCTGTCGACGACGGGAAGCGCACCCCGCACCCTCTACGCGACCCAGGGCGCCGACCACGTCACCGGCGGCAACGGCCTGTCGACCATCAGGGGGCAGGACGGCGACGACGTCATCGAACTGGCCGGCGGAATGGCGTCCGTCTTCGGCGATGGCGGCGACGACACGATACGCCTCGGTTCCGGCGGACGCTATGCGAGCGGGGGAATCGGCAACGATCGCATCACCGGTGGTGCCCAAAGCAACTTTCTTCAGGGAGACGCGGGCGACGACTGGCTCAGTCTGGGGACGGGGTACGGTAGCATTTCCGGGGGAGCCGGCAACGACGTCATCATCGGCAGCAGCCGCTACCCGAGCGATCTCAGCGGCGAGGCCGGCAACGACCGCATCGTCGCGCGGTCCGGCGATGCCGAAATCCGTGGCGGTGACGGCTCGGACAAACTCTTCGGCGGAGGGGGGCGAGACACCTTCACCTTCGCCGGTGACTTTGGGCGGGACGAGATCTTCAGGTTCGCTGTCGCCCAGGATTATCTCGACGTATCGGCGCTCGCGTCGAAGATCGAAGACCTGACCTTGACCTCGGTCCACAGAGGCGCGGACACGCAGATCACCGTCGTGGGCGACCCCGACCCGACGCATAAAATCATCCTGCACGACGTGACGAAGGCGGAGTTGATCGATGCCGGGCACTTCCTGTTCGGGTGAGCCGGCGGCCGGAGATCGGGCTCCGACGTCCCCGGCATCGGCCTGATCGACCCGGAAAGGCGCGGCGCGGATCACCCCGGGCCGCGCCATGGGCCGTCAGCCCTGCGCGAGCGTTCCATCCGACTCCGAATCATCGATGCCGAGCAGAGGGGTGCCGAACCCCTTCCCCGGGGGCATGGAGCGAGGGCAATCGACGGGCCTCGCTCCGCTCATGGCTGGGATGCGGAACTTTCCCCCCTGTCTCCGGCTTTTTCCCGTCATGGGGCGTGCGCTGGACGCCGCCCGCGATCGGAATTCAAACGGAGTTATGACGTCATGGCAAAGAGCTTGAGCGGACGCACGCGCGTCGACGGGGATCGCCTCAACACCCCGACCGATCTTGCCCCCGAGGCGACGAAGAAGATCGCCGAGGGCCTGACGGTCCTGCTGTCGGACCTCTTCGCGCTGTATGTGAAGACGAAGAACTTCCACTGGCACGTGAGCGGCCCGAACTTTCGCGATTACCACCTGATGCTCGACGAGCAGTCGCAGCAGATCTTCGGCATCATCGACGATGTCGGCGAGCGTGCCCGCAAGATCGGCGGCACCACCCTGCGGTCGCTGGGTCAGGCCTCCAGGCTGTCCCGCGTCGAGGACAACGACGCGGAGTATGTCGGCCCCCTCGAAATGCTGGCCGAGCTGCGCGACGACAACAAGACCCTCACCGCCAACATGCGCGAGCTGCACGAGGTGACGGACGAGGCCAAGGACGTCTCCACCACAAGCCTGCTTGAGGAGTGGATCGACCAGGCCGAGGAGCGCACCTGGTTCCTCTACGAGGCGACCCGCAACGCCACCCAGGGCGGTCACTAACCTCGACCGGCCGAACGCAGCACCCATGAAAAAGGCCCCGCATCCTCGGATGCGGGGCCTTTTTCGTCTCTGCCTCCGGCCGGGCCGGAGGCCAAGTCTCACGAGGCGAGGGTGATCTCGCCTTCGCGGACGGCGCGCTCGCCGCCGCCGGACTTGATCCGGTAGAACGGCTCGCCGGTTTGGTCCTCGGGAACGAGGCGGACGATCTCGAACACGTCGGCGGGATCGGCCTTGACGTCGGCATAGCCGATGCGGGCGCGGCGCACACGCTGCCCGAGCTTGAACTTATGGGCCATGGGAGTGCCTTTCTGTAGTCGACGCGAAAGGGGCTCCGCGTCCCCGGACGGGTGTTCGTGGTCGCGCGTCGCCTTGCCGAAAGCCTGTGGCCTTGCGAAAAAAGGACGAGATGGGCGGCAGCTCCGTCCGGCGATGCCACCCTGCGCCCGAACCCTCACGGAGGACCGAGCCAACCCATTCGACGTGACGGGCCGATCACTGACGAGCGGCCCCGACGTCGAACCCAGTGGATGCCCGTCCCGAACCTATGGGTCGGGACGGCTCTCCGGGATTTCGTTTCGCGGCACCGGTCTCGGGGAAGCGGGATACGCCCCTCACTCAAGACCGATGCGGCACCGGTCCGCCCTACTTGCGGGCCTTGGCCTTACGGGCGGCGTAGCGCGCGTCGCGCTGCTGCTTCTGCTCGATGCGCGCGGCGGCGGCGAGGGCGATCTTCTCCTCGGCGACGCGAGCCGCTTCGATGGCCTGACGCTCACGCTCGGCCTCGGCTTCGGCGACGGCCTGCGCGGCGGCGGCAGCGCGCTCGGCTTCGCGGGCGGCGACGCGGATTTCGCGCTCGCGGGCGATGGCCTCACGCTCGGCCTTGCGGGCGACCACCGTCGGATCGTCGGCGGCCGGGCGGTCGCGGAAACGCGCCAGCGCGGCCTGACGGGCTTCCTGCGAAGCCTTGAGACGGTCGGTCATGGAGTTTTCGTTGAATTGGCTCACACAGAATCCTGGTTTGGAATGCGGCGGGGCAAGGCCGCATAGGAAAAAGACGTCATCGAAAACGCAGGAAGCCGCTCTTCAATGAAGAGCGGCTCCGTAACCATTGTCGGATTCTCAGGGAACCCGGCATGGCTCATGCGGCACGTGGCTCAGGCGGCCTGGAGGCTGCCGGCGGACTGCTTGCCGCTACGCTTGTCGGTTTCCATTTCGTAGGAGACCTTCTGGCCTTCGGCGAGACCGCGCATACCGGCGCGCTCGACGGCGGAGATGTGCACGAACACGTCGTTGCCGCCGTTATCCGGCTGGATGAAGCCGAAGCCCTTTTGCTCGTTGAACCACTTAACAGTACCGACAGCCATCATAATCCTTCGCCCTTGCGGGCATCATAGTTCGGAGGTCCGGACGAAGATGTCAGGCCTTCTCCGTTGTCTCGATTCGCACCCGACTCTCGTTCAGCAAAAGCCGTTTGGCTTCAGCAAATGAAAATCTGATCACGCTTCGATCACCGTCATGTACTCCCAATGGCGGGATTTAGCAAATGCCATGAAAAACTTGGGCTTTGTTTCTGGTCGGGCGGAGGAAAATTTGCAGGGTATCCGGCCAATACGAGCGCCGATGTCGCTCGGGCGACAGGCCCCGTTCCCCGGCTTCATTCGGCGCGGCGTGAGGCCAGCGGCAGGTCGAGCTGGGCGCTCTCGGTATCGCGCCCGCTGCGGCGGTCGAGAAAGCCCAGCACCGGCGAGACGCTGACCCCGTGCAGGACGATGGAGAGGAGGATCGTCAACCCCGCCGTGCTCCACAACAGGCCCGCCCCCTCGAACCGCGCATGCCCGAGGGCGAAGGCGAGATAGTAGATCGTGCCGAGCCCCCTGATCCCGAAGACGCTGATCACCGCCCGCTCGGCGAAGGGCTGGTCGTGCCCGACGAGGCTGACCCAGCCGCAGAGCGGGCGCACCACGAAGATGACGAGACACGCGAAGGCGGCCCCCGCCCAGGTGAGGTCGCGCAGGAGCCCGCCGCCGAGGGCGAGGCCGAAGCCGACGAGGAGGATCATCATCGCCAACCGCTCGAACGCCTCCGCAGACCCGTGGAGGGCGTGATGGTAATCGTGGCCCTGGTCGGACCAGCGCATGGCCAGGGCCGCCACGAAGACGCCGATGAAGCCATAGCCATGCACCGCCTCCACGGCGGCATAGGTGAGGCAGGTGATGCCGAGAGCCACGAAGCCGTCGCCGGTGCGCGACAGGCGGGCGCGGTTCGGCAGGTGGAAGGTCAGCCAGCCGAAGCCCCGCCCGATGGCGGCGCCCAGGGCCACCCCCGCCAGGATCTTCCAGACCAGCGAGAGGCCGACCCATTCGGTCCACCCGGCGGCATTCAGGCCGGAGGAGGCGGCGAACGCGATGGCGAGGTTGACGAAGGGAAAGGCGAGCCCGTCGTTCAGCCCGGCCTCGGAGGTGAGGCCGAAGCGCATCTCGTCTTCCTCCCCCTCCGACGGCGGGCCGACCTGGACGTCGGAGGCGAGGACCGGGTCGGTGGGCGCCAGGGCGGCGGCGATGAGCAGGGACGCGGCGATGCCGAGGCCGAGGAGATGCGAGGCCAGGAATCCGAGGGCGAGGATCGTCAGGGGCATGGCGATGGCGAGGAGGCGCCACGTCACCATCCAGCTTTTCCAGCCGACCCGGCGGTCGAGCTTCAGCCCGGCCCCCATCAGCGAGATGATGACGACGAACTCGCTGACCTTCTCGATGAGGCGCAGGTGATGCTCCGGCCGGGGGGAGAACTCGCCGATCCCCGGGATCAGCGACAGGCCGGCCCCGATCGCGACGCAGCAGATCGGCAGTGACAGCGGCAATTGCCGAAGCACCATCGGCAGCCAGGCGGTGAGGAGCACCAGGGCTCCAAAGCCGCCGAGCGTGATGACATACGTGTCCATGGTACCCGATTCGTTCCTGTGCGCCCTCCGCCGGAATCGCCACGACCCACACGCAAGACCGATTTTTCAAGTTGTCCGTTTCCGGAAGGGAGCGCGGCCCCACCCTCCTCCCCCTTGTGGGGAGGAGTTGGAGGTGGGGG
>NZ_NKUG01000319.1 GCF_014845095.1 Methylobacterium bullatum | reverse complement strand
CCCAGGGCGCGGGCATCGCCATCGTCCTCGCGATCCTTGCCGCCTGCGGGCTCCTTGCGTCGCTGACACCGCCGATGCCGGACGCGATGGAAGCCCTGGTCCTGGCTCACGCGACCCTGATCCTCGCGGTGGTCGGCGCCGTGGACGACATCCGGCCGCTGCCGGCCTCCCTCCGACTCGGTCTCCAGACGCTCGTCGTCGCGGCTCTCGTCCTGTCCGTGGATGGCCGGCTGCTTCCGGACGTGCCGCTCGCCGCCGAACGGGCTTTCGCGGTCCTGGCCGGCGTGTGGTTCGTGAACCTCACGAACTTCATGGACGGTCTCGACTGGATGACGGTCTCGGCCATGGTGCCGGTCACCGGCGCGCTCATGCTCCTCGGACTCGTCGGCGGTCTGCCGCCGTTGCCGACCCTCGTCGCCGCATCCCTCCTCGGTGCGTTGATCGGATTCGCGCCCTTCAATCGCCCGGTGGCCCGCCTGTTCCTGGGCGATGTCGGCTCCCTTCCCATCGGCCTTCTCGTGGCGTGGCTTCTGTATCGGTTGAGCCTGCAGGGCGGGCTGGCGGCCGCCA
>NZ_NKUG01000318.1 GCF_014845095.1 Methylobacterium bullatum | reverse complement strand
CCGCCGAACTCGGCATCACGGAGATCACCGCCAAGGTCCATAAGCGGCGCGTCATGGAGAAGATGCAGGCGCGATCCCTCGCCGACCTCGTCCGCATGGCGGATCAACTCGGCGTCGCCGCCACCCGCCAGCGCTGAGAAAGAGGGGCAGCCGAAACCTTCGTATGAGGAGGCATAACCTAAGCATCGATCCGGTGATCCGCCGTATAATATTCAGGATCCTCCGACGGGCTAAGATCCGGACATGAACTCAGGGCTGCAGCAGAGATTTCAAGCGGCTCCGTTCTGTCCTTGAAACCAGTCCGACATCAGGAGACGCGCCATGATCAAGCATCTCGCTTCCATCACCCTTCTTCAGCTTGGCCTGATGGCCCCTGCCCTGGCGATGCCGGAGCATCGTCCGTCCCACACCATCGTCGAGCGGGTCGACCTGGAGAGCGCCCCGCGATCCTTCGGAGAGCCGCAGGCGTCCCGGACCATCGACAGTTCGGCCAAGGGCGGCAATGCCGACGAGACCAACCACGCGGTTCCGAACTTCGGCACCACCTCGGGCGGTCCCGCCGACTGATCCTCCGACCCATCGCGCCAGCGCGGTCCTCGAACCCGGGAGAGCGGCCATGAACCTTCTCATCAGACCGTCTCTCGCGGCCATTCTGGCGCTGGTGTCGACGATGCCCTTCGCGCGATCCTCCACGCCTCCGGCGGGGCCGATCGTGTCCTCCTGGACGGCGTCGGCGCCCATCGTCGCCAGGCTCGATCGGCGCCACGCCCATCGACGCATGGATCGGCGTCCTCAGTAAGCGTCTCGCGTTCCGGCCGGCGGCGCGGGGCTCACGGTTCCGGATGCAGGAAGCCGTGGACGGCCTGGACCACCACCGACCCCTCCCCCAC
>NZ_NKUG01000317.1 GCF_014845095.1 Methylobacterium bullatum | reverse complement strand
CGCGCCCTCGTCGAGGAGGAAGGGAACGGGGTTGGCCATTAGCCCGCCGGCGCCAGCGCTCACCAGTAGTCCCAGCGGACAGGCACGGATGAGGGCGGCCTGGGCCGCGGCATCGTCGGTGCGGAAATGGGGCGGCTCGTACATGACGCATCCTCGACGGGGCGTGGGTCTCACAGCCTCTGTTGACGCAGGGCGGATCATGCGGAAGATCCAGTTTTCGCCATCTGACTGGACCAGTTCGACGAAGACCCGGCGCCGCCCTCCCCTGCCGCTTCAGCTCGATCTCGACCCGCCGGCCGCCGGCCCGCTTCGTCGCGGGGATGCGAGCCTGCATGGGCGCGTGCGGGAGGCCCTGCGCGACGCGATCCTGGCCGGACGCCTGCCGCCGGGAGGGCGCCTGCCCTCGTCCCGCACCCTCGCCGGGGATCTCGGCTGCGCGCGGGGGACGATCCTGCTCGCCATCGAGCAGCTGGTGGCCGAAGGCTACCTCACCACCCGCCCCGGCTCCGGCACCCGCGTGGCCGACACCCTGCCCGACGATCTCCTCGTCCCGCGGGGCACGGCAGGCCGCACGCCCCCCTCCCCCGCGGCGCCGGTGCTATCGCGGCGCGGGGCGTCGCTGGCAGCGTCGCGGGGCGAGGCGGGCGACGCCCCGATCCCCGACGCTTTCGCCCTCGGCCGCCCGGCCCTCGATGCGTTTCCCCGGGAAACCTGGGCACGCCTGCTCCAGGCCGAATGGCGCCGCCGGCCCGCCCGGCGCTCGTCACCCCCCTGGGGATCCGGC
>NZ_NKUG01000316.1 GCF_014845095.1 Methylobacterium bullatum | reverse complement strand
GGAACCGACAAGTGTTTATAAGAGACCGACCTACGAGGACGGCTGGATCCGGCGGACCTACAAGACGGCGGGCTGGAAGAGCACCCTCATGGTCATCAACACGGTGGGCCACCTCGCGGAAGCCGCCTGGCACCACCCGGACCTCACCGCCTCCTATGCCTGGGTCGAGGTGCGGCTGATGAACCACGCCGCCAAGGGCATCACCGACAAGGACTTCGCCCTGGCCAAGAAGATCGAGGAGGTGGTGGGCTGGCAACCGGGCACGGAGGGCCAGGGCCTCGAGGGCACGCCCACCGACGCGCGCTTCGCCTACATCAAGTACGACAAATAGGGGTCACTGCGCCTCCTTCACCCGGCGGCACTCGGTCTTGAGGTAGGCGGTCTTGCCGATCTCCTCGCCGAGGTCGGTGCGGGAGATGATCTCCTGCCAGCCGTTGGTGCAGCCGAGTTCGTTCGAGACGCGGACCTTGCGCACCTCGCTCGCCCTGTCGTCGGAGCAGGATTCGATCGGAATCGCGTTGGCGCAGACGAGCACGACGGCGATGAAG
>NZ_NKUG01000315.1 GCF_014845095.1 Methylobacterium bullatum | reverse complement strand
GGTGATCGATGCGGTGAGCGTCGTCGTCCAGGACGGCACGGCGCCGTTCCGCCTCCTGCGCCGCCTGCCCTTCTCGCCCTGAAGGAAACCCCGATGGTCTCCGATCGCCTTGGCCTCGAACCGGCCGTCCACCCGACCGCCGAACTCTCCCGGTGCCGCCTCGGCCGCTACACCGAGGTCGGCGCCCGCACGCGCCTTAGCGAGACGAGCCTCGACGACTATTCCTACATCGTCGAGGACGGGCAGGTGAATTACACGACCATCGGCAAGTTCTGCTCCATCGCCTCGCATGTGCGGATCAACCCCGGCAACCACCCGATGGAGCGGGCCTCCCAATCCCATTTTACCTACCGGGCCAGCGCCTACTGGCCGGGCGAGGAGGACGAGCCGGCCTTCTTCGCCCGGCGCCGCGCCCTACCCGTCACCATCGGCCACGATGTCTGGATCGGTCATGGCGCCGTCATCCTGCCCGGTCGCAGTATCGGCACCGGGGCGGTGGTCGGGGCGGGCACGATCCTGACGCGGGATGTCGCGCCCTACACCCTCTGGCTCTTATTCACCTTTCCT
>NZ_NKUG01000314.1 GCF_014845095.1 Methylobacterium bullatum | reverse complement strand
CGGATCGCGGCCAGGGCGAAAGTCTTCGGCACCGACGAAGGCACCACACCGTCGCGAAGATCCGTATCGCTTCGCCATGACGGTGAGCCATGGCGTGCGAGTGATAGGCGGCGATGTCGTTGTGAGTTGATATCAACGACATAGGGAGGCTCATCCATTCGACAAGCTTTGGTGTGCCGCCGTGTTCCAGTCGTTCGAGATCGTTTTACGGAACGTGTGTCGGAGCACGCCCGTAGAACCGTTGCTGATCCATCACGTATCAGGCCGATCGGTGCGGCTTCGGCCGGCGATGATTGCCGGTCATTGCCCGGAACGGTAGAATGGCCAAGCTCGTTATCGCTCGGCTTGACGCTCCATCCCCCGGTGGCGATGCAGGTCGAACGCCAGGATCACGCCGCCATGTCGACATCTCGCCGGTTCGGATGGGTCAAGGGCGCGGCCGCGCTCGCCGTGGCCGCGCAGCTGGCCGCCTGCGGCTCCATCCCCCGCGTGGCCTACACCGCGGACCAGGCCTCGGCGGCGGTTCCGGCCG
>NZ_NKUG01000313.1 GCF_014845095.1 Methylobacterium bullatum | reverse complement strand
CCCGCCGGATCGCGCCGGCGGAAGTCGGCGAAGGCGGCGTGGCGCTCGGCGGGGCTCTCCTCCGGGCCGTCCGGGGCCGGAGTCGCCGCCTCGGCGCCTCGGGCGGAACAGGCCGCTTCCAGCCAGGCGAGCTCCTCGCCCGCGACCGCGTCGATGATCTCTTCCCACTCGCGCCGGTAGGGCGCGAGGGCCGGAAGCAGCCAGGGCGGCGCGCGCATCCCTGCTGCCGCGGCGAGCTCACACCACTCCTTCAGGCGGCCCCGCGCCTCTGTGCCCCCGGCGAGGAGCAGCCCGAGCCGCGCCGCCGCCGCAGGCGGGCAGGGCCGGCCCTTCGCCTCGTAGGGGGGCGCCGGCGTGAAGGCGTCGGGCGGAAAGCCGCTGCCGGCGAGATGGTGGATGCCCGCGACCGCGACCCGCGCCAGCAGGGCCATGCCCGGCTCCGCGCGCGGAAGCACGCCGGCGACCGTCTCGAGGTCGGCGGGGGCGGGAGAGCTGTCGGCCCCCAGCAGGACGGAGACGAGGGCCGACTCCCAATCGTCGGGGGCGGATGCGTCGAGGCTCATCAGGCCGCCCTCACCAGGATCGGCCGGGAATCCTGGGCGGGAACGGCGTAGAGGTGGCCGTCGGCCACCATGGCCAGGGGCGTGAGCGCGAACCCGTCATAGAGCCCGAAAAGATCGACAGGGCCGCCCGCCGCCACCGCCATCAGAGGGGGGAAATGTGCGGAATCGGCGAGGGTGAAACAGCCGGTGGCGTCACCCGCGCCCATGGCGCCATCCGCGAGATGTCCGAGGCGCAGGCCGGACAGCCTGACCGGC
>NZ_NKUG01000312.1 GCF_014845095.1 Methylobacterium bullatum | reverse complement strand
TCGCCGATGACGGGATCGGCATGCCGATGGACGTCGGCGGCGGCCGCACCTTCGGCAAGCGCCTGATCGAGAGTCTGGTGCGCCAGCTGAATGCCGATATCGCCTGGCACCCGGCCAATCCCGGGACGCGGATCGAGATCCGCCTGCCCCGCGGCGGGACGGGCCACAGGGAGTCGATGTGAGTGAACCTCTCCGGATCGTCGTCGTCGAAGACGAAGCCTTGATCGTGATGCAGCTCGAGATCCTGCTCGAAGAGGCGGGGCACGAGGTGGTCGGCACGGCCGTATCCGCGAGGGATGCCGTCGCGGTGGCCCGGCGGACCCGGCCCGACATCGTCCTCATCGACCTGCAGCTGAAGGGCGGCTCCTCCGGCCTCGACGTGGCGAAGGATCTGGCGGACGAGCCCGCGATGATGCTGGTCTTCCTGACCGCGAATGCCAGCCGCTTCCACGACGATTTCGCCGGCGCGGTGGCCGTCATCGCCAAGCCCTTCTCCGAGGCCATCATCGGGAACACGATGGGATTCCTCGAGGAATGCATCCGGACCCCGCCCCCGGTCTCGAACCTGCCCCTCGGCCTGCGCCCGGCCCCCGGACATGTCCCCGGCCTCGGGGCCTGACTTCGCCCCCACCCGCGCGGTTAGGCCGC
>NZ_NKUG01000311.1 GCF_014845095.1 Methylobacterium bullatum | reverse complement strand
GCGCCCGCGCTCCGAGTCGAGGATATGTGTCGTGATGCCGGCCATCGGGTCTCTCGGATCGTGTCGTGGGTAAGCGGTTGCGGACGGTCGGGGCTCTCAGCTGCCGCGATAATACGAGTAGCCCCAGGGCGTGAACAGGATCGGCAGGTGGTAGCGCTGGCTCGCGTCGCGGATGTGGAAGCGGATCGGCACGAGGCCGAGGAAGTTCGGGCTCGGCAGCGCCACGCCGATCCGGGCGAAGTATTCCTCCACATGCATCAGCAACTCGTAGCGCCCGGTCTTCAGGGCGTCGTCGATGAGGAGCGGCTCGGGCGAGCGGCCGTTGGCTCCCGTCGTGATCGTCTTGAGCGGCCGGTAGGTGTCGCCATCGCGCACGGAGAGGTCGCAGACCATGCCCGCGCCCGGTGTGCCGTGGAAATTGTCGATGGCGTGCATGGTGAGGCGTGGGCCGAGGCCCGATTGCATCGTCGGGCCGGTGGTCAGGGCGCCCGGCTGTGCAGGAGCCGGGGCGGGCGCGCCCTGGGCCAGCACCGTGCCGGTGGCGGCGACCGTGCCGCCGAGACCGAGTCCGGCGAGGCCGGCGCCGACGAGGCTGCGGCGCGTGAGGTCGGGTCGCTCAGGGGGGTGGTTCAACGTTGTCTCCTGCAGAGGGCCGGTCCCGGCGCTGCCGGGGGCGGGGTCAGGCCGGCTCATGGGCGGCGCGGGCGGGGGCCCGTCGTTCCTGAGCCGGGTATGCCGGCGGGTACGAGGCGCGGGCCAGCAGGCACTACCCGGATCG
>NZ_NKUG01000310.1 GCF_014845095.1 Methylobacterium bullatum | reverse complement strand
CCTGTCCCTCGGCAAGGTGCTCTACGGCGATGCCAACGACGACACCCTCGTCAGCATCGAGAACCTGGAAGGCTCGGGCTACGACGACAACCTCGTCGGTAACGCCGCCGCCAATACGCTGAGCGGCCTGGCCGGAGACGACACCCTCGCCGGCGGCGAAGGGGCCGATTTCCTCGGGGGCGGCGACGGCAACGATATCCTGACGGGCGGGGCCGGGGCCGATTACATGACGGCCGGCGACGGTGTCGACTGGGCCTATTACAGCGACTCGAGTGCGGGCGTGACCGTGGACATCAGCGCCGGCAAGGTCGCCGGCATCGGCGGCAGCGCCGAGGGCGACGCCCTGGTGGATTTCGAGAACATCCTCGGCTCGGCCTTCGACGACAAGCTCTCCGGCAACGGCTTGGCCAACATCCTCAGCGGCGCCGCCGGGAACGACGCGCTCTACGGCTATGACGGCGACGATACCCTGCTGGGCGGCGCGGGCGCGGACAGGCTCGATGGCGGTGCCGGCTTCGACACCTTGGATTACGGCGCCTCCGCCGCCGGTGTGTCGGTCAACCTCTCCACCGGGGCCGTGAGCGGCGGCGACGCGGCGGGGGATGTCCTCGTCGGG
>NZ_NKUG01000031.1 GCF_014845095.1 Methylobacterium bullatum | reverse complement strand
GCGGAGCCACCCCCACTCCTGACCTCTCCCCACAAGGGGGAGAGGGACGCGGTCTGCCTACGAAAGCAGGTGTGCAAATCAAGCCAGGAAGGTAGGGCGGGATTTCGAGCGGCTGGCCTTCCAGCTCGCACGTCCCTTAAGGACCGAAGCGACAAGCATGGCGCGTGGCCCCAGGACTGGCCCTTCCGCCCGGAACATGCGAGAGGCCCGCGCATGAACATCGACGGCACACCCTACCGCACCATCCTGCCCGCCGCCGACGGCGCGTCCGTCGAGGTCATCGACCAGACCCGCCTGCCCTTCGCCTTCGAGATGAAGCGGCTCGCCACCCTGGACGAAGCGGCCGTCGCCATCCGCACCATGATCGTGCGGGGAGCGCCTCTCATCGGGGTGACGGCGGCCTATGGCCTGGCCCTGGGCCTGCGACGGGACGCTTCCGATGCCGGGATCGACCATGCCGTCGAGACCCTGGCCGCCACCCGCCCCACCGCCATCAACCTGCGCTGGGCGCTGGACCGTGTCGCCGCCAAGCTGCGCGAGGTCGAAGTCTCGGAGCGCGCCGCCTACGCCTTCGCCGAGGCCGGGCGCATCGCCGAGGAGGATGTGGAGAGCTGCCATGCCATCGGCCGCCACGGCGCCGCGATCCTGGCCGATCTGCACGAGGCCAAAGGTCGCCGCCTCAACGTGCTGACCCATTGCAACGCCGGTTGGCTCGCCACGGTGGATTGGGGCACCGCCCTCGCGCCGATCTATGTGGCGCACGAGGCCGGCATCCCGGTCCATGTCTACGTGGACGAGACCCGGCCGCGAAACCAGGGCGCGGCGCTCACCGCCTTCGAGCTCAATGCCCACGGCGTGCCGCACACCGTCATCTCCGACAATGCCGGCGGCCACCTGATGCAGCATGGCGAGATCGACGTCTGCATCGTCGGTTCGGACCGCACCACGGCCTCGGGCGACGTCTGCAACAAGATCGGCACCTACCTGAAGGCGCTGGCGGCCTCCGACAACCGCATCCCGTTCTATGCCGCCCTGCCCTTCTCCACCATCGACTGGACCCTCACCGACGGCGTCGCGCAGATCCCGATCGAGGAGCGCGACGGCCGCGAGGTCTCCCACCTCACCGGCCGCCTCGCCGATGGCGGCTTCGCCACTATCGAAGTGGTGTCGCCCGGCAGCCCCGTGGCGAACCCCGCCTTCGACGTGACGCCGGCGCGGCTGGTGACGGGCATCATCACCGAGCGCGGCGTGGCCTCGGCGGATGCGGAGGGATTGTTGGCGCTGTATCCGGAGCGGCGCTCGGCGGTTTAGCCGAGGGACGACTCCGTGCCGTTCCCGGCGGCTGCTCAGAGCCCTTTGTCCACTCGACCGGTCATATCGAGGCTAGACCAAGGAAAACGAAGATCGCCCGGTCGAGCCGGGCGATATCGTCCTCGTCCAAAGTTCCAATCTTGTTGCCGAGCTTAGACTTCGGAACGGTCGTCACCTTGTCGGCCATCAGGCGGGACGCAGCGCGCAGACCATTCCGCATGCTTGGCGTCAGTGGAACCCGGAATAGGGGTGCGTCCGTCGGATCGGTCGTCAATGCACAGACCGTGATGGAATCGGTCGCGTCGAAGCGATCATCCTGAATGATCACGACCGGACGTGGCTTACCGGCGTAATCCTTTCCCCCTGAGACCGTCCAAACCTCCCCTCGCCTCACGCCTCGTCCCAAGACGAGGCGGCATTGATGAAGCTCTGATCGTCCTCGGCATGACGGCTCGTGGCGACGGCCGCCGATTGCCGATGCGCTTCCTCGGCGAACGATGAGGAGCTTGGGTCCGGAATCCAGATTCTCACCGGCTTCAGACCCTGGCGGCGCAAGCGAGCGTGACGCTGACGGATCGTCTCTGTGGTCTGTTCGGACTTCGGTGGGGCGTTCATGGCAAACCTCGGGGCTTGACGGCCCATGCTAACCACGTCGGAGCACGAATGCCAAAGGCATCTGCCTTCTCGGCATCGGACCGTCTCCATCAAACGGGGGCGTCCCATTGCCAGAACACTGACCCCGTGAACTCGAACACCCGCTCCCCGCGCTGGTTCTGCGCGGTGTTGTGATGGGTCGCGACGCCCCAGCCGGGGCGTGAGGCCGACTCGCGCTTGTCGAGGAGGGTGCAGGCGTAAGAGATCGTGTCGCCGGCATAGACCGGGGCGAGCCAGCGCATGTCGCGAAAGCCGGGAGAGGGGCCGAGCTGCGGCACAGGACCGGCCCGTTCCGTCAGGGCGATATCGCGCTGGCGGGTGATGTGCAGGCGCTTCATCCACACCGCCGCCGTGTGCCAGCCCGAGGCGCAGAGGGCGCCGAAATGGGTCTTTCGGGCGGCGTCCGCATCGAGATGGAAGGCCTGCGGGTCGTAGTCCCTCGCGAAGGCGATGATCGCCTCCGGGGTGAAGGCGTGGCGGCCGAGATCGCGGACCGTGCCGAGCTTCGCCTGTTTGAGGAAGAGCAGCATTTCCGCGTCGTTGCCCTCGATCACCTCGGCCGGGTCTCCGGGCGTCACCGCGCGGGGCGGCAGGGGCTTGGCCCCGCGCCGGGCGAACATGACGGTAAACGCCTGGGTCATTACCGACTCGTCGCGCCCGTTCACGACCGTGAGGGTGAAGCGGACGAAGCCGCGATCCGGCTTCGAGTTCGAGGCGCGGCACTCCTCCACCTTGGTGACGATCCGCAGGGCGTCGCCCGGCAGGACGGGGCGCAGCCAGCGCAATTGCGAGATGCCGGGCGAGCCCATGGAGGTGGCGCCGCGAAAGACATGGGCCTGGAGCAGGCGCATGCCGAACCCGGCCGTCTGCCAGCCGGAGCCGATCAACTGCCCCGCCAGCGTCGCCTTAGCGGCCTCCTCGTCGAGATGAAACGGCTGCGGATCGAACTCCTTCGCGAAGGCGACGATCGCCTCCCGCGTCACCGTGAGCGGGCCGCCCTCGATCACGTCGCCGGGGGTGAAATCCTCGAAGGTGATGCCGGTCATTGAACCTTTTGTCCCCGGGTCGAAGCGTTTCGGGTCGAAGGATGGCGCTGCGCTAGCTACAGGGGCGGGCCGCCTCTCCCCGCTTGCGGGGAGAGGATCACAAGCACCTCGTCGTGCTTGTGATGAGCGGAGCGAGGGTGAGGGGGCTGTACCGGAGGAGGCTCATTCGGACGAGCCCCCTCACCGTCGGCTGCCGCCTCGCCGCGCCGACGACGAGGTCGTCGCGGCCCTCTCCCCGCCTGCGGGGAGAGGGGATGGGCGTCCTCACCCCGGCGGATGCCGACAGGCTGGTCCAGCTCCTCAATTGGCGAAGCGGAAATGCAGCACGTCGCCGTCCTGCACCACGTATTCCTTGCCTTCGAGGCGGAACTTGCCGGCCTCCTTGGCGCCGCTCTCGCCCTTCAGCGTGGTGTAATCGTTGAACGCGATGGTCTCGGCGCGGATGAAGCCCTTCTCGAAATCCGTATGGATCACGCCCGCCGCCGCCGGGGCGCGGGTGCCCTTCTCGATGGTCCAGGCGCGCGCCTCCTTCGGACCCACG
This sequence comes from Methylobacterium bullatum, assembly GCF_014845095.1. GTDB lineage: Bacteria > Pseudomonadota > Alphaproteobacteria > Rhizobiales > Beijerinckiaceae > Methylobacterium > Methylobacterium bullatum. The sequence continues at coordinate 3,879 of NZ_NKUG01000031.1, read as the reverse complement.
GTGAAGTAGGTGATGAGGCCGAGAAGCTCGTAACCGGCGCGGATGACCCGGTTGAGGCCCGGCTCCACAAGCCCCACCGCTTCGAGGAAGTCGCCCTGGTCGGCCAGCGGCATCACCGCGATCTCGCTCTCGATCTTGGCCGAGACCACCACCGCGCGCGCACCCTCGGCCTTGGCCTGGGCGATCACCGCCTCGGAATAGGCGTTGCCCTTGTCGGCATCCCCCTCGTCCACGTTGCAGACGTAGAGGACGGGTTTGGCCGTCATCAGCCCGAGGGTCTGGAACAGCTTTTCCTCCTCCGGCTTGCGGCTCACCAGACGGGCGGGCTTGCCCTCGCGCAGCAGCGGCAATGCCCGCTGGACGAGGTCGAGCATCTCCTTGGCTTCCTTGTCGGCGCCCTTGGCCTTCTTCTCGAGGGCGAAGAGGCGCTTCTCGAGGCTGTCGAGGTCGGCGAGCATCAACTCGGTCTCGATGGTCTCGATATCGGCCTTCGGGTCGACCTTGCCCTCCACATGGGTCACGTCACCATCGGTGAAGCAGCGCACCACATGGGCGATGGCATCGACCTCGCGGATATTGGCGAGGAACTGGTTGCCGAGCCCCTCCCCCTTCGAGGCGCCGCGCACGAGGCCGGCGATGTCGACGAAGGTCAGCCGCGTGGGGATGATCTCCTTCGACGTGGCGATCCGCGCCAGATCGTCCAGGCGCGGGTCCGGCACCGCCACCTCGCCGACATTCGGCTCGATGGTGCAGAACGGGTAATTCGCCGCCTGTGCCGCCGCCGTCTGCGTCAGCGCGTTGAAGAGGGTCGACTTGCCGACGTTCGGCAGGCCGACGATGCCGCATTTGAAGCCCATGATCGCGTGTCCGTCAGGTGAGTGCCAGCGTAGCGCTGGCGTGAGGCGTGAACGGGTTGATGACCCGAACCGTGTCGAGGATCTGTCCATCGGACAGGTCTTCGGACACGAAAGATTTGCACCCGGCCTGGATGGCCGATGCGATGGCCAGGCTGTCCCACCAGGAGAGGCGATACTGCATCTCCATCGCGATCGCCGTGCGGTGGGTCTGCGTATCCAGCGCTGCCGTGCAAGCAGGATAGAGGGTCGCCAGATAAGCGGCGGCGGCGCTCGGCGTCACGAGTTTACGCTTGTGCACCAAGACCGCGTAGCACTCGTTGAGGATTTGCGGACTGATCACGAGCCGGCGTTGACCGAATGCCAGTTTGATCAGGCGCACACTCGTCGCCCGCCTGTCAGCCGCCGCCGGATCCATGGCGTAGACCAGCAGGTTTGTATCGAAGAACAGCCGGTCGGTCATAGAGCTCCTCGCGCCTGGGCAGGTTTTCGGACACGCCCGACCAGCCGGGACCGTCGAGAAAGGCGCTCAAGGCGGCCAACTGATCCGCGACCTCGGGTGTCCTGCGGTCGGCCAAGGCCTGGCTCACGAAACGCGACAGGCTTTGCCCGCGCTTCGCCGCCTCGACCCGTGCCCACGCGAAAAGGTCTTCCTCCAGCGTGATGGTGAGGTTCTTCATGATGTCCACCTCCAGGACCGGAGATATCGTGTTCCCGTGTTTTCGTGTCAATCACGGCCGGTGGCCGCCGCATTGACCTGCTTGACGTCGTCCCAGCCCCGGCCCGCCATGGCGAGGTGGACCTTGTTCTGGAAGCTCGCATCCTCGCCCTGGGCCAGCAGCGCAGCGTGGTCCGCCACGGCGCGGCAGAGATCCTCCACCCAGGCCCGCTCGCCCTTGCCGAAATCGTTCAGGACGTAGGCATGGACCAGGGCCTTGTCGCCCGGATGACCGATGCCGAGGCGGACGCGCCGGTAATCGTTGCCGCATTGGGCGGTGATCGAGCGCAGGCCGTTATGGCCGGCATTGCCGCCGCCGAGCTTCACCCGGAGCTTGGCCGGGGCGAGATCGAGTTCGTCGTGCAGGACGATGACGTCGGAGAGGGCGATCTTGTAGAAGCGCTGCGCCTCCGAGACCGAACGACCGGATTCGTTCATGAAGGTCTGCGGCTTCAGCAGGACGACCCGTTCGCTGCCGAGCGTCGCCTCGGTCACCTCGCCCTGGAACTTGCGCCGCCAGGGCGCGGCGCGGTGGACGCGCGCCATCTCGTCGAGGGCGAGAAAACCGATATTGTGGCGGTTGCCCGCATAGCGGGCCCCTGGATTGCCGAGCCCGACGATCAGGCGCATGGCATCATCTCCAAGACGAGTTCGTCACGAGAGCGCTCTCCGCCGAAGTGGATGCCGGTTCGGCGGAAAAGAGCGCGGCAAAGCAGAAGATCTGGAGCTGCGCCCGACCCAACGTGGGCGGGCGCAGCTCCAGGACGGACGACGAAGAGGCGACGTCAAACGAAAAGGTGCCCCGACCTCGCGGCCGGAGCACCCGTGGACGAAGACGAGACCGGGGCGCGAAGCCCCAGGGTCTCAATCCTCCTTCTTGTCTTCCTCGGCCTCGGCGGCCTCTTCGGCCTCAGCCTCGGCCTTCTCCTCGGCAGCTTCCGTCGACTGCGCCTCGGCGATCGCGGCCTCTTCGGCCTCGACCTCGGCGCCGAGCACGGTCGGCGGCACGACGTTGGCGACGACGGCCTCGGCCTCGCCGGTGAAGGTCGTGTTGGCCGGCAGCGTCACGGCTTCGATGTGGATCGAATCGCCGATCTCGAGACCGGTCAGATCGACCTCGACCGCGTCGGGGATCGCGTCCGCCGGGACTTCGAGCGAGAGCGTGTGCAGCACGACGTTGAGGGTGCCGCCGTTCTTCTTGATGCCGGGAGCCTCGTCCTCGTTGATGAAGTGCACGGGCACTTCGACGGTGAGGTTCTGGCCCGCGACGACGCGCAGGAAGTCCACGTGCAGCGGCACGCCGGTCACCGGATCGAGCTGGAAGTCGCGCGGGATCGCGCGGGTCTTCTTGCCGCCGGCGTTGATCTCGAACAGGGTGGTCTTGAAGCCACCGGCGTAGATCAGGGTGCGGGTGCGGACGAGGTCGATGGCGATGGCCTGCGGAGCCTGACCGCCACCATAGATGACGGCGGGAACGTTGCCCTGGCGACGAACTTCCCGGGCGGCCCCCTTGCCGACCCGGTCGCGTGCCACGGCCTCAAGCGGCTTTACTGCGCTCATGGCGTGATCCTTCAAAAAAACAGAAAAAAGCCGCGCAACGCCAAAGGCCGCCCGAAACGGACGGCCCTCACCGATCCACGACGCGCCCGTGCCTCCAAGGGTGTCTGGCGAGCGCGTGAGGTGCATACCCGCAAGAGCCGCGAAGCGCAATAAGCGCCGAGACGAGCGAGCAAGACCCGCGACGCGATTGGGGAGAATGCCCGGAATCCCACCAATGCGGCGTTCATCATCCGAAGGGTCGGCTCCCGCCTTATGCGGACAAGCGAAGACTTCGTTCATTCGCTCCGCCGAGGATCGTACCCCGTGTGGCGAGGGATCCATCGATGACGCAGCCGGTCCTCTGGGCGCTGGGAGTCACCTCCGTCGCGGCGGCGGTCAGTTTGACCCTGGTGACGCGCTTCGAGAACGCCGCCCGCCCTCGGGAGCGCGGCGACGCGGTCCTCAACCTCGACAGCGCGAGCCTCGGCGGGACGAACCCGACGCGTTTCGCGCCCAACTCCGTCATTCTGGCGGCCGATACCCTCGGGCATTTCTCCACCGAGGTCGACGTGGCGGGGCGCAGCCTGAGAATGCTGGTGGATACCGGGGCGAGCATCTGCGCCTTCAGCTACGAGGACGCGCAGCGCCTGGGGCTCCACGTCTACGAGCGCGACTTCAACCGTCGCGTCGACACCGCCAACGGCTCCGTCTCCGTAGCGACTGTACGGATTCCGGTGATGCGGGTCGGGACGATCGGCATCCGCGACG
>NZ_NKUG01000309.1 GCF_014845095.1 Methylobacterium bullatum | reverse complement strand
CCGCCGCCCCGCCCAAGGCCGCCGAGCCGCTGACGATCATCTACGCCAGCGAATCCGGCAATTGCGAAGCCCTGGCCGGGTCCGTGGCCAAGCTCGCCAAGAAAAGCGGCTTCAAGCCGAAGGTGGTGGATTTCGCCGACCTCGACGTCGCCACGCTGACGGACTCCAAGAACCTCATCGCCATCGCGGCGACCTGGGGCGAAGGTGAGCCTCCGGCCCGCGCCACCCGCGCCTACAACGAGCTGATGGGCGACGGCGCTCCCCGCCTCGACGGCGTGACCTTCGGTGTGCTGGCCTTGGGTGACACCTCCTATGTGGAGTTCTGCGCCATCGGGAAGGCGCTCGACGCGCGGTTCGAGGCACTGGGCGGCAAGCGCGGCGCCGAGCGGGCCGATCTCGATCTCGATTTCGACAAGCCCGCCGCCGACTGGATCAAGAACACGCTGAAGGCGCTGGCGCCCGCGCCGAGCGCCGACAACGTCGTCGCGGTGGATTTCGCCGGCCGCGCCGCCGCCGAGGACGACGATGCCGAGCCGAGCCGCGAGCCGGTGGTGGTGGAGGTGGTGGATCACATCAACCTCAACTCGTCGCTCTCCGACAAGGAGACGATCCATCTGGCCCTCGAATTCGAGGACGGCGCTCCGGCCTACGAGCCGGGCGATTCGCTCGAAATCTATCCCGAGAACGATCCGGCCCTCGTCGAGGACATCCTCAAGGCGACGAATCTCACCGGCGACGAGGCCCTGCGCAAGGCGTTACTGTCCGAGCGCGACATCACCACACTCTCGGCCACCACCGTGGAGCGGTTCGCCAAGGCGACGGGCCATGCCGAGGCGCAGAAGCTCATCGACAGCGGCGAGCTGCGGGCCTGGATCGAGGGGCGCCACCTCATCGATCTGATCGAGACCTTTCCGGCCACCCTCTCGGCCGAGCATCTCAACACCATCACCCGTCCCCTGCCCCCGCGCGCGTACTCCATCGCTTCCTCGCGCAAAGAGGTCGGCGACGAGGTCCATCTCGTCATCGCCGCCGTGCGCTACGAGACGCATGGGCGGTCACGCTCGGGCGTCACCTCGGTGCAGGTCGCCGACCGGATCAAGAACGGAAGCAAGCTGCGCGTGAAGCTGAAACCGAACCGGCATTTCCGCCTGCCGCAGGACCCGGCCACCGACATCATCATGGTCGGCCCCGGCACCGGCGTCGCTCCTTTCCGTGCCTTCGTTCAGGAACGCCGCGCGATCGAGGCCACCGGCCGCTCGTGGCTGTTCTTCGGTGACCGTCAGTTCACCCACGACTTCCTCTACCAGCTCGAATGGCAGGAGGCCCTGGAGGACGGCTCGCTCACGAAGATCGACGTGGCCTTCTCCCGCGACCAGCCCGAGAAGATCTACTTGCAGGACCGTATCCGCCACCACGCCAAGGAAGTGGTGGAATGGCTCGACGGCGGCGCCAGCTTCTACGTCTGCGGCGACGCGAACCGGATGGCCAAGGACGTGCGCAATGCCGTCGTCCAGGCCTATGCGGAGGTCAAATCGCTGAGCGAAACCGATGCCGAGGCCGCGGTGGCGGCGCTGGAGCGGGCGCATCGCTACCAGCAGGACGTTTACTAGGGCGCGTCGTCCCTCCCCCGCGCGAACGGGGGGATGCGCATGCAGCGCCCCGACTATGAACTGAACAAGACCGGATCATCGCCATGGACGACCTGACCCCTCCCCGCACCTACGAGCCCC
>NZ_NKUG01000308.1 GCF_014845095.1 Methylobacterium bullatum | reverse complement strand
AAGGTCGAGGAGATCGTGGCGCCGCTCTGCACCAAGATCGGCTGGTCCTCGGCGTTCAAGTCGACGCGCATCGAGGACTGGGCGCGGCGCAACGGCGTCGAGTTCATCGGCGTCTCGCCGACCTTCCCCGGTGGTTTCTTCAAGATCCTGAGGATGCGGAAGCCCGGCTGATCCGGCCCGGCGAAGCGGGGACATGACACGCAACTCGAGCGGCGTCCTCCGCCGCGCCCTGCGGTGGCTTCCGATCCTCGCCCTCGTGGCCATCTCGCTGGGCGTCCTCATTTCCGGCGCCCCGCACCTTCTCAGCCTCGACCGCCTGCTGTCCTATCGCGCAACGCTGATGGAGGCTGTGGCCGAGAACCGGTCGCGAGCCATCGGGGTCGCCTACCTCGTCTATATCGGCTGCGTGATCGTGTCCGTGCCGGCCTCGCTGGTGCTGACCATCCTGTCGGGTTTCCTGTTCGGGGCCGCCACAGGCGCGGGGATCGCCCTCGTCTCGGCGACGACCGGTGCGGCCATCGTCTTCTCCATCGGCC
>NZ_NKUG01000307.1 GCF_014845095.1 Methylobacterium bullatum | reverse complement strand
CGCGTGGTCGAGAAGGCCGTGGAGCGCATGCTCCCCCGTGGACCGCTGTTCCGCCAGATCATGGGCAACCTCCGGGTCTACAAGGGCACCGAGCATCCCCACACCGCCCAGCAGCCGCAGGCGCTCGACGTCGGCAGCCTCAACCGCAAGAACGTGAGCGCTTGATCATGGCGACCCTCCAGTCCCTCTCCGACCTGAACCGCGCCAACGTCGAAGATCCCGAGAACGCGGCTCCCGTCCACGTTCAGAAGCTCGACGCGCAAGGGCGCGCCTATGCCACCGGCAAGCGCAAGGACGCGGTCGCCCGCGTCTGGATCAAGCCCGGCAACGGCACCGTGGTGGTCAACGGCCGCACGGTCGAGACCTACTTCGCCCGCCCCGTGCTGCGCATGATCCTGCGCCAGCCGCTCACCATCGCCAACCGCGTCGACCAGTACGACATCACGGTCACGGTGCATGGCGGCGGTCTCTCCGGCCAGGCCGGCGCCGTCCGTCACGGCCTGTCCAAGGCGCTCACCTACTACGAGCCGGAACTCCGCGCGCCCCTGAAGCGCGAAGGCTTCCTGACCCGCGACAGCCGCGTGGTCGAGCGCAAGAAGTACGGCCGCAAGAAGGCTCGCCGCAGCTTCCAGTTCTCGAAGCGCTGAGCGTTTCGGTTCTCTCGAGTTTTGGAAAGGGCGGCCTCGTGCCGCCCTTTTCGTTTGTCGCGACACAGTCCGAAGGTCTCTCGATGCCCAACGTCTTCCGGCGCGTTCACGCCCCCGTCGTCAGCGCGGTCACGCTCTGCCTGTCGAAGGCCGGCGACGAGGTGAAGGGCGAAGTCAAGCTCGCCGACGGACGCCAGTTCAGCACCACCGGGGTGCTTCCCATCGCCCAGGCCTTCGGCATCGCCGTGCACGTGGCCAACGAGGGCGGCCTGGAAATCGTGGTCATCGACCCGCAGAGCGCCTGGAAGCCGAGCTGGGGAACGCTCGAGGGTTAGAGATTCGCGCCAAGCCCCGTCGCGTACCGGTCGAAAGGGGGGTCCGATTCCGCTCGGAAGCCGTCGCCATTCCGGTGGAATCGCCCTAGTTTCGGGGCATGAGCCAGCCGACGACCCCCTCCTTCGACCCCCGCCC
>NZ_NKUG01000306.1 GCF_014845095.1 Methylobacterium bullatum | reverse complement strand
CCATCACCCGCTTCCTCGCCGACAAGGCCATGCGCACCGGGCGACCGCTCATGCGGCTGCGGGTCCAGCTGCGCGGCTTCGATGCGGTGTGCCGGCTGGTGGAATGCGGCGTCGGGCTCGGAATCGTCCCCGAAACCACAGCCCGGCGCGCCGCGCGCTCCATGGGCCTCGATATCGTGCCGCTCCTCGACCCCTGGGCCGCGCGCGACCTCACCATCTGCCTGCGATCCCTCGAAGCGCTGCCGGTTTTCGCCCGGGAATTCGTCGCTCACCTACGCGTGGGCGCATCACGGCCCGGTTTAGGGCTCCCCTCGGGGGCCGGCCTTGGCTAAACACGGCTCGGGAACGGAATGGTCCGTGTCCGTGACACCGATGAAGCAAGGGGTGCCCGGCATCATGCAGGATTCGTCGCGATCCATGCCCGACGCCCCTCTGGTCGATCCGGACGTCCATGTGGAGAGCTTCCGGCAGGCCCGCGAGGCGCGCCGCCTCGAACTCGTGGAAGATTATGTGGAGCTGATCGCCGATC
>NZ_NKUG01000305.1 GCF_014845095.1 Methylobacterium bullatum | reverse complement strand
CCCACTCCACCCCCCCTATCTCGCCCTTTGTCACCGGCTGTCCGGGAAGGGGATGCCCTCCCGTCGCCCCCCTAGGAGGGGTCAGGGAGGGCGACGCAGTACGGACCAGCGCACGGGAGGGATCCTGCCCCGGGGCCGTGCAACGGACGATCCCAGGCCCTCCGAGGCCTCCGGGTACGCAGGGCATCGAAACCGCCAACGGGCATGCCCCTGCATGAAATCGTGCAGGGGTGAGGGACGGAGTGCGGATCATCCCTTGGGCATAGGGATGCCCTTGGGCTACGCCCCTGACCCGTCTTGAGGGGGCGCGAGACGAGCCACCAAGGCCGCACGTATCGCCTCCGTCTGAAGGGGCACGCCACCGCTATCGCGTCCCCGGAGACCCCGTAGGGCGAGGCGGAGGACCTCCCTGGCATCCACGACGCTAGCCACCAGGGGCTCCCCCGGTCGGTTCCCGACCGAGTTGGCGCAGGCCAGGAGAACGTCCCGAAGGGCGTCGACGATAGCCGCATCGAGTTGGCGAGGGTCAGGCGCGCCTGCCTCGCGAAGGGCCTGACGGGCGGCGCGTTTCCTCGCCCGGTCCGCATCACGACGGGTCGCCTTCGAGGCAGGGAGGGATGGGTTCAAGGGGATGCCGGCGGACATGCTCATAGGGTGCGCTCGACCCTGGCAAGCCACAACGAGAAACCCCGTCC
>NZ_NKUG01000304.1 GCF_014845095.1 Methylobacterium bullatum | reverse complement strand
CCGACCTTGCCGACCTCGCCGCGCGCCAGTTCGTGGTCGGGATCGTAGCCGGTCTGGGTCGGCAGATCGAAGGCCACCGACAGGCCGGTCTGACCCTTGGCGAGGTTGCCCCGGTAGAGGGCGTTCGATTCCTTGGCGTTGGAATGGCCGGCATAGGTCCTGATGATCCAGGGCTTGTCGCGCTTGACCTCGGCGACGGTCGCACTCGCGCTCATTCCACTGACTCCACTCGATTCCAACGGCCGCGCCATCTCGCGCTTATTGTGCGGCACCCTATCCAAGCCTCGGGCGTCCGTCATCTGGCCGAAGGTCGGACTTCTCGGCTCATGGCTCAGAATGTTTCGAAAAATTCTAGACGCCAGGATCAAGCGAATTAAAGGACGCCGCACGACAAGGCAGATGCGAAGTCGCTCTAAAGCATTGATTTCGATGCGGAATGCGCCGACTTTGCCAGTCTGTTGAAGCAACAATATTTTGAATACACAAATTGACCCGACCGACGGCTCCGGTGCGGAAGCGTGGTGACGGGTCATGGCCATTTAGGGGGCCTTGGAGCAGTTCAGGTTCGTCGATATAGGGTCGCTCAGAAGAATAACCGGGAGAGCCAAGATGTCGGCGAGTGCGGCCTTGAATACGACCGAGGGCAAGGACCTCTACGAGTTGGGCGAGATCCCGCCCCTCGGCCACGTTCCGGCGAAGATGTATGCCTGGGCGATCCGGCGCGAGCGTCACGGCCCGCCGGAGGAATCGATGCAGGTCGAGGTGGTGCCGACCTGGGAGATCGGCGACGACGAAGTGCTGGTCTACGTCATGGCCGCCGGTATCAACTACAACGGCGTGTGGGCCGGGCTCGGCGAGCCGATCTCCCCCTTCGACGTGCACAAGGCCGATTACCATATCGCCGGTTCGGATGCCTCTGGCATCGTCTGGGCCGTGGGCGCCAAGGTGAAGCGCTGGAAGGTCGGCGACGAGGTCATCGTCCATTGTAACCGCGACGACGGCGACGACGAGGAATGCAACGGCGGCGACCCGATGTTCTCGCCCTCGCAGCGGATCTGGGGCTACGAGACCCCGGACGGCTCGTTCGCGCAATTCTGCCGGGTGCAGTCGCGCCAGCTGATGAAGCGACCGCAGCACCTCACCTGGGAGGAAGGCGCCTGCTACACGCTGACCCTC
>NZ_NKUG01000303.1 GCF_014845095.1 Methylobacterium bullatum | reverse complement strand
AGGGCGAGGGCGTCGGCATGGTCCGCATTCATGTGCTCCACCGCCCCGCGCTCGCCGGCGATCAGGGTCTCGGCCCCCGACAGGTCGAGGCGGAGCTCGGCGGGGGTCAGCGTCGCCGCCTTGGCGAAGCCCCCGTTGAGATGCCCGGCGCCGGGTTCCAGGGCGAAGAAGCCGAAATCGGGGAAATCCGCGTAGAGCTTCGCCTTCGGGTGGCGGGCGACGAAGCGCTCGCGGATGCGCGGCTCCGTCGTTTGGCTCACCCGGCCGGTGACGGTGAGGCGGGGATGGGCCAGGGGATCGCCCTTGCCGCCGGCGCTGAACAGCAGCGAGGCGCGGGGATCGGCCAGGAGGTTGCGCGTATGCGCCGAAAGGCGCGAGAGCAGCATCAGGGGGGTGCCGTCCACATCCGTGGCGATCGTCACCAGCGAGGCGAAGGGCGTCCCGTCCTCGGCGTCGAGGGTGGCCAATGCCCCGGAGCGGATGCTGCGCAGGAGATGCCGGGCGAGGCCGATGGCATCGAACGGGGCCTCCGAGGCCGGGAGCGGAGCGGCGGGACCCCGCCGCTGCGGCGGTGC
>NZ_NKUG01000302.1 GCF_014845095.1 Methylobacterium bullatum | reverse complement strand
TCGAACCGGCGCTACGGCAGCGTCCATATCCAGCGGGTGAAGCGGCTCCCCGGTCCCCCCGGATGCCGCCATGTCCGCAACGGGACGTATCGGCGCGGCGACGGCTCGGTCGTGCGCGGGCCGATGGAGCGGTGCAACCTCATCGCCATCCCGCCGGGGCGGCGCTGAATCCGTCCTCGTCGCGCATATCGGGGGGGTGAGACCGCAAGAGGTCTGGCGTTCTCGTCTTCGTCGGTTACATGCAGAGGGGCGTCCGGTCCGCCGTGTCCGCCTGCCTCGCCCGGAGAACCATCTTGGCCATTACTCGCGACGACGTGCTCAAGGCGCTGTCCGCCGTCACCGTCGATGCCGGCGGGACCACGCTGCCCGCATCGGGCCGCCTCTCGCAGGTGGTGGTCGACCCTACCAACCGGGTCATGTTCTCGATCCTGATCGACCCGAGCGAGGCGGAGCGGTTCGAACCGATCCGTCGCAAGGCCGAGGGCACCGTCCTGGCCATGGCGGGCGTCTCCGGCGTGTTCGCGAGCCTCACCTCGGAGCGCGGGCCGAACCAGCC
>NZ_NKUG01000301.1 GCF_014845095.1 Methylobacterium bullatum | reverse complement strand
CCTCGTCGACGAGGGCAGCCATGTAGTCCCAGATCGGCGTCTTGAATTCGGGCTGCGCCTGGGAGAGTTCGATGACCTTGTCGTCGAAGGCGATGCCGTCGGTCGCCGCGCGGAAGGTCTGGGCCGAGATCCCCTGCGAGGCCGCCTCCGCCTGAAGCGAGGCGAGGCAGGAGCGGAAGTCGGCCTTGGCGGGTACGGACGCTGCCGCACTCGCGAGGCAGAGGAGGGCGGTCAGCTTCGCGCGCGACGTCATGGGCGGTCTCCCGGCGGGTTTCGGCGTTTCCCGACCTTTAAGCCGCGCGCATGGTAAACGAACCGTGATGATGCTGGCGCTCAGGCAAATCCGCGCGCGGCGAGCTTCTCCTCGTAGGCGTCGATCTTCGGCGCGCGCTTAAGGGTCAGGCCGATCTCGTCGAGCCCGTTGAGCAGGCTCTCCTTGCGCCCGGAATCGATGTCGAAATGCAGGGTGCCGCCATCCGGCCCCTTGATGGTCTGGCTTTCCAGATCGATCGTCAGGG
>NZ_NKUG01000300.1 GCF_014845095.1 Methylobacterium bullatum | reverse complement strand
GGGTGACGATCCTCATCGCGGATAACGGGCCTGGGCTTCCCGGACGGGCGGGGGGGAACCTGTTCTCACCGTTCGAGGGGTCGACGCGCGCGGGCGGGACCGGGCTCGGGCTTCCGATCGCCGCCGAACTGATCGAGCTTCAGGGCGGCTCTCTCACGCTGGATACGACGGGGGAGGGGGAAGGCGCCCGCTTCCGGATCGTGATCCCGGACCGCCCGACGACGTCGCCCTGAGCCTATTCCGCGGCCGCCAGGGTCAGGCCCGGCACGGTGATGCCGATGTCGCGAAGCAGTTCGGCATCGGCATCGGTCTCGTTATTGGCCGTGGTGAGGAGGCGCTCGCCGTAGAAGATCGAGTTCGCGCCGGCGAGGAAGCACAGGATCTGCGCTTCGCGGGTTAGCCCCTTGCGGCCGGCGCTGAGACGCACACGCGCCTTCGGCATGACGATGCGGGCGGTGGCGCACATCCGGACGAGATCGAGCGGGTCCACGGGCGGACGGTCCTCGAGAGGGGTCCCCTCGACGGCCACTAGGGCGTTGATCGGCACGCTCTCGGGATGGGGGGCGTGGTTGGCGAGCACCTGAAGCATCGCCGCGCGGTCCTTCACGCCCTCACCCATGCCGACGATGCCGCCGCAACAGACGCCGATCCCGGCATCGCGCACGTTCTGAAGGGTGTTGAGGCGATCCTCGTAGGTCCGCGTCGAGATGATGTCGCCGTAGAAATCCGGGCCGGTATCGAGGTTGTGGTTGTAGGAGGTCAGCCCGGCCTCGGCGAGGCGGCCCGCCTGGGACGGGGTGAGCATGCCGAGCGTGACGCAGGCTTCCATTCCGAGGCCGCGGACACCGCGCACCATGGAGAGGACGGCATCGAATTCCGGGCCGTCCTTGGGCTGGCGCCAGGCGGCGCCCATGCAGAAGCGATGGGCTCCGGCGGCTTTCGCGGCGGCGGCCTCCTTAAGCACCTTGTCCACCGCCATCAGGCGCTCGCGCGGCAGGCCGGTGCCCTTGTGGTGCGCCGATTGCGGGCAATAGGCGCAATCCTCGGGACAGGCGCCGGTCTTGATCGACAGCAGGGCGGCGCGCTGGATATCGGCCGGGTCGTTATGGGCGCGGTGGACCTGTGCCGCCCGGAACACGAGGTCGAGGAGCGGCAGGTCGTGGATCGCCTGGATCTCGGCCACGGTCCAATCGTGCCGGATCGCGGGGATCTCGGTGGCGGGCAAGGGG
>NZ_NKUG01000030.1 GCF_014845095.1 Methylobacterium bullatum | reverse complement strand
GGTTTCGCAGAAGTGGCCCCGGTTCTGCGATCAAAACCTGCGACACATCAAAGAGCTGAGCAGGGCGAAGCGTTGGCTTGCCAACGCGAACCTGCTTAGCCCGCGACCGGACGTGTCGCCGTCCTAACCCGCCTGCTTCACCCTCATGTACCACTCCACCAGACGGCGGACCTGCCGCTCGGTATAGCCTCGCGCGATCATGCGATCGACGAACTCACCGTGCTTCTTCTCCGTCTCGCCGTCCTTCTTGGAACCAAAGGAGATGACCGGAAGCAGTTCCTCCACCTGGCTGAACATCCGCCGCTCGATCACCTCGCGTAGCTTCTCGTAGGACGTCCAGGACGGGTTGCGCCCGCCATGCTGAGCCCGCGAGCGAAGGGCGAACTTGACGACCTCGTTGCGGAAATCCTTCGGGTTGGCGATGCCGGCCGGCTTCTCGATCTTGGTGAGCTCTTGGTTCAGGAGTTCACGGTTGAGGAGCTGCCCGGTCTCGGAATCCTTGAAGTCCTGATCCTCGATCCAGGCATCGGCGTAGTCGATGTAACGGTCGAACAGGTTCTGGCCGTAATCGTGATAGGATTCGAGATAGGCCTTCTGGATCTCATGGCCGATGAACTCGGCATAGCGCGGCGCGAGTTCGGTCTTGATGAACTCGAGATAGCGCTTCTCGGTCTCCGGCGGCAGCTGCTCGCGGCGCAGGGACTGTTCCAGCGTGTACATGAGATGGACGGGGTCGGCCGAGACTTCCGTCGTGTCGTGGTTGAACGTGGCCGCCATCACCTTGAAGGCGAAGCGGGTGGAGATGCCGTCCATCCCCTCGTCGACGCCGGCCGCATCCTTGTATTCCTGCATGGAACGGGCGCGGGGATCGACCTCGCGCAGGGATTCGCCGTCATAGACGCGCATCTTCGAGAAGGCGTTGGAATTGGCGTGCTCGCGCAAGCGGGAGAGCACGGAGAACCGGGCCAGCATTTCCAGCGTGCCGGGGGCGCAGGCCGCGTCCGCAAGTTCGGAGCCCGAGACCAGCTTCTCGTAGATCCGCTGTTCTTCGGTCACCCGCAGGCAGTAGGGCACCTTGATGACGTAGATACGGTCGATGAAGGCTTCGTTGTTCTTGTTAGTCTTGAAAGTCTGCCACTCGGACTCGTTCGAGTGCGCCAGAATGATGCCGGTGAACGGGATCGCACCGATATTCTCGGTCCCGACGTAATTGCCCTCCTGCGTCGCCGTGAGCAGCGGGTGCAGCATCTTGATGGGCGCCTTGAACATCTCGACGAATTCGAGGACGCCCTGGTTCGCCCGGTTGAGGCCACCGGAATAGGAGTAGGCGTCCGGGTCCGCCTGGGACAGGGTCTCGAGACGGCGGATGTCCACCTTGCCGACGAGGGACGAGATGTCCTGGTTGTTCTCGTCGCCGGGCTCGGTCTTGGCGATGCCGATCTGGCGCAGGCGCGAGGGCCGTACCTTGATCACCTTGAACTGCGAGATGTCACCGTTGAACTCGTCGAGGCGCTTCAAGGCCCAGGGGCTCATCAGGCCGGTGAGGCGACGGCGCGGAATGCCGTAGCGCTCCTGGATCTCGGCGCCCATCACCTCGGGGTCGAACAGGCCCAGCGGGCTCTCGAAGACCGGCGAGACCTCGTTGCCGGCCTTCAGCACGTAGATGGGGTGGACCTCCATCAGGGCCTTGAGGCGTTCGGCGAGGGACGACTTGCCGCCGCCGACGGGGCCGAGGAGGTAAAGGATCTGCTTGCGCTCCTCCAAGCCCTGCGCCGCGTGGCGGAAGAACGAGACGATCCGTTCGATCGTCTCCTCCATGCCGTAGAACTCGGAGAAGGCGGGATAGACCCGGATCGTCCGGTTCATGAATACCCGGCCGAGACGGGCGTCCTTGGCGGTGTCCACGAATTCCGGCTTGCCGATCGCGTCGAGGATACGCTCGGCCGCGGTGGCGTACATGAGGGGCTCGTCCCGGCAAGCCTCCATGAACTCGGAAAGGCTCATCTCCGTATCGCGGCGGGCCTCGTAACCGCGGGCAAAGCTCTGGAACAGGTCGTTCGTCGATGGCATTGGCATCCCGATCCCTTCACGACTGACGCAGCTTCATCCTGTCTCGGCTCGGATGCAACTGACAGGCCCAGTTTTGTCGCAGTGCGGTCGCGACGGCAATCGAGCGTGGGAAGCTTGCCACAGTACGGTGCCCGGCGGTGAGAATCGCAACCGCCGGACCCGTGATGTCGAAGGGGCTCAGGGCCGGATCACAGGTCCGTGGCACTCTTCTTCGTGTCGTCCCCGCCCTTCACGGCCGAGCCGCCGACGGTGATGGTGATGGTCTGGGTGCTGGTTTTCCCGTCGGCTTTCTTGACCTCGACCACGACCTCGTCCGTGCCGGTGAAGCCGTCCTTGCTCTGATAGAAGACGCCCGTCGCGGCGGTCTTCTTGTTGGGGCATTTGTGGCTCGACGGGGTGGTGACGCTGCCGGTCTTGGTGATGAGCGAGCCGTTCTTGGGCGAGGTGCTGATGCGGATCTCCGGCATGGAGCCCGGCTTGCAATCGTCCTTCAGGTTCGAGGCGATGAGGATGCGGACGCTCTTTCCGGGGGCCGCGGTCTCGGTGCGGGTCGCCGTATCCTGGGCCATGGCCGGGGCGCTGGCGAGCGCGAGAAACAGGCCTGCTGCGAGAAAGGCATTCGATTTGGCGGCGTACATCGGGCGGTCTCCGGTGATGCCTGGCGACCTTATGGGCTGACGTGTGTGTGACCGCCGTGGCCCGCTGCATGTGGGAAGGGGGGAGCCCGCCGTCGAGGGTATCGCGGCGTTTCCTTCGACACCCGAGCCGCGCGATCGTCCTAGCAGGAGCGGATTGCGAGATCCGACGGGTCGCTCAGGGTCTGCAACGCATCGCGGCATGCATGGAGGTCGTCGAGGACGGCCTGCAGGGCCAGCCGGTCGTCACCGAGCCGGTCGTCGTCGCTTGCCGCGCCGGGAGCGACCTCTTCGTCGGCCTCGTATTCCCCGGTGTCCAGATCTCGCTGGGTTGGGGCCGCCACTTCGGCCTCGCCGCGCCCCACCGACTGGACGAAGCGGATGCCGTTCTCCTTCAGAACGCGCTGAGCACCGCGAATGGTGTAGCCCTGCTCATGGAGCAGGCGTCGGATACCCCTGATCAGGTCTACGTCTTCCGGCCGGTAATAGCGCCGACCACCCGCGCGCTTCACCGGCCTGACCTGGGCGAACTTCGTCTCCCAGAACCGGAGAACGTGCTGCGGCACGTCGAGCTCGTCGGCCACTTCGCTGATCGTGCGAAATGCCCCGGGGCGTTTTTCCATCGTGTCGCGATTGTCCACGGAGCCGGGACCACTCCCCTCGAAGGAGCCGTCCCCGCCCCGCGCCCTATCGGCAGGAACCTTGACTGCCAGCGACATGGAAGACCTCAATCGTCGTCTTGTTCCGCGACGCCGTTGACGCCGTTGATCCGGGACTTGAGCACGTTGGACGGCTTGAATACCATGACCTGGCGCGGCTCGATGGCCACTTCGACGCCGGTCTTGGGGTTGCGGCCCACGCGCCGGCCCTTGCCGCGAACGACGAAGGACCCGAACGACGACAGCTTCACCGTTTCACCGGAAGCGAGGCAGGTGCAGATCTCGGACAGCACGGTTTCGACGAGCGCTGCCGATTCCGTCCGCGACAGCCCGACCTGCTGATAGACGGCCTCGCTCAGATCGGCGCGTGTGACCGTCTTCCCTGCCATGCGTCATTCCCCAAAACGAATCGTATTTTCTGACGTATCTCTATGATCGGACACGCTAATCTGCGTTAAGCCGCAGGTCAACAGGACTTGATGGTCAAGCCTCGGCAGTGTGCTCGACCCCGGGCTCGCCTCACCAGCGGATCAGGGCGGCACCCCAGGTGAAACCGCCGCCGATGGCCTCGATCATGACGAGGTCGCGGCGCTTGATCCGACCGTCCTTGCGGGCCGCATCGAGGGCGAGCGGGATGGACGCCGCCGAGGTATTGCCATGCCGGTCGACTGTGAGGACGACCTTACCGCGGTCTATACCGAGCTTGTCGGCGGAGGCCTCGATGATGCGACGGTTCGCCTGATGCGGCACGAACCATGTCAGGTCGTCGGCGCTCGTCCCCGTGGCGGCGAATGCGTCGGCGATGACATCCGTTACGGAGCCCACGGCGAAGCGGAAGACCTCCTTGCCCTCCATCCGCAGATGACCGGTCGTGCCGGTGGAGCCGGGTCCGCCATCGACGTAGAGTTTCTCACGGTGCCGTCCGTCGGAACGCAGATGGCTGGTGAGCACGCCGCGATCCTCGTTCGTCCCTTCCCCGTCCTGGGCCTCGAGGACGATCGCCCCGGCGCCGTCGCCGAACAGCACGCAGGTCGTGCGGTCCTCCCAGTCGAGGATGCGCGAGAACGTCTCGGCGCCGACCACGAGGGCGCGCCGCACGCTTCCGCTCGCGATGAACTTGTCGGCGGTGGAGACGCCGTAGACGAAGCCCGCGCAGACCGCCTGGATATCGAAGGCGAAGCCGGAGCGGATGCCCAGCCCCGCCTGGATCTGGGTCGCCACCGAGGGGAACGTATGGTCCGGCGTCGAGGTGGCGCAGAGGACGAGGTCGATATCCTCCGGCCCGAGCCCGGCATCGTCCAGGGCGGCTTTGGCGGCCGCGATCCCCAAGGTCGACGTGGTCTCGCCGGCACCCGCGAGGTAGCGCTGGCGGATGCCCGTGCGCTGCACGATCCATTCGTCGGACGTGTCGACGGTCTTCGTCAACTCGTCGTTCGTCACGAGACGTGCGGGCAGGGCCGAGCCCGTTCCCACCACTACGGAGCGTGTAACCGCCATGTCAGATCCGATCCGGCATCGACCACCTCATGCGGAGGCGGCCATGGGCGTGAGTTCGAGCATGTCGCGAATGGTCCGCATCAGGTCGTGCCGCGCCATATCGTGCGCGAGATCGACGGCGGCCGCGAAGCCATGGGCGTCTTCCGAGCCATGGCTCTTGATGACGATGCCCTCGAGGCCGAGGAACACGCCGCCATTGGCCCGGCTCGGGTTCATTTTGTCGCGCAATGCCTTGAAGGCCTGCCGGGCGAAGAAGTAGCCGATCTTGGCCGAGAGGGTCCGGCTCATGGCCGCGCGCAGGTAACTGCCGATCTGCTTGGCCGTGCCCTCCGCGGTCTTCAGCGCGATATTGCCGGTGAAGCCTTCGGTGACCACCACGTCCACGGTGCCCTTGCCGAGGTCGTTGCCTTCCACGAAGCCGTGATAGGTCAGGTTCGGCAGATCGCTTTCGCGCAGGCGCCGGGCGGCTTCCTTCACCGCCTCGTTGCCCTTCATCTCCTCGGTCCCGACATTGAGCAGGCCCACCGTCGGCTTATCCAGATCGAACACGATCCTGGCCATGGCGGCGCCCATCAGCGCCATCTCCACGAGATGCTCTGCATCAGTGCCGATGGTGGCGCCCACATCCAGGACGACGCTCTCGCCGCGCACGGTGGGCCAGAGGCAGGCGATGGCAGGGCGCTCGATGCCGGCCAAGGTCTTCAGGCAGATCTTCGACATCGCCATGAGTGCGCCGGTATTGCCGGCGGAGACGGCCGCATCGGCTTCCCCGTCCTTGACCGCCTGGATCGCGCGCCACATCGAAGACTTGCCGCGCCCGGAGCGGACGGCCTGACTCGGCTTCTCGTCCATGGAGATCGCCACGGTGGTGTGCCTGATCTCCACCGCCCCCTTCAGGCGTGGTTCGGCCGCCACCAGCGGGGCGAGGATGGCCTCGTCCCCGAACATCAGGAACGTCATCTCGGGATGGCGCTCGCGCGCGATGGCGGCGCCCGGCACCACGGTCGTGGGACCGTGGTCGCCGCCCATGGCGTCGAGCGAGATGCACACTCTTTGGGACATGAGGTTCGGCCGGAGGCCTCTTTCAGGATGGACAGACCCTTCTCGAGCGAAGGATCGACGGAACGCCCTTCGGCGAGACGGGATCGACGAGAGGCCTGAACCCGCATGGGCGGACCCTTCCTCGGCGCGGCGGAAAATAGCGGTTCGAGCCCGGCGGGCAAACGAAATCTCAGCTTTTGCGGAATCCGCGGTTCGCCCCCGGCTCCGTCACTCTGCAAATCCGTTGCCGGGGCCGGAATTCACGCGTCGTCCTGCTTCAGCGTCTTGAGGATGGCCAGCGGCGATTCCCGCTCCTCGGCCACCGGCTCGAAGGCGATGCCGGGCTTGCGCGGATAAGGGTCGAGGCCGAGCGCCAGGAATTCGGCGGTGACCTGTCCGAGGTCGATCGTGCCGTTGACGATCGGATCCGGGATGTCGGTCTCCTCGTCGCCGGCCTCCTTCTCCGGTTCGCGATCGCTGAACACGATCTCGACGGGCTCGGAAACCTCCGCCTCGAACGGCTCCAGGCTGATCGTGCAGACCTGCGTGACGACGGCCGAGACCGTGCCGGTGATGACGAGATGCGCGGACGTTCCGCTCCATTGCAGCTGGCCCACGAGGTCGCGGACGGCCGGGATTCGGAAATCCGCAGCCAGGGCCGCCTCCTCCTCCGGTGTCGCCTTGATGACGATTCCTGCCCTGTCCCTGGGCAGGCGGTCGACCCGGAAGGGCCGCGACAAGGGCGCAACCGCCGACTTTGCCGTCATGTCAGATATCTCCCGATTGGTTGAGGTTCAGCGGGGATGGGAAGCCCGGCCCGTGCGATATGAGGTGATCGAGGTCGCGTCCATCGAGCAGGTCGACGCTGCTCAGCACGTAGCGCGCTAGGCCGGCACCGGCCTCCGGCGTCTCGGTACCGATGACGTTGCGCGCCAGGGCGGCCTTCAGGCCGTCCTCGTCCCTCGCATCGAGGGCGCCGTCGTAACCCGCCGCACGACCGTAGAAGGCCGCACCCAGTTTCTTCATGCGCTTGGGCACGCCGAAATCGCCGACACCGAGTTCGCGCAGCGAGGAATCCAGCTGCAGGAAGACTGCGTTGATCAGATCCTGGGCGATGTCCGCCGCGGGCTGCGGCAACTGGTTCATCCGCCGCAGGACCAGGATGACGTGGAGCGTCAGGCATTCGAAACGACCCTCCACGGTGTCGGGGACGCCGAGATGGGTATAGAGGGCCGGCTCCCGCGAGGCTTCGTTGATCCGCAGATGCAACGCCTCAACGACGCTGGCGCGCGCGGAGCTTCGCTTGAAGAATCGCGAAATCATGCCGTCCACCGGAGGCGGGAGGGGTGTGGCCGAGCTTGCCTTGTCAAAACCATAACCTCGCGGTACGGCAACCGACAGCCAGGGCGCAAGCTCCACCGGAACGTCCAGGTGGAGATCGGCACCGAGCTATGACGTTCAAACGTCGTGTTGTCTCAACGGATCAAGGGTGGCTGATGTCGCGCCGTTTCGTCTCGTCGATCAGCCGTCTCGCCGTCATCGGCCTTGTCGGCGTGGGAATCTCCGGCTGCATCGGTGAGGATCTCCGGCACGGATACCAGATCGATCAAGCCGCCCTCGCCACGGTGAAGCCGGGCATGAGCGCGGAGCAGGTCCTCCAGATCCTCGGCTCTCCGTCCACGGTCTCCACCGTCGGCAACAAGACGTGGTATTACATCACCCAGAACTCGCGCCGCACGGTGCTGTTCCTCGGGGAGCAGGTGGAGGACCAGAAGGTCACCACCATCTATTTCAACGCCGGCTTCAAGGTGGAGCGTATCGCCCTCTACGGCCTGCAGGACGGCAAGGTGTTCGACTTCATCGAGCGCACCACGCCGACCAGCGGCGCGGATCGCGCCTTCCTCGGCCAGCTGTTCCGCGGCCTCACCAAGTACGAGCCGTTCGGCAGCGGCTCGGGCACGAGCATCGTGCCGGGTGCCAAGAATGGCCTCTGACAAGGGCGGCCTCTGACAAGAGCGGCCTTTCGCGCCGCTATTCGCGGGAAACGAAAAAGCCGCGCGCCCCATGGGACGCGCGGCTTTTTCATATCTCTTGCGAACGAGGAACGACGAAGGCCTACGCGGCCGCCTTGCGGGCGATGGCGGCGAGCGCTTCGCGCGGGTCGATGCGGCCGTCATAGAGCGCCCGCCCGGTGATCGCGCCGGCCAGCATCGCGCAATCCGGCTCCAGCAGACGATGGACATCCTCGATGGAGGCCAAGCCGCCCGAGGCGATGACCGGGATCGTCACGGCCTCGGCGAGGGCGAGGGTCATCTCGATGTTCAGGCCCTTGAGGATGCCGTCGCGGGCGATGTCCGTGTAGATGATGGCGGCAACGCCCGCGTCCTCGAACCGACGTCCGAGTTCCTCAGCCGTCGTGCTGGAGGTCTTGGCCCAGCCTTCCACCGCCACGCGACCGTCCTTGGCATCGACACCGACGGCGATCTTGCCCGGATACAGGCGGGCCGCCTCGCGCACGAAGGCCGGATCGCGTACGGCGGCCGTGCCGATGATGACCCGACTGACACCCTTCTCGATCCAGGCCTCGACGGTGCGCATCTCGCGGATACCGCCGCCGAGCTGGACCGGAAGGTTCGTGCGGGCGAGGATGGCATCGACGGCGGAGGCGTTCATCGGAGCGCCGGCGAAGGCGCCGTCGAGATCGACCACGTGAAGCCAGGAGAAGCCCTGCTCCTCGAACACGCTCGCCTGGGCGGCCGGATCGTCGCTGAAGACGATGGCTTGCGCCATGTCCCCCTGGACGAGGCGAACGCAACGCCCTTCCTTGAGATCGATCGCCGGAAACAGGATCACGGTGAATGTCGCTTTCTGAATGTCGATGAGCCGATGGGCCGTCTACGGGCGCCAACGCAGGAAGTTCGCGAGCAGTGCCAGACCGAGATGCTGGCTCTTCTCAGGGTGGAACTGGGTGCCGGCGACGTTGTCCCGGGCCACGAGGGCGGTGACCGGTCCGCCATACTCGCTCTCCGCGACCACATCCGTCCGGTCCGTCGGGTCGAGGGCGTAGCTGTGCACGAAATAGGCGTGCAGCCCATCCTCCCCCGTGGGGATGCCGTCGAGGAGCGCGTGCGGACGCTCGGGCCGCAGGGTGTTCCACCCCATATGCGGGATCTTGAGGTCGGGATCGGACGGGCGGATCGGGCGGACGTCGCCGGCGATCCAGCCGAACCCCGGCGTGATCTCGTATTCGAGGCCCCGGCTTGCGAGGAGCTGCATGCCGACGCAGATGCCGAGGAACGGGCGGCCCCGGTCTTGCGCCGCATGCGTCATCGCCTCGACCATGCCGTCGACGGAATCGAGGCCCTTGCGGCAATCGGCATAGGCACCGACACCGGGGAGAACCACGCGGTCGGCGGACGACACCGTGTCGGGATCGCTGGTGACGACGATGCGGGTCGCGCCAAGTCCCGCCTCGCGGGCGGCGCGCTCGAACGCCTTGGCGGCCGAATGCAGGTTACCCGACCCGTAATCGATGATCGCGACGGTCTCGGACATCATGACCGACGGGGCTCGGCGAAGGGGAACATACCGAGGGCGGTATCGACCGGACGCAGAGATGCCGCGGGATAGGCGCTCGGACCCGAGCGGACCACGGGGGGAGCCGTCAGCCAGCGGTTCACGGCCTTGATCTCGGCCTCTTCGGCGGAATGAGCGACCACGGCATCGCGGGCGGGACGACCACGCCTGGCATAGGTCCAGCGGCGTAGGCTGGACGCCTCCATCCCCACGAGGAGGAGGAGCAGGACGGTGATCAGGAAGCCCGCGAAGGTGCCGAGCCCCAGGAAACGGCCGGCGAAACTGGCTGCCACGAGCAGGGCCAGCACACCGAGACCGGCCAGCCAAAGCCGATGGAAGAAGAACCACAGCGGACCGAACACGAACGCCCGGAGCGAGAAGCCGTCCGGAACCAGGACGGCACTCTCGAGGCCGTGGGATTCGCCGGCGACGGTGTCCGATGACAGATGGAACGTGTAGGTGCGCATGCGTGTGTCCGCCTCTTCCCGCCCGTGAAAGCCCTACAGAGAACCCTTCGTCGAGGGGATGCGACCTTCCTCACGCGGATCGACCGCAACGGCTTTCCGCAAGGCGCGGGCCAAGCCTTTGAAGCAGCTCTCCGCGATATGGTGAGCGTTGTCACCGTACAAGGTCTCGACGTGCAGGGTGATCCCGGCATTCATGGCGAAGGCCTGGAACCACTCGCGCACCAGTTCGGTGTCGAACTGCCCGATCTTCTCCGCCTTGAAGGCGGTGCGGAAGACGAGAAACGGCCGCCCGGAAATGTCGATGGAGACCCGCGTCAGCGCTTCGTCCATGGGCAGGTGGATGTCCGCGTAGCGGGCGATGCCCCGCTTATCGCCCAGTGCCTGGGCAAAGGCCTGACCGAGGGCGATTCCGGTATCCTCGACGGTGTGGTGGTGATCCACATGGAGGTCGCCGGTGACCTTGGCCTCCACGTCGAACAGCCCGTGCCGGGCGAAGAGCTCCAGCATATGGTCGAAGAACCCGACCCCCGTCGAAATCGCCGCCTTGCCGGTCCCATCGAGCCCGATGGACACGTGGACGTCGGTCTCCGCCGTGCGGCGGCTGATGCTCGCGGAACGCATCGTCGAAGGGTCGCTCATGGTTTGACCGTCACGTGAAGGGCCGTCTTCTGAAGCATCGGCGTGGATGATCGATGCAACGTCTCAGCTCGATGCCGAACGCATACACCGGATCATCGATCCGGATGGGATATCGGGATCAACGCTCTAGAGGCAAATGCCTTCTCGTGGGAAGGCCTTGCCATCGAATGCCTGCATGGTCAGGCGGCGAGGACCCGGCCCGCCACCGCGTCGAGCTTGGCTAGCAGCTCGGGATCGCGGTGGGACGGAGCCGTCATGATCGCGCCGTCGAGGGCGCGATGCGAGCCGGCGGGGCATTCCTCCCGCTCCGCGGGGAAATCGCGGGCGATCCGCGAGACGAGGCGGGCGGCCTTGTCCGCATTCGCGCGGGCGACGGCGACGACGGAGGCCACGTCCACATCGGCATGGCCCGGATGCCAGCAATCGAAATCCGTCACCATGGCGATGGTGGCGAAGGTGATCTCCGCCTCACGGGCGAGCTTGGCTTCGGGCATGTTGGTCATGCCGATCACGTCGTAGCCCAGGCCCTTGTAGGTGCGGGACTCGGCGAAGGACGAGAATTGCGGGCCTTCCATGCAGACATAAGTGCCGCCGCGATGGATCGGCAGATCCTCGGCCGCTGCCGCTGCGGCGATGCGAGCCTGGAGGGCCGGCCCGACGGGGTGGGCGAAGGGCACGTGGGCGACGCAGCCATTTCCGAAGAACGAGGATTCCCGGCCATGGGTGCGGTCGACCAACTGGTCGACGAGGACGAACAGGCCCGGATGCAGCTCGCTCCTGAACGACCCACAGGCCGAGATCGACACGAGGTCGGTGACGCCGGCCCGTTTCATGACGTCGATATTGGCGCGGTAGTTGATGCCGGACGGAGAAAGGCGGTGGCCGCGTCCGTGACGCGCCAGAAACACGACCTTGGTCGCGCCGATCCGGCCGATCCGCAGCGAATCGGAGGGCTCTCCCCAGGGAGAACCGATCGCCTCCTCGCGAATGTCTTCGAGGCCCGGCAGATCGTAGACACCGGATCCGCCCATCACGCCGAGCACTGCTGCGGTCATGCCGAATCTCCTGTCGTCGTCGCGATGGCGCGTCGGGCGCGCCGTCATGGTGGAAACGAAAACGGGCCCGCGACAGCGAGCCCGTTCGTCGTGATCCGCCTTTAAGGGGCTCAGCTCGTCTTGTGAAGCTCCGGCTGCATGCCATGAGCTTCGCCGCCCACATCCGCCCAGACCTTCTTCTTCACGTAGTAGAGAAGGCCCGACAGGACGAGCAGGAACAGGATGACGCGGAAGCCCAGGGCCTTGCGGGCCTCCATGTGCGGCTCGGCCGCCCAGGACATGAACGCCGCCACGTCGTGCGAGTATTGCTCCGCCGTCTCGGGAACGACGGGGTTGCCGTCGGCGCCCTTGGCGTAGGTCACCTGGCCGTCGCTCAGGGGCTTCGCCATCGCGATGAGATGGCCGGGATAGTACTTGTTGTAGTTCGTGCCCGCCGGGACATCCATTCCCTTCGGGGCGTCCTCGTAGCCGTTCAGGAGCGCATGGATGTAGTCCACGCCCTGTTCCGAATAGCCGATGAAGGGCATCGCATCGAAGATGAAGTAGGGGAAGCCGCGCTCGTAGGTGCGGGCCTTGGCCAGCACCGAGAAGTCGGGCGGGGCCTTGCCGCCATTGGCGGCGGCGGCGGCTTTCTCGTTCGGGAAGGGCGACGGGAAGGCGTCGGCCGGGCGACCGGGCCGCTCGAACATGTCGCCGGAATCGTTCGGCCCGTCCTTGATCTTGTACTCGGCCGAAAGAGCCTTGACCTGACCCGCCGTGAAGCCCGGCCCGCCCTTCTCGGCGAGGTTGCGGAACTTCACGAGGTTCATGCTGTGGCAGTTGGAGCAGACCTCCCGATAGATCTGAAAGCCGCGCTGCAGCTGGGCCTCGTCGAACTTGCCGAACACGCCGGCGAAGCTCCACTTCTCGCGGGGCGGGTTCGGGGTCGAGTGACTGTCCTCGGCGCCGGCCGAAGCCGAGCCGAGAAGGATCGCGATGAGCGTGGCGGCGAGGACGCGCGATGTGTTCATGCTGTTCACGATCCGCACCTCAACCCTTCGACGATGGCGCGGCGGCCGCACCGGCTGGCATACCCGAACCGCCATATTGCGGATGAGGTCCGGTCACGCTCTCCAGGATCGATCCCGGCATGGCCTTCGGCGTCTCGAACAGCCCCACCAGCGGCATCACGATGAGGAAATGCGCGAAGTAGTAGGCGGTGCAGATCCGCGAGGCGAGGACGTAGCCGCCTTCCGGTGGCTTGGCGCCGAGCCATCCGAGAATCACGCAGACGGCCACGAACAGCCAGAAGAACTGGCGGTAGATCGGGCGGTAGTTGGCCGAGCGGACCCGCGACGTGTCGAGCCAGGGCGCAAAGGCCAGGATGATCACGGCGCTGAACATCAGGATGACGCCGCCCAGCTTGTCCGGCACCGCGCGGAGGATCGCGTAGAAGGGCAGGAAGTACCATTCCGGCACGATGTGGGCGGGTGTCACCGAGGCGTTGGCGGGGACGTAATTGTCCGCGTGGCCCAGGTAGTTCGGCTGGTAGAAGATCCAGTAGGCGAAGAAGACGAAGAACACGACGACGGCGAAGACGTCCTTGATCGTCGCGTAGGGCGTGAACGGCACCGCGTCCTTGCCGCTCTTGATCGGGATGCCGGTCGGGTTGTTCTGACCGGTGACGTGCAGTGCCCAGACGTGGAGGACCACGACGCCGAGGATCATGAAGGGCAGCAGGTAGTGAAGCGAGAAGAAGCGGTTGATCGTCGGGTTGCCGACGGAATAGCCGCCCCAGAGCAGGCTCTGGATCGTGTCGCCGACGATCGGGATCGCGGCCAGGATGTTGGTGATGACGGTGGCGCCCCAGAAGCTCATCTGGCCCCACGGCAGGGTGTAGCCGAGGAAGGCGGTGGCCATCATCAGAAGGTAGATGATGACGCCCAGGATGTAGAGCACCTCGCGCGGGGCCTTGTACGACCCGTAATAGAGCGCGCGGAAGATGTGGACGTAGACCGCCACGAAGAACATCGAGGCGCCGTTGGCGTGCATGTAGCGGAGCAACCAGCCGTAATTCACGTCGCGCATGATATGCTCGACGGAGTTGAAGGCGTTGCCGGCGGAGGGATCGTAATGCATCGCCAGCCAGATGCCGGTGACGATCTGCGACATCAGCATTGCCATCAGGATGGCGCCGAAGGTCCAGAAATAGTTGAGGTTTCGCGGAACCGGGAAGGCGATGAACGACGAATGGACCAGCCCGACGATGGGCAGCCGCGATTCGAACCACTTGGCGATCCGACTCTTGGGGACGTAGGTGGCGTGACCGCTCATGTGGTTACCCGCTTCGAAGTCTGTTTCGCTCTGATCCGTCGCGTGCCCTCGCGCGTCGGACCCCCTCCCTCACCGCCCATGGGCGATGGTCCCGAGATCAGGCGACGGCCTTACCGCCGTCTTCACCGATCCGGATCTTGGTGTCGTTGAGGAACGCGTAGGGGGGAACCGGCAGGTTGGTCGGCGCCGGTCCACGGCGCACGCGGCCGGACGTGTCGTAGAGCGAGCCGTGGCAGGGGCAGGACCAGCCTTCGTACTGGCCCTGATGCCCGATCGGTACGCAGCCGAGATGGGTGCAGTTGCCGTAGACCACGAGCCATTTGGCGTGGCCTTCCTTGACGCGGGCGGAATCGGGCTGAGGGTCGATGAGCTCGCTGAGTTTCACGGCCTCGGATTCCTTGATCTCCTTCTCGGAACGGTTCCGCACGAAGATCAGCTTGCCGCGCCAGAACACGTTGACGATCTGGCCCTCCTGGATCGGCGTGAGATCCACTTCGAGGGGGGCGCCGGCCGCGATCACTTCCGCGTCGGGCGCCATCGACGCCACGAAGGGCCAGGCCAACGCACCGGCGGCCACGGCGAGGCCCGCACCGGTCGCCAGGAACAGGAAGTCGCGGCGGGAGCCGTCGGGACCTGATGTGGGAGGGGTGTTCGCCAAGATGGACACTCCGGTCAGGATGGCGCCGGCTCGGGCCGCCCGCAGATCGAGGACGCGCCGCTTCCGTTCGCCGACAATTAGAGGCGCTCGAAAGAAGCACGCAGCGCAGACGCAGACACGATTGTACCGGGCGGTGCAATGCGACCGGGCGTCACCCGAGACGAGCCTTCTGAGGCACGTTTGTCTGGCACGCCAGATGCGAATTTGTCCAGAGTAGGTCCGTGACGGGACGCGGCATTCGTCACGGGCGCACAATGACGCTGCCACTGAGGGACAGCCAGCGCCGCACCAGCATCACGGCGACCACCGCCAGACCGGCGCAGAAGCCCATCCAGATCCCCGAGCCGCCGTATCCGAGCCCCCAGGCGGCAAGGATGCCGGCCGGAATGCCGACGATCCAGTAGCCGAACAGGGCGATGGCCATGGGAATGCGCGTGTCCTGCATCCCCCGCAGGCCGCCGAGCGCCACCGACTGGATGCCGTCCGCCATGGCGAAGAGTGCGGCAAAGCCGATGAAGGTGATCGCATAGGGGATCACTTCGGCATTGCCGGGAGCCTCCAGATCGAGGAACAGCCCGATCAGCGGGCGCGGCAGGGTCACCTGCGCGAGGGCGCATGCGCTCATGAAGCCGAAGCCCAGGAGGATCGCGATGGTGCCGGCCCGGCGCATGGCCATGCGATCCCCCGCCCCGAAGGCGCGGCCGACCCTCACCGTGGCCGCCTGACCGATGCCGTTGGGCACCATGAAGCAGATCGCGGCGATCTGGATCGTCACCGCATGGGCCGCAAGCGGCGCCGTACCGAACAGGCCCATGCCGAGGACGGCGGCCTCGAACAGGCTCGCCTCGGCCAGACCCGTCGCCGCCATGGGCAGGCCGAGGCGGAACATGGTCGCGAGGCGCGCGGCATTGGGGCGCCAGACACCGAGGAAGAGCCGTCGCCGGCGAAGGGACGGCGCCAGCATCATCACGCCGACGAGGGCGGCCAGGGACAGAAACGCGGCCAGCGTCGTGGCGAGGCCGACACCGACCATACCGAGGCCGAGCAGCCCCGGCCCCTCGAAGGCGAGCCAGATTGCGAGCCCGACATTCACCGGCAGCGCCGCGATGCTGATGGCTAGGGGCCAGCCGGGCCGCTCCAGGGCGGAGAGGCTGGCGCGCAGGGCCATGAACGCCAAAGCCGGCCACATCGACCATTGCAGGGCGCGCATGTAGAGGCCGGCATCCTCGGCGAGCTTCGGCTGCTGTCCCATCGCGAGAAGCAGGGGCTCGGTGTGCCAGAGCGCCAGCATCACCGGGATGATCGCGATGGTGACGGCCCATAGCCCGGCCCCCACGATGCGCCGCACGTCGTCATCGGCGGAATCGCCACGGCCGACCGCGCCCGCGATCAGGGGGGAGACCGCCGAGGCGAGGCCGATCCCGCAGATGAACAGGATGAAGTAGAGGCTCGTCGCCAGGGCGCCGGCCGCGAGCGGCTCCGCGCCGAGACGCCCGAGGAGCACCACATCGGCCGTGACGAGGCCATGCTGCGCGAGATTGGTCAGGATCAGCGGGGCGGCCAGAACCAGTGTCGCCCGCAGCTCCGTGAGCCACGGACCGCGCGAGGGCCGCCGCCGCTCAGCTGCCCCAGCCGAAACGTCGAGGGCGATCATTCCGCTGCGTCCTCGTAGACGGTCGGCGTGACGTCACCGAGAAAGCCGCCGGACTGGCGCTCCCACAGGCGCGCATAGAGCCCACCGGTGCGGATC
This sequence comes from Methylobacterium bullatum, assembly GCF_014845095.1. Classification (GTDB taxonomy): domain Bacteria; phylum Pseudomonadota; class Alphaproteobacteria; order Rhizobiales; family Beijerinckiaceae; genus Methylobacterium; species Methylobacterium bullatum. The sequence goes on along the minus strand of NZ_NKUG01000030.1, from coordinate 3,282 downwards.
AGTTCCGCATGGGTCCCCTCCTCCACGATACGCCCGGCATCGATCACGATCAGCCGGTCGAGGGCTGCGATTGTGGAAAGCCGGTGCGCGATGGCAAGCACGGTCTTGCCCTGCATGAGGGTGTCGAGACTGTCCTGGATCGCCGCCTCGACCTGGCTGTCGAGAGCGGATGTCGCCTCGTCTAGGATCAGGATCGGCGCGTTCTTCAGGATGACGCGCGCGATGGCGATGCGCTGGCGCTGGCCGCCGGAGAGCTTCACGCCCCGCTCGCCGACCTGGGCGTCGTAGCCTGTCCGACCCTTGTTATCGACGAGGCCGGCAATGAACCCGTCAGCCTCCGCCAGACGCGCCGCCCGCTGGATCTCCTCCAGCGTCGCGTCCGGTCTGCCATAGGCGATGTTGTCGCGGATCGACCGGTGCAGGAGAGAGGTGTCCTGCGTCACCATGGCGATCGCTCCGCGCAGCGATTCCTGCGTGACGCCGGCGATGTCCTGGCCGTCGATGAGGATCCGGCCGTTCTGGATGTCGTGCAGCCGAAGCAGAAGCGCGGTCAGCGTGGTCTTGCCCGCGCCGCTGATTCCGACAAGGCCGACCTTCTCACCCGGGCGGATATGCAGGCTGAAATCCTGGATGACGGACGGTGTGCCGTCGCCGTAGCGGAAGCCGACCCGGTCGAAGCGGATGTCGCCGCCGCTCACTGCGAGGGTCCGGGCGTCGGGCCGGTCGACGATCCCGTGAGGCCGCGAGATCGTCTGCATGCTCTCTTGGATCACGCCGACATTCTCGAAAATGCCGCGCACCGTCTGCATCACCCAGCCGGACATCGCCATCAGGCGCAGGACGAGGGCCAGACCCGCCGCCGCCTCGCCGGTGGTCATGCCGCCCCGCCGCCACAGGACGAAGCAGGCCGTGGCGGTGGCGACGATGAGCGCGCTGTTGAGCAGGCCCAGCAGCGTCGTGGTGGTGGTGACGAGCCGGAACTGGTGGAGATGGGCGACCGTATGCACGTCGATGGCGTCGCGCACGGCCGCGCGCTCCTCGCGGTCGCGGGCGAAGAGCTTCACCGTGAGGATGTTGGTGTAGCTGTCGACGATCCGACCGATGAGGAGGGAGCGCGTATCGGCCGTCACGAGGGAGCGCGCACGGGCACGGGGCACGAACCACCAAGTCAGCACCGAATAGGCCGCGACCCAGACAACCACCGGCAGGGCCATCCAGAGGGAGATGGAGCCGAACAGGCCCACCGCCGTGACGGCGTAAATCGCCACGTAGAGCAGCGTATCGATGAAGACCACGGCCAGTTCGCGCACGGCCGGGCCGACCTGAACGACGCGGTTGGCGAGCCGGCCGGCGAAATCCGCTTGGAAATACGAAAGCGAGTGACCGAGGGTGTAGAGATGCGTGCGCCAGCGGACCTGGTTGGTCGCCTGCGGCACGAGGAGCTGGTTCGACATCACCTCGTGCAGCCAGACCGTGAAGGGTCGCACCACGAGAAGCAGCATCGCCGCGAGGCCGATCTTGAAGCCGTGCTCCTCCAGTACCGTCGCACGGTCGGCCGTGTTCAGGAGATCGATGAACCAGCCCATGAGCAGGTAGAGCGACGCTTCCACCGTTCCGGCCGCGATGGCCACGAGGAAGAGCAGCACCAGGGCAACCCGCATCGGCTTCAGGTAGAAGGCAGCGAAGCCCGTCACCGTCTTGGGAGGCATCCGGCCGTCTTCGAAGGACGCGAACGGGTCGATGCGGCGCTCGAGCCAATCGAGAAACATGATCTGGTCCGGTGTTGGAGACTTGCCTGAGGTAGTGGGCCTTGACGACGTGCCAACCGCGAGGCGATGCCGCAGACGCAATGCAGCCGCCCGGTCCGATGCTCCGTCTCGCCCTCTACCAGCCCGACATTCCCCAGAATACGGGGACGATCCTGCGGATGGCAGCGTGCCTCGACGTGGCCGTCGACATCATCGAGCCGGCAGGATTCGATGTGTCCGACCGGCATCTGCGCCGTTCGGGCCTCGATTATCTCGACCATGTGGCGATCACGAGGCATCGCTCCTGGGCGGCCTTCTCGCAGTGGCGGGAAGCGACCGGCACGAGGCTCGTCCTCGCCACGACCACCGGCGCCCTCCCCTACACCGCCTTCGCCTTCCTCCCCGGCGACTGCATCCTGCTGGGTCGGGAATCGGCGGGCGTCCCCGCATCCGTCCACGAGGCGGCCGATGCCCGGATCGTCATTCCCATCCGCGAGGGCATGCGCTCGCTCAACATCGCCGTGGCGGCGGCGATGATCCTCGGCGAGGGGCTGAGACAGATCGGGTCGAGCGCGTGACATGATTTTGAACGGTGTGCAGTTCAGCACTTGAACAGCGTGCAAATATCGGCGAGACCATGAGTGTGAACAGCGTTCAAACGCCGGAGGCACACCATGCTCAAGTTGTTTCGGCTCCTCGCCCGCGGCGCCGCCGCCCGGGCCGAGGAAGAGGTGATCGATCGCCACGCCCTGCTCATCCTCGATCAGCAGATCCGGGAGACGCGGGTCTCCCTGGAGCGCAGCCGCCAGGCCCTCGCCGCCGCAATGGCGGGTGACAAGGCGGAAGGCCGGCGTTTCGCCGAGGTGGAAGCCCGCGCGGCAGATCTCGAAGAGCGCGCCCTGGCGGCCTTAGCGGCGGGACGCGAGGAGCTGGCGGCCGAGGCGGCGGAGGCCATCGCGGAGCTCGAAGCCGAACGCGACGCCATCGGTGAGGCACGCCTGAGATTCGCCCGCGAGGTCGCCCGCATCCGCTCCGTCGTCGCCGACGCCACGCGCCGGCAGAGCGAGCTCGAACGCGGACGCCGCATCGCCGCCGCGGCGGAGGCGGCACGGCGCCTCGGCGTTCAGGCCAACCCGAGCGAGCGGGCGACACTCAAGGAAGCCGAGGCGACCTTGAGCCGACTGCGCGCCCTCCAGACCGAGGCCGCCGACACGGAAGCGGCGCTCGCCGAGACCGAGCCGGGCCTTTCCATCGCCGAACGGCTCGAGCGCGAAGGTTTCGGCGCCAGCACCCGCCCGAGCGGCGGCGCCGTCCTCGACCGCCTCCGGCGCAAGGTCGAGGCGCGCGCTGCATGAAGGTTGGTGTGACGCGGACTCGATGAGTCTGGGCAGGTCATGGGAGCATCAAGACATGGGGAACACCATTCTCCCACCCGCCACCTCATCCTGAGGCGCCGGAGCGCAGCGGAGGCCTCGAAGGAGCCCTCCAGCAAGCTCGCTCTAACTGAAGGCCTCCTTCGAGGCTGCTTCGCAGC